>NZ_JBWKUI010000019.1:0-90541 GCF_059420765.1 Pseudomonas sp. GW821-FHT03E01 | reverse complement strand
ACCGCAACGAAATTTGGCCCGGGGATAACGACGCCGGCCAAGTAGACCAAAAAGACTGTCAAAACGGCGGAACCATCAATCATGTGTTTCCTCGCGAGTCCTGTGGACGGTGTTCATTACGCAAATGAGTGTTCTAAGAGCAGGGCACTTACCTGAAATGCCAATGGTAGTCAGTTTGTTCTAGATCGATGGCAACTCAGACATCTCCACCAGCAGTTGTCCAAATGCATTGGCCGCGGGCGTCTTTCCCGTGACACTCCATATCAGTCTGAAATCAGCATCCAGCAGCGGTGGCAGGCCATGTTGGCCGTCAATGACCACCATGCCAGGCTCTAGATCGCCCAGCGGTAGAGCGGTGACGGCAAGTCCCGCCAATACCGCCGCTCTCAGTCCTTGTTGACTTGGAGAGGTAAAGGCGACCCGCCAATCTACGGTGGAACTCTCCAACGCATCTACGGCCACCTGGCGGTGCAAGCAGGGTGCTGGGGCAAACGCCAGTGGCAAAGGGGCATCGCCGGTAAATTCGAAATTCTGCGCAGCGGCCCAGACAAACCGGGTTTCGCGCAGCACGGTACCGCCGGCCTGGCTGCCCGGCAATGCCATGACCACGGCCAGATCGAGCCCGTCGGCATCAACCAGTGCGCGCAGATCGAGGTAGGTGCCGACGGTTACATCCAGGCGTACGGCGGGAAATTGTCTGGCGAACCGAGTCAGTAACGGCGGCAGGCCGTCGCCGATAAAGTTTTCTGGCACACCGAAGCGCACGGCCCCGAATACCGACGACGCTTCGAAACGTCGGGAGAGGGCGTCTTGTGCTCTGAGGATTTGTTCGGCATGGCGCAGAAAATCTTCACCATCTTCCGTCAGTGTCAAACGTCGGGTAGTGCGTACCAATAGCGTGGTACCGACCTGTTCTTCCAAACGCCGGATCTGATGACTGATCGCTGACTGGCTCAAATGCAGCCGCTCTGCGGCACGAGTGAAACTACCGGTGTCCTTGATCGCGACAAAAGCACGCAACAGAGCTGGGTCGAAGTCCATTAAGTCAACTCATGACGAATATTAATAAAACCTACGAAATTAAATCATTTCTGTCATTTTTTAATTGCTTCCAGAATGCGGCCGGTCACTTGGACTTGTGCCGGGTGACGCTGGCGAGGCTATCGCGTCTCTACTCCTGACGGCGTTCAGAGCGGTCTTGCCAGTGCCCATCAACTTGATCTGGAAGATCACGATGCAGTTCTCTTCTTCGCAAAAGGATATTTTCACCATCGCCGCCGTGTGCCTGGCGTCGCTGATGTTCGGCTTGGAAATCTCGAGCGTGCCGGCAATCCTGCCGACTCTTGAATCGGTTCTGCACAGCGATTTCAAAGATATGCAGTGGATCATGAATGCCTACACCATCGCCTGCACCACGGTGCTGATGGCCACCGGCACATTGGCGGATCGGTATGGGCGCAAGCGAGTGTTTGTCATCAGCCTGGTGCTTTTCGGCATTACCTCACTGGGCTGTGGATGGGCACAAAGCGCCAGTGTGTTGATCGCAAACCGTTTCCTGCAAGGTATGTCCGGTGGTGCCATGCTGATCTGTCAGGTGGCCGTGCTGTCTCACCGGTTCCAGTCGGGAGTTGCGCGCGGAAAAGCGTTCAGTGCCTGGGGAATCGTGTTCGGTATCGGTTTGGGGTTTGGCCCGATAATCGGCGCCGTTATCGTGGCGTTGTCGAGTTGGGAATGGGTGTTTCTGGTGCATGCGCCCATTGCCGTGCTCGCGCTGGTGCTGGTGATCGCCGGTGTCGATGAGTCACGTGATCCGCAGCGTCGCAGGCTGGATGTGTTGGGCATTATTTCGCTGTCACTGGCAGTGTTTGGCCTTTCCTGGTTCATCACCCAGGGCGCGGGGGAGGGTTTCTCCAGCGGTTCGGCCATCACTTGTCTGGTTGTGGCAATGCTCAGCTTTATCGTCTTTGTCGTTGCGCAGCGACGCTATGTCGATCCGATGTTCGACTTCTCGGTATTGCGCATCCGTCGCTTCTCGGGTGCCTTGCTAGGGTCGGCAGGCATGAACTTCAGCTTCTGGCCGTTCATGATTTACCTGCCGCTGTACTTTCAAAATAGCCTGGGCTACGCCAGTGTCGGCACCGGTCTGGCACTGCTGGCCTATACGCTGCCGACGCTGGTTGTTCCCCCGTTAGGTGAACGGCTGGCGCTGCGCTATCGACCTGACGTGGTGATTCCCGCAGGTTTGTTCACCATAGGATTGGGGTTCCTGCTGATGAAATGGGGCAGCAGTGTCGCGCACGCCAGCTGGCTGACGATGCTTCCAGGCTGTCTGATCGCCGGAATCGGACTGGGGCTGACCAATACACCTGTGACCAATACCACCACCGGATCGGTGCCCAGTGAACGTGCCGGCATGGCATCGGGCATCGATATCAGCGCTCGCATGATCAGCCTTGCAATCAATATCGCGCTGATGGGATTCATCTTGGTGGAAGGTATCCTGTCTTCCCTGCGCAACCAGTTGTCTGGCTCGCCCGATGATGGGCAACTGAGATGGCTGGCGGAGAATATTTCGGCCGGCAACTCTGCCGTGTTGGTGCCGACTGGCCAAGGGATCACGATTCCGGTCGATGTCGCCAACGCAGCTTTGGCGCATGGGTTTGGCTGGGTGATGCTGTATGGCGGTATTGCTGCATGGGTGCTGGTGGTGGCAAGTTACCTGGTCTTTCGTTCGAGCAAAGCCGTTCATTCTCACCGCTGACTGTCATTCGAAGGACTGCTTCTGGCCGTTATCCATCTGATGCAAAAGCCAGTTGTCCCTGACCATGCAACCGAGCCGATGCGCTCGACTATCGGTCCAGTAGAGGTGCCAACAGCGCACACATGCCGCGCCAGTGCGAACCCTCCCAGTAAATCCGTTGGCAGGCGTCACAGCGCAGGAAGTGCGAATAGAGGACGCCAACGCGTGGCGGCACTTGCGGCCGGGCCAGTTCCGGGCTGATCTCGTGTAGCGGCAGGTTGCAATGGAGGCACAGGCTGAAGGGGCGCGCGCTACGCGCCAGGTCGAGGCGCTCGTACAATTCGCGCAGCTGCAGCGACGGTTTCAGGGCATGCACGTAACAGCCGTGGCTGATGATCCGCCGCTTGAGCAGTTCGCGGTCGCGGGTTAGCACGATGCGTCCTTGCTGCGCGGCGATTTCGGCGATCTCGGCATCGTCGAAGCCATTGTCGTAGAGGGTGTCGAAGCCGCTCATGCGCAGCAGACTGGCCAATCCGCCAAGGTGCGCATCAGCGACGAAGCGCAGCACCCGTAAAGGTTGCGTACGAACCTTGAGCAACGGACTGATGTCCAGCGCTTCGAACTTGGGATACACCGCCAACCGGTCACCGTCGAAGATCACCCGCTCGAAGCCCACCGACTCGCCATTGAGCAGCACCATCTCGACCTCGGTGTGCGGTATCCCGAGCGCCTCGATCATGTGCTTGACCGTCGCCCCTCGCGCGCACTCGCAAGTAAAGGACTGCCGCCGTCGCTCGGCCGGCAGGAAATCGTTGAGCTCCTCGTAGAAGCGGAAAGTTGCACGGGTCATGCTGAACAGTATGGCAGGGCTGCAGGAAGAATGAGTTCAGCTGCTCAGTAGAGGGCGGGAGGGATGGATTATCAGGTTGAGCCAGCGCCTTCGAGCAACCCAGCGGTCGCTCGAAGGCGCTCCGGTTACTTCAGGTTGCCGCTGAGGAATTGCTGCAGGCGCTCGCTCTTGGGGTTGCCCAATACGTCCTCGGGCGCACCTTGCTCTTCGACCCGCCCCTGGTGCAGGAACAGCACCTGGTTCGACACTTTTCGCGCAAAGCTCATTTCGTGGGTCACCATGATCATGGTGCGGCCTTCTTCGGCCAGCCCCTGGATCACCTTGAGCACTTCGCCCACCAGTTCCGGGTCCAGGGCTGACGTCGGCTCGTCGAACAGCATGATCTCCGGTTCCATGCTCAGGGCACGGGCAATGGCGACCCGTTGCTGCTGACCACCCGAGAGAAACGCCGGGTATTGATCAGCAACCCGTGCCGGCAAACCGACCTTGTCCAGGTAGCGCCGGGCGCGATCCTCTGCGTCCTTCTTGCTGACACCCAGCACCCGGCGTGGAGCCATGGTGATGTTTTCCAGCACCGTCATGTGGCTCCACAGGTTGAAGTGCTGGAATACCATCGCCAGGCGAGTGCGGATGCGTTGCAGTTCGTTGGCATCGGCCACGCGCATGCCGTGGCGGTCATGGACCATTCGAATCGGCTGGTTGTCCAGACTCATGGCGCCGTCGTTGGGTGTTTCCAGGAAGTTGATGCAACGCAGAAAGGTGCTCTTGCCCGAACCACTGGCGCCGATCAGGCTGATCACATCGCCGGTCCTGGCGTTCAGCGAAACGCCCTTGAGGACTTCATGGTTGCCGTAACTTTTGTGCAGGTTTTCAACGGTCAGTTTGTACATGAACAAGCATCCTGAATTAGTGAGCCGGGCCGAGGAAAGACAACCAACGGCGTTCAGCCAGGCGGAACAGGCCGACCAGGGAGAACGTGACTGCCAGGTAGATCAACGCGGCGAGGCCGAACGATTGGAAGGTCAGGAAGGTCGCCGAGTTGGCGTCCCGCGCGACTTTCAGGATGTCCGGGATGGTCGCGGTGAAGGCTACGGTGGTCGAGTGCAGCATCAGAATCACTTCGTTGCTGTAGTAAGGCAGCGAGCGACGCAGGGCGGACGGCATGATCACGTAGGTGTACAGCTTCCAGCCGGTCAGCCCGTAGGCTTTGGCCGCTTCGACTTCACCGTGGTTCATGCTGCGAATCGCCCCGGCGAAGATCTCCGTGGTGTAGGCGCAGGTGTTCAGGGCGAAGGCGAGGATGGTGCAGTTCATCGCGTCGCGAAAGAACGCATCCAGTACTGGCTGAGCCCGCACCGCGGCCAGGCTGTAAATGCCGGTGTAACAGATCAGCAGCTGAATATAGAGCGGCGTACCGCGAAACAGGTAGGTGTAGAACTGCACCGGCCAGCGCACCCAGACATTGCTCGAGACCCGGGCAATCGACAGCGGGATCGACATCACGAAGCCGAAGAAGATCGAAGCACTGAGCAGCCAAAGGGTCATGGCCAGCCCGGTGATGTGATTGCCGTCCTGGAACAGGAAAGGTTTCCAGTATTCCTGCAGTAGCTCGATCATCGCACGGCCTCCCGGGTGCCTGCGGCGTAGAAGATTTCCATCCGGCGCAAGACGTAGTTCGAAACGGTGGTGATCACCAGATAGATCAAGGCGGCCAGAATCAGGAAGAAGAACAACTGATAGGTGCTCTTGCCCGCGTCCTGGGCCACCTTGACCAGATCGGCCAGGCCGATGATCGACACCAGCGCGGTGGCCTTGAGGATCACCATCCAGTTATTACCGATGCCCGGCAGGGCAAAACGCATCATTTGCGGGAAGACCACCAGGCGGAAGCGCTGGGCGCGGGTCAGGCCGTAGGCGGTAGCCGCTTCCATCTGCCCTCGCGGTACGGCAAGGATGGCGCCACGGAAGGTTTCGGTGAAATAAGCCCCGTAGATGAAGCCCAGGGTAATGACCCCGGCGCTAAAGGGGTTGATCTCGACGTATTCCCATTCCATGAAGTCGGTAAACGAGGACAGCCAGGTTTGCAGGCTGTAGAAGATCAGCAGCATCAGCACCAGGTCCGGCACCCCGCGAATCAGCGTGGTGTAGGCCTGCGCAGGGACACGCAGTAGTGCCGATTTCGAAAGCTTGGCGCTGGCGCCGATCAGGCCCAGGCCAACGCTCACCAGCAAGCACAGAAAGGATAATTTGACCGTCATCCAGGAGCCTTGCAGCAACAGCGGGCCGAAACCCTTGAGGCTAAAGTCTGACAGCCCAAGAATCTGCAATAGGTTTTCTAACATTGAGCAGCCCTACGTCAATCAAAGAAGAGCCCATCCGGAAATGGGCGCAGGGTCATTATTTGTCGCTGTAGAGATTCAGATCGCCAAAGTGCTTCTGCTGGACGGCCACATAGGTGCCATTGTCGTGCAGTGCCTTGATAGCTTTGTTCAGCAAGGCCTGGAGCTCGACGTTGCCTTTGGTGAGACCCACGGCGGTCTTGGCTGGAAGGAGGGGATTTTCGACCGGCTCGCTGACTTGGAAGTCGGCGCCTGGTGGCGACTTCAGGAAGCCCAGTTCGGCTTGCAGCATGTCCTGGATCGAGGCATCGAGGCGTCCGGAGATCAAGTCAGCGTACACCTGGTCCTGGTTGGCGTAGGCCTGGGTCTCTACCCCGGCCTTGTCCAGCACGGCCTTGGCGTAGGCTTCCTGGATGGAGCCTTGCTCGTAGCCGATTTTCTTGCCCTTGAGGGAGGCCGGATCGGTGCCGATGGCCGCGCCTTTCTTGAATACCAGCGCGGTCGGGCCAGAGAACAGCTCGTTCGAGAAATCGATGACTTTCTCACGCGCCGGCGTGACGGTCATGGAAGAGATCACGCCATCGAACTTGTTGGCCTTGAGGCCGGGAATCATGCCGTCGAAGTCGCTTTCAACCCACTTGCACTTGACCTTCAGCTCCGCGCAGATCGCGTTGCCCAGGTCGATGTCGAAGCCCACCAGGCCGCCGTCGGCGGCCTTGGATTCGAACGGCGCATAAGAGGGGTCGACGCCAAAGCGCAACTCCTTGTACTCCTTGGCCAGCGCAGAACCGGCAGCCACACACAAAGCCAATGCAGAAAGAGTGAGAAATGCTTTTTTCATTATTTTATTCCCAGGGACCATCGAAAGCGCTTGTGCCGCAAGAGCGCGTGTACTGCGTTGCGAAATGTCCTATGCACACGCAAGTACTTGTACAGACAAGCATATGCAATCACCCGGCCAATTCGCCGATCGGGCGTTTGAGAAAGCGCTTACGGCGCTCTGGGATGGGCTTGGCAGGCAGGTGAACGCTGGGGGGAGGCAGCCCGCGGGGCTGTTACCTAAGCAGGTTTTTACACCGGGCTGGGGTATGCGGTAACAAAGTGTGGGTTAAGGGCGCCGACTTTCCTGGCTCAAGCCTTGACCCAACGCTGACGGCTCCAGCTACTCAATGTATCGACGGCCAAGACCAATAACAGCATCGCCAGAATAACCGTGCTGGCTTGAGCTTCCTGGAACAGGCTGAGGCTGACATAGAGCATTTGCCCCAAACCACCGGCGCCGACGAAGCCGAGCACGCTGGCCATGCGGATGTTGTTTTCCCAGCGGTACAGGATGTAGGCCAGTAGCTGTGGCAACAGGTTGGGCAGCGTGCCGTAACAGAACGCCCATACGGTATTGGCGCCCTGCAAACGGATGGCGTCGGCCGGTTCTGGTGGGGTGTTTTCCAGTGCTTCGGCGAACAACCGGCCGAGCACGCCGGTGGTGTGCAGGGCCAAGGCCAGGGTGCCGGCGTTGGGGCCGAGCCCGGCGGCCAGGACCATCAGCGCGGCCCATACCAGTTCCGGCACCGCGCGCAAGGCGTTGAGCACCAGGCGTGACGCGCTCTGCAAAGGCCAGCCGTAGCGCCCGGCTGCGGGCAATGCCAGTAACAGGCCGAACACCGCCGCGAGCAGGGTGCCAAGGGCCGACATGGCCAGGGTTTCCAGGGCGCCGTGGCCGATGGCTTGCAGATGGCCCGGGCTCAGGTCCGGGCTGAGAAAACGCTGCGCATACGCGCCCATCTGCTTCAGGTTGCCGGCGCCGCCGAGCTCGCCGAGGTCGATGCCCAGGTAGTTGAACGAGGCGATGACCGCTGCGCCGATGCACAGGAGCAGTGCCAGGTTGAACAGGCGATTCATGTCAGCCTCCAGCGCAGCAGGCGGCTGAGTTGATCGGCGAGCAGCACCAGGACGAGGAACGTCAGTAACAGACTGGCCACTTCACCACCGGCGAACATGCGCAACGACAAATCCATTTGCTGGCCCAGGCCGCCGGCTCCGACGAAGCCCATCACCACCGAGGCGCGGATTGCGCATTCCCAGCGGTACACCGTGTACGACAGCAGTTCCGCAGCGACATTGGGCAGGATTCCGTAGCAAAAGGCTGCGAGCCGACCACTGCCGGACTGCAGTAGCGCGTGTACCGGGCGCTGGTCGACCGACTCGAAAATTTCCGCATAGACCTTGCCCAACATGCCGCTGTAGGTGATGGCAATGGCCAGTACCCCGGCCGTCGGACCGAGGCCGACGGCGCGCACGAACAGCAGGGCCCAGACGATTTCCGGCACGCTGCGCAGGAAGATCAGCAAGCCGCGTATGGGCCAACGCAGCAGTTGGCCCCAATAGCTCGGGTGGCCAGCGCGGGAGGCAGCAGACAGCGACAGGGCACGACTGGCGAGCAGGCCGGCGGGAACAGCCAACAGCAACGCCAGGGCCATGCCGGCCGTGGCGATGGCCAGGGTCTGCAGGGTGGCTTGCAACAACAGCTGGATGAACTCGTCGCCATGGGCCGGTGGCCAGAAGGCGGACACGAACCGGCCCATCTCGCTCTGACTGTCACTCGCCACCAGCACACGGAGGTCCAACTCGCTGAAGCGGATGCCGGGCCACAGCAAGGCAAGGGCCAGCAGGGTGAGCAGCAGACGGGGCAGGGCGGCCGGATCGCGGGTGTCAGACGTCAGCATCGGGGGATCTGCACACTCAAGGGAGCCGGAGGAATCGGCGAGGACTGCAACTGCTCATTGGCGTAGAGCTTGTCGAGCAGCTCGCGGTCGACGGCGCTGGCCGCAAGGTCGAACAGGATCTGTCCATCACGCAAGCCGATGATGCGCGAAAAGTGCGCCAGGGCCAGCTCCACCGCGTGCAGGCTGGCGACCAGGGTGACGTTCTGCTCCCGGGCATGGCGGCACAGCACCGAAAGCGTGTGCTGGGCCAACACCGGGTCCATGGCCGATACCGGCTCATCGGCCAGCAACACCTCGGGCGCTTGATATAACACGCGGGCAATGCCCACGCGCTGTAGCTGTCCGCCGGACAGTTGCTGGCAATGCGCGAACAACTTGTCACTCAGGTCCAGCCTGGCCAATGCCGCGCGTGCGCCTGGAACATCCAGCGGATGCAGCAGGTTCAGCAGGCTCTTGCCCAGACCCCACTGACCCAGCTTGCCGGCCAGAACTGCGGTGACCACGCGCTGGCGGGGGGGCAGGGGAGGCGCCTGATGAATCAGACCGATACGCGCGCGCAGCCGCTGACGCTGACGGGCAGAAAGCTGCCAGACACGCTCGCCGAGCACCTGCAGCTCGCCGTTGCCCGGTCGCAGGGCGGTGGCCAACAGGTTGAGCAGGCTCGACTTACCCGCGCCGGACGGGCCGATGATCGCGACCTGTTCGCGTGCACCGATGTGCAAATCCACGCCACGCAGCGCCTGGACACCGTTGGCGTGGGTAAGGCTGACCTGGGTCAGATGCAATGTCATTTGAGCAGTTCGGCGGCGCGTGCGGCTTCCTCGATGCCCTTGTAGTTCTCAGGCTTGGTTTCGATGAAGCGGCTGGCGGCCTGCAGGTCCAGAATCTCCTTGTCCCTCGGGTTCGCCGGATCGAGCGCCAGGAACGCAGCCTTTATCTTGGCCGCCAGCGCCGGGTCGAGGGTTCCGCGCACCGTCCAGTTGTAGTCGAAGTACGCAGGGGTGGTCGAAAACACTTTGACCTTGGTGGTATCGACCTTGCCGGCGGCGACCAGTTTTTCCCACACGCTGGCGTTGAGCACCCCGGCGTCGACCTTGCCAGCCTGGACCCAGGCAACGGTGGCGTCATGGGCACCGGAGTACCCCACGCGGCTAAAGTACGTTTCCGGCTTGATGCCCTCCTTGAGCATGAAGTAGCGCGGCATGAGACTGCCGGAAGTCGAGGACACCGAGCCGAAGGCAAAGGTCTTGCCCTTGAGATCGGCGAGGGACTTGACGGCTGGGTCGGCGGTGATGAATTTGCTGGTGAATTGGGCGTCCTGTTCACGCTGCACCAACGGAATGGCATTGCCGGTTTTCAGGCGTGCCTGCACGAACGTAAAGCCGCCCAGCCAGGCCAGATCGATGCGATCGGTAGCCAGCGCCTCGACCACCGCCGGATAGTCACTCACGGGCACGAACTCGACCTTCATGCCCAATTGTTGTTCCAGATAGGCGCCAAGCGGCTTGAACTTGCGCAGCAGTTCGGTCGGGGCCTCATCAGGAATCGCGCTGACTTTCAGGGTCTCGGCGGCTTGCGCCAGCAGGGTGCAAAAAGACAAGGACAAGCCGACGGCCAGTGCCAGGGTACGCTTGAGCATGGAACATCTCCGGTGCATTTACGAAAGAATGTCGAGGCGCCTGGCACAAGGTGATTGCTGCGTGGCGCTTTGTGAGGGTAGCCGAAATGGAGCGAAATTGACTGCTTTTGGGCTATTGCGGTTTATTGCGAAGGGCGGCATACGACCCATAGCGGCCAGTCGGCAGCTAGCAGGTGAAATCCGCTGAGAGGACGCTAGAGAGCATCCGTCATCAAGCTATTTTCAATATGCCTCACCTTCATCTCCTTCAATACTGCCTGCGAGTGCTTTCGCAATTTTCTTGGCCTTAATGATTGCCGCATCGCTGTAGACGAAGGAAATCATCCCCCTGCGATAATCAAAGAGATACTGTTGCTGTGTTAGTGGAGACGTCCAAATTGCTGAGTTTTTCCCGCTGGAAACAATGGTTTCACCGGTGACGGGATTTCTGCGAGCAAACTCGTTTTCTAGCTTCATCGATGGATCACTTACGCAAAGTGATTGCCATTCTTCAAGAGCTATTTCCATTGGTCTGACAATATGAAGTTCGTAGGCCATAGGTGTGCCGGCTCCTGACTTTTGGCTGTATGTGAAGAGTTTGTGAGACACCTAAATGTCAGTGACGGCTGAGGCTAGCGACTGACGGCAGAGGTGTCCAGTGACTCCTTCCGGCCGATTGTGCCCGTTGCAGATGTCTGCAATAGGGCTGCTGAATTACCTTTTAGAAAGCCGCAGCATCGGTGATAGCTGCCTCATATGCATGCTTCTCAAATGTGAAGGGGCCAACACCGTCTATGATTTGAGGCTCTTCATAGCCGTTCTCGTAAGCAAAGGAATCCCAAGTGAAACAGTCATCGTTTTGGCGAACATATACTGAGTAGGCGCCACACCCGATGTCGCCGCACTCGGGGCAGATGTAAAGGAGTATACGACCACTTTCTGTTTCAGCGTGTTCGCGTAAAAGTAGGCGAGAGTTAGATAGGCTGTTTGGCTCCGGGAAGCCCTTGACGAAACAGCCCATGAAATCTGAATGACCACCATCAGCTAAGACGAGAGCATTGAGCAACGAACGTTCGTCAATCAGAAAATCGATGGAGAATCGTTCGGCCACGGTGCAGCCATTTGAGGAGCTTCCCGGACGAAACAACTGTTGAAATGTGAGGGAACTAGTGTCCATCCTGCGAACCATTTAATGCACTGAATGTGCGTGGGATTACATACAACATTGAAGGGAGGGGCAAGGCAAATTTCATCGGTTGATTGACCGCTTTTGGCCGTTTGCAGCCGGTCGCGAAGGGCAGAAATTCATCGCGTTCACTAAGATCTGAGGTGTTGGTAGTCAAACGGAGGCGCGCAATGAATCGGTCATCGCTATTTTTCGGATCGTTCAGCATCGCCTTTAGCGCGACAGCCGCTGTCCCACCGCCCATGGGCCCATTCGATGTGGTCGAATGGCCGGCCACTCTGAAGGAGGCTCCTTCGCAAGGCGCTACGCTTGGGGCGTTGGTCATTCAATTCGAGAAAACAACGCTAGCGCAGGTGATGAGCGAAGCTTCCGTTGGCACCCTCGCACATCAAGGCGATGCAGGTGCAAGTGTGTATTGGTTGTGCTTCAGCCAGCCAAGTGTCGGCGTGCGGATATGGATCATCTCGAATGCCGAGATGGGCGGGGACAGCCACTATGTGACCAGTGTTGTCGCCGAGAAACTCAAGACTGCACGGCCGAGCAGTGACTGTCCTGCGTTACCGGCACAGTTGCATCCTGTGTCATTTGCCAATCACCTATGGCCAGGTTCTACAGACATAGATATTCAAAGAGTGCTCGGGATACCTTCACATCAGAATGGCGCATGGCGGACTTTCGACTTCCAGGGCAGAAAGCAAGGCAAGTGCGAAGGCGGATACGACGTGTATAACTGGCTGTGGACCCGGTCGGACAACGGGCGCATCAATAGGATTGATGCGGGTCAAACAACCAGCTGCTAGCCGCACTGTTGATATCGCTTCTGGCAAATAGCTGCTTCTGATCAGAGGCAGCTTCACGTACTGAGGCAGTCAGACAACGGATATGGCCACCTTGAACGGCTGCCTATGGGCTAGAGGCAGGATGAACAAGCCAGACATATTGCGCCAGCAGTGCCGCAATCAAACCGATTCCTCCTTGAATGCGTACCCATCGAACAGCCGTTTTACTACCAAGGGATTCGCTTGTAATACTGAATATGGTTTTCATGTACCACATCCAGATACGACTTCGTTGTACATAAGCGAGCACGCGTTCCGGTGCAAACGCCATTGCAGTCGATATGAATACACACCACAAAATAGTCAATAACAGGAACAGCCTGAGCATTTATGCCTCCCATTGCGCTTCCCCAATGCTTTGTTGGCTAGTGACCACCATATACCTCGCCCCGCTGCTGAAGGGCGACGAAAGCCGCTGCTGTTATCTGCTGATCTGTCCAGTTTCTGGTTAACCATATAGTCAGAGCCGCGCCGGACAGGTGCCACCACAGCATTCGCTGTGTTGAGTCCTGTTTGATCAAGTGTTCAGAGGCTACCCACCAGGCGACCTGCATTTTCCTATCGTTGTTACCTTTCAAAATGAAAAGGTCGTACAGATATGAGTACGGGCTCAACTGCACTATTACCGGCTCGCCTGAGCCTTTGGCCAGGCTCCATACCCACTCACGTTGCGCAGTGGATATAGCTTGAGAGGGGGGCGAAGGATACTGCGAAATTCTGCTCAGACCGACCCAATAGGCAGCCCAAGGCAGGATCAGTGCCAGTCCGAGAGTCCCGATGAGCAAAAAGCCGACACGACGCATCATGAGGCTGAGTCCCTTTGCCAGAAAGTAACCATCGCTGCCTTTTTCCTATTTTGGGGGACTTATGGAATAGTGCTTTGTAAAGGCGAGTCATGTGAGCCTCGTATGAGGCGGCTCTCAACCAAGAATGGATGCGACGGACACACAATGAACACTGCTCAACTATCGATTCGACAGTACATCAAAGCCAAGGACGGCAACCGTCCACATTTGTTAGACCAGGCCTTTGCGCCGGACGCGATCCTGGACATGGTCGTGCACACCGGATCCATCTCGTTTCCACCCCACGTCGAAGGCCTTGGGCCTATCGGTGATGTGCTGGTCAGGCGGTTCGGCCAGACCTTCGAAAACGTCTATACCTTCTGCCTGGGACACCCACCTGAACCGCAGGCCAAAACCTTCCAGTGCAAATGGCTGGTCGGCATGTCCGACAAGCACTCCGGTGAAGCCCGGGTCGGTTGCGGTCTGTATGAATGGCAGTTCAGCCCCGAGTCGGGACTTGTCCAGAGGCTCACTATCACCATCGAGCACATGAAAACCCTGCCAGAGACTGATCTGCACTGCATCATGGAGTGGCTATCGCATCTGGATTACCCATGGTGCCGCCCGGAAATGTTAGTGAGCAATGCTCCAGACATAGACTCGCTTGAAGAGGTGATCCAGTACGTTACGGCCAATATTCCAACTTGCTCCTCGCCGGTGGACGGGTCGTCGCTATCTCAATAGTCGCTCAACCTGCGCCAACTCCCAGGTGCTCAGTAAACTGACCGGGTCAGTGCCGTAACGCCAGGCCTGGAGTGTTCCCTCGCGACCGTCCGGACTCCGGCAGTGTTGGCAGTGGTGCAAGCGGTTGCCGTCGAAGTCGAGGGTCAGACGCCAGCCTTCGATATCGACCTGTACCTGACCGGGTTCACACGGTTCGTGGAGGCGCCGCAACGGGAGGACTTCCAGGGCGGCGTCTCGCAGGCGTTGGCAGACTTCGCGGGCGGTGAGGGCGGGTGTCGGGGTTAGGCTCTGCAAGGTCATTCTCATTCTTGGGAGTAGCTTTTGGAGCATTGTAACGAGACACGCCGGCGTCATATCACCGGATACGGATTTTCGGCGTCACGGACATGCCGACTCGCAGCTTCGCCGCCGCGGGCTGATCGGGATCGATGCGAATGCGTACAGGCAAGCGCTGGACGATCTTCGTGAAGTTGCCGGTGGCGTTGTGCGGCGCGACGGCGGAGTAGGTGACTCCGCTGGCCGGTCCCAGGCTGTCCACCGTTCCTTGCAGCGTCTCGCCCGGCAAGGCATCCACCTCGATATCCACGGCTTGACCCTTTTGTACACGCGCCAGTTGCGTCTCCCTGTAGTTGGCCGTGACATAGACGGCATCGAGCGGAACAATCGCCAGCAAGGGTTTTCCGGCATTGACGAAAGCACCGATACGCACCGATTTCTGTCCGATCGTGCCGCCGATCGGCGCAGTGATGCGGGTATAGGAAAGTTTCAGCTCTGCGGTGGCTTGTGCGGCTTGCGCGTGGGCAAGAGCCGCCCTGGCTTTCTCCAGATCAGCTTTCAGGATATCCACTTGTTGCCGAGCGGCCTGTAAACCTGCCTGGCTCGTTTCCCCACGGGCCTGTTGAATGCTCAGTTGCGCTTCGGCCTGTTGCCGCGCTTGCACCGTTCCCGAGCCGTCGGTGGCCAGGTTGCGATAACGGGTCTGATTGACGCTGGCCAGCTTGAGCGCAGCATCGTCTGCGGCAACGGCCGCTTGGGCCTGGCGGATGGCGGTTTCCTGCTGAATCAGGTGCGCTTGCAAGCTGGCGATGCCGGCCCGGGCACTGGCGACCTCGGCCTTCGCTGCGTTCAGGGCCGCAACGAAATCACGGTCGTCAATGATCGCAAGCAGATCGCCTTTCTTGACCAGCTGGTTGTCTTCGACCATCACTGAGTCGACCGTTCCCGACACCTGCGGTGCGACCGTGGTGAAGTCGGCGTGGACATAGGCATCGTCCGTGGACTGGGTCGATGCGCTGGATTCGGGGCGATTGAGATAGAGAACACCGCCGATCGCCACTGCAAGCAGTAGCACCGCGCTGATGATCCTGGCTTTCTTTGGCAAGGCCATGATGGGTTATCCGTGTGAGGAAGATGAAGGAGAGGAAGAGGGCGAGGCCGCGCGCACGTCGGGTGCGGGGATGTAGGTCAGCCGCAGCACCAGAGGAATCAACACAAGCGCCAGAATGCCCAGCACGCGATAGGCGTCGGCGATCGACAGCACCTGCGACTGCTGGCCGATGAGGTCCATCAGTTGCGAAGGCTCAAGCGCCAGGGCGTTATCTGCCAGGGCCGCATGGTCCAGCAGCATTTCCCCATGGAAACGACCGCGCACGGTCATCAGCTGTCCGACTACTGCCGCACCGGCCAGTGAACCGAAGGCGCGCAGGGTGTTGATGGTGCCGGACACATAAGGTCCTTCGGGGGGCTGCACAACGCTGGTGACCAGAAACAGCATCGATACCACCGCCATTGGCTGGCCGAACGCTTGCAAAGTTTGCACCACGACGAACTGCTCGCGGTTCCAGTCGGAGGTCAATTGCGCGCCGTAGAAGCATGCCAGTGCGATCAACAACAACCCCAACGTGAACACGATGCGCGCATCGACCCGCTTCTGATACAGCAGCAGCGCCACGACAGGCCCCAGGACCAGTTGCGGTAAGGCGACGATCAAACCGATCGATGCCATTTGCAGGGGGCGGTAGTTCTGCAACGGGCCCAGATAGCTGGCCGGCAAGAGTGAGCTGGACATCAGCACCACCAACAGGCAGACGAACAGAATGCAGCCCAGTCCCAGGTTGCGGCGGCCGAGGATCTGCAATTTGATGAACGGCGAGGGGTGATACCACTCAGTCAGCAGGTAGACGGCCAGCAGGGCCAGCCCGGCCACCAGCGATAAGGTGATCAAGGGCGAATGAAACCAGTCCAGCCGCACGCCTTGATCCAGTGCAACGGTGATCAAGCCGAGCGCGGGCACACCGCAAGCCATGCCGGACCAATTGGCCTGCCCAAAGCGCGGGATCTGAATGGGCTCCCGAGGCAGTCCCCACCCGATCAACAATCCGGCGATGAGGGTCAGGGGAATGATCTGCCAGTACACCCAGCGCCAATCGAACAGCCCATCCGTCCAGTACCCGGCCAGCCAGATCGAGAGATTGGGCGCGAAGGTCGCGGTCATCGCATACAACGCCAGCCCATACAGCCGGATGGGCGCTGGCAGGAATTTCAGCGCCGCCATCATCAGCAGCGGAATCGTCGTGCCGCAGGCAATGCCTTGCACAAAGCGCAAGGTCAGCAGCAGGTTCAGATCGTGGATGAAGGGCAGGATCACCGCCAGCAGTGCACAACTGCCGAGCATCCACAGTTCGAAGCGCCGCAGCGAAAGGGTAATGGCAAACCACGCCGCAAAGGGCATGGCAATCAATTCCCCGGCGCTGTACGCCGTGGTCAGCCAGGAGGCGTCGTCGAGGCCAAAACCGAGTGCACCGCGTACATCGGCCAACGCCAATGCGCCGACGCGGGTGTTCAAACCCGCCATCATGGCTGCGATGAAAATCCCGACGAGACCTGCCATTGGGCGTATCGAGGGTTTGGCCCCGGGCGTTGCGGTAGCAGGGACGTGCGCTGGCGACAATGCGACTCCGTTCATTGGTCGGCCTTCGAAGGTGAAACGACCGGAGACGCGAGGGCAACCGATGGAGGTGCCGTTGAATGATCGATGCCAGCCTGCGGGTCCCAACCGCCACCCAGCGACTTGTAGAGGTTGACCACGGTGAGCGTGGCGTTGGTCGCGCTGTCATTGAGACTGGTTTGGCTGGCAAGCACATTGAGCTGCGCCGTCAGTACGCTCAGATAGTCCGTAGCGCCTTGCTGATAGCCGCGTTCGGCAGACTGCAGTGCTTGCTTGTTCTGTTCGTACGAATCCAGCAATTCAGCGTGCCGGCGTTGTTGTGCCGCCCAGGCATCCAGGGCGTTGTCCACTTCATGCCAGGCTCGCAATACCGTTTGCCGATAAGCCAGCGCGGCGGTTTTTTGCCGTGATTGGTTCAGGGCCAGGCGTTGCGTCAACCGTCCGCCCTGGAAGATCGGGAGGTAAACCGTCGGGCCGACGGAAAAGAAGCGCGAGTCCCAACTCGCGAGATCGCTGCTTTCAAAAGCTTCCACGCCGACTTTTCCTTTCAAACCGATACGCGGGTAGAAATCAGCCTTGGCCACACCGATGGCGGCTGTCGCGGCATGCAGCTGGGCTTCGGCGCGCAGGATGTCGGGTCGCCGGTGAGCCAATTCCGAAGGGACGCCGACCGGTACGCGGGTCGGCAGCGAAGGCAAGGGCATGGCTTGACGCAGTTGCGCATCGAGTGTGCGTGGCTGTTCTCCCATCAACAACGCGAGGGCATTCATCAGTGCGTTGCGGCGCTGGGTCAGTTCGGGAACCAAGGCTTTGATCGTCGCCAATTGCGCGCGAGCGGACGAGGTTTCGAAGCGCGTCGCGACGCCGTTACGCTCGCGGCTTTCGGCCAGGCCGAGGGTGCGTTCGGCAATCCTCAGATTTTGCTGTGCAATGTCCAGTTGTGCCTGCGTTCCGCGCAACTGCAAATAGGTGCGCGCCACTTCGGCGGACAAAGCCACCCGTGCCGCTTCGCGGTCATACACCGTGGCTTCCAGGGTCGCTGCAGCACCTTCGCGCGTGCGTTGGGCACGGCCCCACAGATCGAGCTCCCAACTGGCATCGAATCCAAGCTGCCAGAAATTATCGGGGGCAGTAGGCGCTCCCAGGGCGGCGAACTTGCCATGTTCGCTGAGCCCCTCACGCGTGTAGCTGGCATTGGCCGCCACGCTGGGCAGCAACTGCGAGGAGGCGATGCCCAGTTGCGCTCGGCTTTGCTCAATGCGTTCGGAGGCTATGAGCAGATCAAGGTTGTCAGCCTGCGCACGTGATTGCAGCTCGGCGAGCGCGGCGTCGTTGAACAACAACCACCACTGGGAGGGCACTGCGGCGTCGGAAGTCAGGGCGGCGCTTGGGTAGTCCTGTCTGGGCGCTAGCACCGTTTGGTGAAGACCGTTTTCAGGCTTCACGAAGTCGGGGCCGACCATGCAGCCGGCCAGCGAAACTGCGCCTAGGGTTGCGATTGCGCACTGCCGTAATTGTGAAAGCAGCCGTTGAGAAGTCATTGCAGCGTCCTGTCGAGGAAGGGAGCGCCCCAGGCCGATATCGTTGAACGGATGATGTCGGCCGAGCAGGGCGTCACCGAGCACGCAGCTGGCCGCGTGTGCGGGCGGTGCTGTCAGTGCACCGGAGTAAAAATGGGCTTGCTCTTGTCCTTCAACAGGACGACCAGAAACTTGGCGGGTTTGGTGAGGCTGGCGTTGCGCCCGACCGTGTGGACGTCGTCCGGGCCTTCGTAGAAGGTCTGGCCCGGTGTCAGCGTGACGGATTCGCCGCCGCGCACGCCCATCACAATCGAACCCTCCAGCACATAGATGAATCCGTGTGCATTGTGCCGATGCACGGGATCGCCTCCACCCGGTGGAAACTCCACCGTAATCATCACCGCTTCCTTACCGGGATAGTCCGCCAGTGCTTTGGTCATCAGCGGTGTTACCTGCGCCGGTGGCAATGCCTCCTGCGCGCCGGCGGTGCCGGTGGTCAACAGGAGTCCTATGGCGAAGGTTCTGAAAATGGACATGGCGTGTTCCTCGTTGTCGATTAGTAGATGGCGCAGCACCCTGGCGGGGCTGCGCCTGTGTGCCGATGCCTGATCAGGACAGGCCGGACTTGTCTACGCCGAATGCCTTGTCGTACGAGCCGGGCACGACCTGGAAGCCCACGTTGATGCGATTCCAGGCATTGATCGACATGATCAGGAAGGTCAGGTCCGATATCTCTTTCTCGGACAGTTGTATACGAACACGCTCATAGAGCTCATCAGGCACGCCATGGGCGGGAATCTGGGTAAGGATTTCGGTCCATGCCAAGGCCGCGCGTTCGCGTGGGCTGAACAGCGTTGACTCACGCCAGATGGCGACATGGTGGATCCTGAGGGGCCGCTCGCCATGGATCGTGGCTTCCTTCACGTGCATGTCCACGCAGAAGGCGCAGCCGTTGAGTTGCGATGCCCTGATATCCACGAGATCGCGCAGCGACTCCTCGATGGCGCATTGCTTGAAGGCAAGGCTGAACTCGACGAACTTCTTGAACAGCTCGGGGGATTGCTTCTGGTAATCGATGCGCTGGGTCATGGTGAATCCTCTGTGTGAGAAATACGTAGGTGGAGATTCGATAGCGTCCTGCCTGGCTGACTGGCGCGGTCTTTAAGCCGATGTGCGGCTGAGCCAGTTCAGGAAGCGTGTCGGACCGATGTGCGCGTCGTCGCCCGCGACCAGGGATCGATCATTCAACTCATCGCCGAAGTAGCGCGCATGCACGTCGGCGATGACCTGCCGCTTGTCGTGGTGCGCGGCAAGAAACTTGCGCGCCAGTTCATCGAGAGGGAAACGATCCGGTCCGCCCACTTCGACGATGCCATTGACCGGTGCCCCGACCGCAAGATCGGCCAGCACCGCCGAGACGTCATCCGATGCGATGGGCTGGATAAGGGCAGGCGAGAGGCGAATCGTGTCGCCGTCGGCACCCGAATTGACAATGCCTTCGATGAACTCGAAGAACTGCGTCGAACGCAGGATGGTGTAGGGGATCTTCGACGCCTTGATCAGCTCTTCCTGGGCGACTTTTGCCCGGAAGTAACCACTTTGCGGAAGACGATCGGGGCCTACGACAGAGAGCGCGACATGGTGCTCCACCCCAGCGGCCGCTTCGGCTGCAAGCAGGTTTCGACCGGACGTTTGAAAGAACTCCATGACGGCCCGGTCTTCAAATGAGGGGGAGTTCGCCACATCGACGACGACCTGGGCACCGGCAAGCGCTTCGGCCAGCCCCTCGCCGGTGAGGGTGTTCACGCCCGTACGTGGCGAGGCCGCCACCGTCTCGTGTCCATAGAGACGTAGCCTGCTGACAATGTTCGACCCGATCAGTCCGCTACCGCCAATAACGACAATTTTCATGTCCCGCTCCTCGGTTGGGTGTCGATCAAATTCGTTGCAGTGATCGATGTAGGGAGCATGCTCGCCAGCCGGGCGCGATACTTTGTCGAAGCCTTGGGTTTCCATTGAATTTGGCTTGGCTATTTGTCCAGGAACCCGTGTTATAAATCACGTCCCCTGGCCGCCAATCGTCGGCCGGTAACCACGGGCATGTGCCCGGCGCGTGAGTACGGGACAGGAGCCCTGAATGCTATTGGTGTTTGATGACTGCGTGCTCGACCTGGACCGGCGAGAACTCCTTCGGGCCTCCCAGGTCGTTGCCACTGCGCCCCAGGTTTTCGACCTGCTGGTTTACCTGGCGCAGAACCGCGAGCACGTCGTCAGCAGGGACGATCTGATCAATGCGATATGGGTCGGACGTATAGTCTCCGAGTCGACCCTGGCCAGTCATATCAATGCGGTGCGCAAGGCGGTCGGTGACAACGGTCAGCAGCAGCGTGTGATTCGAACGGTGGCCCGCAAGGGGTTCCGCTTCGTCGCCGACGTCAAGTCGCTGGATTGCGTTGGCCTTCCAGGCACCGAATCCGCCCCCTCGGTTCAAGCCTCTGCATCCGAGCCGGCGCTGCCGGCCAAACCGTCCATCGCGGTCTTGCCGTTCGTGAACTTGAGCGGGGATGAAGAGCAGGATTACCTGGCCGACGGCGTGGTAGGGGACATCATCGCGGCGCTGTCGCAGTATCGCTGGCTGTTTGTCGTCGCGCGCAACTCGAGCTTTACCTACAAGACCCGTACGGTGGACGTGAAACAAGTCGGTCGCGAATTGGGCGTTCGCTATGTGCTGGAGGGCAGTTGGCGCAAAGCCAACAATCGCGTGCGCATCACGGCCCAGCTGATCGATGCGACAACCGGGGCTCACCATTGGGCGGGTCGTTTCGAAGGTGTGCTGGGGGACATTTTCGAACTGCAGGACCAGATCACCGAAAGCGTGGTTGGCGCGATCGCGCCACAGCTTGAGCGGGCGGAGATCGAACGTGCGAGGCACACGCCCACCGAAAGTCTCGACGCCTACGATTACTATCTGCGCGCAATGGCCAAGCTTCATCATGGCACCCGGGAGGCCATCGACCAGGCGCTGCCGCTCTTCCATAGGGCCATAGAGTGCGACCCGGATTTTGCATCGGCCTATGCGATGGCGGCCTGGTGTCATAGTTGGCGCAAAGCCAATCGCTGGATGACTGATCACCCACGGGAGGTCGCGGAGGGTATCCGACTCGCTCGCCGGGCAGTGGAGTTGGACAAGGGCGATGCGGTCGCTCTCACCAGAAGCGGCCATACGCTTGGCTATCTTGCCGGCGACCTGCGGGGTGGCATTGCATTGCTGGACAAGGCACTCGTGCTCAATCCGAACCTCGCCGCCGCATGGTTCCTCGGCGCGTTCCTCAGACTCTGGCACGGCGAAACCGATGCAGCCATCGAGTACTTTACGCACGCCATGCGGTTCAGTCCCCTCGACCCGGAGCTGTACAGAATGCAAGCCGGAATGGCAGTCGCGAATCTCTTCGTGGGGCGCTTTGATACGGCGTCGTCATGGGCGGAGAAAGCACTTCGGGATTTGCCCGATTTTCTGTTGGCTGTCGCCATCCTTGCAGCGAGCCATGCGCTTGCCGGACGGATGGCCGAAGCGCAGCGTGCGATGGACCATTTGCGCAAGCTCGATCCTACGTTGTGCCTCAGCAATATCTCTGATTGGCTACCGATCCACAGGCCGGAGAATCTCGCCACGCTGGTGGACGGTCTACGCAAAGCGGGACTGCCGGAATAAGGGGCACCGCCTGTTCACTGCGCGGGGAGAGGCGTCTGGAGCAGCCAGAATCGACATATCCAAACGCCCAGCCCCAAGCAGCGTTGGCTAACGCCCCAGCGCCGCTTCGATCGCTGCGATGTCGATCTTGCTCATCCCCATCATGGCGTCGAACGCGCGCTTGGCCGCCGCTCGATCAGGAACAACTCTTTACGGGTCTGCTTGCGTTTTCCGGCGTACTCGGCATCGGCGAAAGTCATTTGCTTCATCGGAAAACTTGGCGGGTGGAGTCGGGGTATTTTCATTACGCACTCAACAACGGTGCCTGATCATAATTCTTGGCATAGGCATTCTCCACCCCCGGCAAAATCTCGACGATGGTGAAATACCGATCCCAGAACGGCGTCTCCCGCAGATCCTCCACCAGCAGTTCATACGCATGATGACTGTCGGTTTCCCACAACCACAGATCGGTGACCCGCGCCGAATAGAACTCGATGTCGAAAAACCGCATCGAGACCTGCGCCGCATGCTTTTGCAAAATCGGCTCCATCTGCGTGCGCATCAGCTCAAAGCGATGCTCGACTGAAAACCCCAGCCATTCCTGGGTGGTCTTGACCAACATGAAAACACTCAGTGATGTCGTAGCCATGATAATGATTCCTGGTAGTTGAAGAGTGGGGAAAGCCAATCCAGAATACGAGTCATAACTCATATTTAAAACTCGCATCCCGATCATGACCAAACACCGCGAAATACCGCCCTTAAACCCCCGCAAACTCCCGAGCCAGCGCCGTTCGGCCAACACCGTCGAGACCATTCTCGAAGCCGCTGCTCGCATTCTCGAAACCGACGGCCTCGCCGCCTGCTCCACCAACGCCGTGGCGCAGCGCGCCGGCGTAAGCATCGGCTCGCTGTACCAGTACTTCCCCAACCGCGACGCCCTGACCGTCGCCTTGATCGAACGCGAAACCACTCAGTTGCTCGATGACGTCCAGCACGTCCATCAACACGACGACGCCCTCGCACGCATCCGCGCACTGGTCCAGGCCTCCGTCGCCCACCAGCTACGGCGCCCGGAACTGGCCAGAATCATCGACTTCGAAGAGCGTCGCTTACCGCTGCAAGAGCGCCATGAGCGCGTGGCCAACGTCATTCTTACCGAACTGATAGCGGCGCTGACCCTTCCGTCAGCCCCGTGGGTCTGCGCCGATGTACTGCAGACCGCGCAAGACCTGCTGGCGATGGCCCACGGCATGATCGATGCGGCGGGGGAGCGGGGGGAGACGGATGCGGTGAGTTTGGAAGGACGGGTGATGCGAGCGTTGCTGGGGTTTTTGTGCGGGTAGTGGGCTGTCTGGGCCAGCTCTTGGCGGCCAGGAGACAAGACCGGATGGTGTAAGGGTGGTGATCGATTGTGCTCGGCGAACCTCTGACTGGAACGGTGGGCGAGAGGTAGCGCTATCGGAACTCTCTGGAAGCTCGGCGGGGGAAGTCCGGAAATTTTGCCAAAATCAGGAAGTCTTTTTCAGAATTTCCCTAGGGCCTGGCCACAAGGTTTTAGAACATGCGTAAGCGATGGGCTTGAAACGGTAAGCAGGCTGCAGCTTCCGTTTCCCAGAAGCTGACAGTTCAGTTGGAAGCGTTGTTCCGCTGCTGAAGCTCAAGTTGCTTGGCAGCACTGGCTTCGAGGTTTGCACGCTCTTCATCCAGATATCGATAAATGCTTTGGAAGCTGGCGATTTTCTGTTTGATTTCTGCCATCTTTTTTTCAATTAGCTTAGCGCCGTCAGCACAATCGATCAGCTTGTTCCGCTGCGCATCCAGAATCTCGCCTATTTCCCCCAGGGAAAACCCCATGCTTTGCGCGCGCTGGATAAAGTCCAGATCCTGCAGAGTTTGCGCTGTGTAAACGCGATAGTTGTTAGTTTGCCGCAGCGATGAGATCAGGCCGATTTGCTCGTAGTAACGCAGCGTATGGCGGCTGGCGCCGCTGCGGGTTTCGAGTTCACCGATTTTCATGAAAACACCTCTTGACTGTAGAGTTGGGTCGATAGTTTACGCTTGATTTCTCACCTTAAACAAGGAACAGGGAAATGAGCGTGGAGTGCTTTGTCACGGGGGGTACCGGCTTCATCGGTCAACATTTGGTGGCGTACCTGAGTGCAAAAGGTCACACCATTCGGGTGTTGATGCGTCGCCCGGAGCGACTAGCTGCACTGCGGGAGCAAGTCGATAATTTGGGAGGGTGCGCAACCCGGGTATTTGCCGTAGCTGGCGATCTGGAACGGGACAACCTCGGGCTGAGTCTTGCTGACCGAGAAGTGCTAAGGCGTGCCAGAGTCATATTCCACCTGGGCGCCCACTTCGCATGGGGGCTTTCAGTGGAGCATTCTCGTGCGGTGAATGTGGAAGGGGCAAAGCGCGTGGCGCTGTTGGCGGCTGAGCAAAAAAGCCGGTTAGTGATGATCGGCGGCTACATGCTGAAAAATCATGAACATCTGCAGCGCATCGGAATTGATCCTCGTTATCCGGAGCTGACGAATTGGCCTGCCGTCTACCGACATGTCGGTGGTTACGAGGGGAGCAAGCTGGAGGCGCATTTTGCGACCCTGGAGGTCATGTCCGCCAAGGGCGGGGAGATGACCGTTGTCCACCCCGCGACGGTTTGTGGCCACAGCCGCACGGGGTATATCCTTGAAGGTCAGCCGCTGGTGGAGCTGATACGCAACCTTGTGCAGGGAAAGCTGACTGCAGTGCCCGGTACCGCCGAGCACTGGCTGCCACTGGTCACCGTGGATTACCTGGTTGAGCTGGTGGCGGTTTGTGCTTTTGATCCTGCCATGGTGGGCCAGGAACTGCTGGCGCTGGATGACCAAACTCCCAACTTGCGAGAACTCCTGGTACAGGTGGCACAACCTTTGGGCTTAAAGTCTCCCAAGCATTACATTCCACTCCGTTTGCTGAAGTTGCTACTGAGTATTCCTCCCGTGGCGCGGTTTTTGAATACAAAACCCGAAGCCTTGGACTTTATCCAGACCACTCGTTTTGATACAGCAGCGGTCGAGCAATTTGCCAACAGACATGGAATAGCCAAACCGGATATACGTCAGTCTTTGCAGCACACTGCAACGTTCGTCAACTCATATTGCATAGCCAAGGGCCAGGCCCTCTGACTTCACCCTTGGGGGCGACAAAATCGTTAGCCCCTTATGTCACAATAAATAGTGGGGTTGGCGGAATCTTCGTATCCTCAACCTTTGCGCCGTCGATGTAGGGCGGCATTCTATCGAACGACAATTCAGCGACAGGGATCGTCATCAATGCAATCTACTTTCAGCAAAGGCATCATATTTGCCCTCTCCGCCGCGGCACTGAACGCAACGATCGGTGTACTCAGCAAAGTACTCATGAGTAATGGCTTCACCGCCAGCAGTGTCGCTGTCATCAAGACCGTACTGGGTTGCATGCTTCTCTCGATCTTGCTGCTTTTCCTCAAGCGTCCGGCGTCGACGACCAAATGGACTCAGGCGGCTATCTGCGCATTCCTTGGCATCTTTGTGCTGTTCCACTTCGAAACGTCCGCCTATCGGCACTACGCTGCGGCAGGTGTGGTGGTTGTGCTGATGGCCAGTGCCTCAATTTCCTCGATCATTCTGGGGCGCATTTTCCTCAAGGATGCCATCACCGCGAACGCGACCGTGGGTGCCGCACTGGCTATCGCTGGGATCGCGGTGATCTTCGGCGCCGACCTGCAGCAGGGCTTTACCCTGCAAGGTGCTGCGCTAGCCTCCATGGCCGGCTGCGGCTACGGGGCCTTTTCGGTTGCCATGAAGCGGATGGGTGTGTCGGGGGGGCTGCACTTCACCCGGCAATTGTTGTTCTTTGGCAGCCTGTACCTGTTGATGCCGGCCGCGGCCGATGGTTTCGCGATCGGCGAGCTGTCGCCGCTGGCGATCGCCGCACTGCTGGCGCTGGCCGCGCTGCCGACAATCCTGGGCTTCTTCTGCACCACCAAGGCCATCGAGTATCTCAAGCCATCCCAAGTGCAGGCGCTGGAGCTGACCGAGCCGTTGTTCGCCGCGCTGCTGGCGTTTGTGGTGCTCAATGAAGTACCGCGCGAAAGCCTGTACGCAGGGGCAGTACTGATCATCGTCGGCCTGTGTTTTTCCAATGAGCTGATCCGCTTGGGCAGCAAAGCATCCGTCCCTTCGACCGAGTGAGCTGTTTTCGGATCCTGATTGCTTTAGCAATCAGTGGCTTTTAAGTGTTTTGAGCGACTGACCGCTTCTGGCCTCATCCGCAACGGATCAGCGTCGTCCGGTCCGGGTGCTCACATCTACCCATACGGCCAACACCAGAATGCTGCCCTTGACGATCATCTGCCAATAACTGTCGACGTCGAGCATGGACATACCGTTGTCCAGGCTGGTGATGACCAGCGCGCCGAGGAGGGCGCCGTAGACAGTGCCGGAGCCGCCGCGCATGGAGGTGCCGCCGATGAAGCAGGCGGCGATGGCGTCGAGTTCGCCCATGCTGCCGGCCGAGGGCGAACCGGCAGCCAGGCGCGCGGTGTTGACCACCCCGGCGAGGGCGCACATCACGCCCATGATCCCGAAAATCCAGAGCTTCACGGCCTGTACATTGATACCGGACAGGCGCGTCGCTTCCATGTTGCTGCCCACGGAATAGACGCGTCGGCCGAAGACGGTCTGACTGGTCACGTAGCTGAACCCGCCCAGCAGGATCAGCAGAAGCAGGACCGGCACGGGAATGCCGTCATAGCTGTTGAGGGTCTGGACGAAGCCGGCCAGCACCGCGCCGATCAACAGCACGCGTGCTACGTCACGCACCAGTGAATGTGCCGCCAGGCCGTGAAGGGCGCGATTGCGCCGTTGTTTCCAGGTCAGGAACAACGTCAGTGCGAACAGCAGAACGCCCAGGCCTGTGCCGATCGTGTGTGGCAAATAACCCTGGCCAATGTAGACGAGCTCCGGCGACACCGGGGCAATGGTCGTGCCGCCGGTAATCCCCAGCAAAATGCCGCGGAAAGCCAGCATGCCCCCCAGCCCCACGATGAATGACGGAATGCGCAGGTAGGCGGCCATGTAGCCGTTGGCGAGGCCGATCAGCAGTCCGCACAGGACGACAAGGCTCAGGTTCGCCAGCAGCGGTATGTGGTAGATAACGTCGAGAATGGCCGCGACGCCACCGAGCAGGCCCAGCAATGAGCCGACCGACAAATCGATCTCGCCGCTGATGATGACCAGCACCATGCCGCAGGCGAGAATCCCGGTAATGGACATCTGGCGCAGCAGATTGGAGAGGTTGCGCGGTGTCAGGAATCCGCCCTCGGTCTGCCAGCTGAAGAACAGCCAGATAAACGCCACGGCAAACACCAGCGCGAGCATCTTGTAGCGGGTGAAGAGTTGTTTGACCTGATTCATTTACGCGGATTTCCGATCTTTATTGTTATGGCTGTCAGGCTGGCTGAGTGCGGCGGCGAGCACCTGTTCCTGAGTGAGTTCATGGTTGATGAAGTCGCCCTGCAACCGGCCTTCGCCGATCACCAGTACGCGGTCGGAAACGCCGAGCACTTCGGCCAGCTCCGAAGACACCATGATGATCGACACGCCTTCGGCCGCCAGCGCCCCCATCAGCTTGTAGATCTCGTACTTGGCGCCGACATCGACACCTCGGGTGGGCTCATCGAGAATCAGGACCCGGGGTTTGGTCAGCAGCATCTTCGCCAATACGGCTTTTTGTTGATTGCCGCCGGATAGACTGGTGATCGGCAGGAACGGGCTCGCGGTCTTGAGGTGCAGGCGCGAAATTTCCCGATCGATGCTGGCCAGTTCGGCTTCGGTATCGATGCGGGTCAGTTTCGAGTAACTGTCCAGCACGGCCAGGGTGATGTTCTGGCCGACTCCCAGGTCTGGAATGATGCCCTGGCGCTTGCGGTCCTCGGGCACCAGGCACAGGCCGGCACGGATTGACTTGAGCGGCGTGCGGGTGTCGATGAGTTGGCCATCCAGCCAGACTTCGCCTTCGTGACGACCGGGGTAGGCGCCGAACAGCGCGGTCACCAGTTCGGTGCGGCCTGCACCGACCAGCCCGGCGATGCCGAGGATTTCCCCGCGTTTGAGGGTGAACGAAATATCGTCGACCCGTTTGCGTCTGGGGTTGTCGACGTCGTAGCAGGTGATGTGGCGGGCTTCGAAAATCACCTCGCCAATGTCGTGTGGTTCGGTGGGGTAGAGGTTGCTCATTTCCCGTCCGACCATCTGGGTGATGATCTGTGGAATATCCATGTCCGCCATGGCGGTCGTGGCGATGTGTTTGCCGTCCCGGATTACCGAAATGGTGTCGCACACGGCGGCCACTTCATCGAGCTTGTGGGAGATGTAGACACAGGCAACACCCTTGGCCTTGAGGTCGCGGATGATGTCCAGCAACACCTCGATTTCCGAACGGGTCAGGGCCGATGAAGGCTCGTCGAGGATCAGCAGGCGTGCCTGCTTGTTCAGTGCCTTGGCGATTTCCACCAGTTGCTGATAGCCGCCGCCGTATTGCGAAACCGGCAGCGATACGTTCATGTCCGGCACTTTCAGTTCACGCATCAGGGCTTCGGCGCGGTGGATCATCGCCGGGTAATTCATCCGCCCACCAGGCAGCGTCAGTTCATGGCCCATGAAAATGTTCTCGGCCACCGACAGGTCGGGAACCAGCGTCAGTTCCTGGTGAATGATGACGATACCGGCGGCTTCCGTTTCGCTGATCGATTGCGCCTTGAGCGGTTGACCGTCCCAGAGGATCTCACCGTCCCAGGTGCCATGGGGGTACACCGCGGAAAGGATCTTCATCAGCGTGGACTTGCCGGCGCCATTCTCGCCGCACAGCCCGACGCACTCACCCGGCTTGACCTTGATGTCGATGCCATTGAGCGCTTTGACACCGCCGAAGGTTTTGACGATACCGTTCATTTGCAGCAGATAGTCGGACATGGCAGAGACTCATAAGCGGCAGGTACGGGGCTGGTCCCGCAGGAGCGAGCTCCTGCAGGGGGCATTACGGGGTGATGATCACTTTCCGGCAATCTGCGCCTTGGTGTAGAACCCGTCCTGTTCCAGCAGGTCGATGTTGTCCTTGGTCAACGGAGTCGGAGTGAGCAGGATGGTGTCGACTTTTTTGCTGCCGTTGTCGTACTGCGAGCTGTAGGCGGGTTTCTCGTTACGCGCCAGTTGCACCGAGAGCTTGGCGGCTTCGGAGGCGATGAGTTTCAGCGGCTTGTACACGGTCATGGTTTGAGTGCCGGCGATCACTCGCTTGACCGCTGCAAGGTCCGCATCCTGCCCCGAAATCGGCACCTTGCCGGCCAGTTGCTGAGCGGCCAGGGCCTGGATGGCGCCGCCTGCCGTGGCGTCGTTGGAGGCGACGATGCCGTCGATTTTGTTGGCGTTGCGGGTCAAGGCGTTTTCAACAATGCTCAGCGCTTCGGTAGGGTTCCATTCCTTCACCCATTGTTGGCCGACGATCTTGATATCACCCTTGTCGATGGCCGGTTGCAGCACTTTCATCTGCCCTTCGCGCAGGACTTTTGCATTGTTGTCGGTAGGCGCACCACCGAGCAGGAAGTAATTGCCCTTGGGCGCTGCGTGCAGCACGCCGCTGGCCTGCATCTCGCCGACCTTTTCGTTATCGAAGGAAATGTAGGCGTCGATATCCGCGTTGAGTATCAGACGGTCATAGGACACGACCTTGATTCCGGCTTTCTTCGCTTCGGCCACTGCGTTGGTCAGGACGGTAGCGTTGAACGGCACGATGACGATCACATCGACGCCACGAGAAATGAGATTTTCGATTTGCGAAATCTGCTTTTGCTCGTTGGCATCGGCCGACTGTACGAAGACCTTGGCGTCCATTTTTTCCGCCGCCGCAACGAAGTAATCGCGGTCACGTGACCAGCGTTCCAGCCGCAGATCATCAATGGAGAAACCAATTTTCGGGTGGGCGGCATCGGCCATCACCGGCAGCGACAGCAGAGCCAGGGCGCTGGCCAATAGCGCGCGTTTTACTTTCTTCATGGTGGTGCGTCCTTTTATTTTTGTTTGAAAGACACGGCCTGACGATGAGTATCGGGCTGGTAGAACTGTAGAGAATCTGCAGACGCAGCGGACACAGATTTGTCGTGCGAATGTCACAGCGTTGTTGCGCCCGCAGACCCGTTGGCGATCAGCGATAGATAAACCGGTTGACGAGGTTTTCGAGCATCTCCTGCCTGCCGCTGACGGCCTGCGGATTCAGCTCGTTGGCGAATGCGTGTTCGGCCAATGACTGGAGGTTGAACTCACCCGCCAGCACCGCCTGCCCGAACGGCTGCTGCCAGCCGGCGTAGCGTTGATCCTTGAGCAGCTGGAGCTGGTCGTTCTGCACCATGGCGGCTGCCCGCTCCAAGGACAGGGCTAAGACGTCCATTGCGCCGACGTGACCATGGAACAGATCGATCTCATCGAGGCTCTGGCGGCGAACCTTGGAGTCGAAGTTGAACCCGCCATTCTTGAACCCGCCGGCCTTGAGAATTTCATAGGTGACCAGGGTCATTTCTTCGACGCTGTTGGGGAATTGATCGGTGTCCCAGCCGTTTTGCGGATCACCGCGGTTGGCGTCGATGCTGCCGAAAATCCCCAGCGAGACGGCCGTCGCAATCTCGTGATGAAAGCTATGACCGGCCAGGGTCGCGTGGTTGGCCTCGATGTTGACCTTGATTTCCTTTTCCAGGCCGAACTGCTGGAGAAAGCCGAACACGGTGGCGCTGTCGTAATCGTATTGGTGCTTGGTCGGCTCCTGCGGCTTGGGTTCGATCAGCAAGTCGCCTTTGAAACCGATCTTGTGCTTGTGCTCGACCACCATGCGCATGAAGCGGCCCAGTTGTTCGCGTTCACGTTTCAAGTCGGTGTTGAGCAGGGTTTCGTAGCCTTCGCGACCGCCCCACAATACGTAGTTGGACCCTTTCAGCCGTTGGGTCGCGTTCATGGCGCTGAATACCTGGGCGGCAGCGCAGGCGAACACTTCGGGGTCAGGGTTGCTGGCGGCGCCTGCGGCAAAGCGCGGGTTGCTGAAGCAGTTGGCGGTTCCCCACAGCAGCTTGATCCCGCTTTCTTCCTGGTGTCGCTCCAGGTGATCAATCATTTGCGCGAAGTGGTTGCGGTACTCCTTCAGCGAATTGCCTTCCGGGGCGACATCGGTGTCGTGGAAGCAGTAATAGTCGATACCCAATTTGGAGAAGAACTCGAACGCGGCTGCCGCCTTGCCAATGGCCAGCTCCATCGGGTCGCCGGCGTGTTGCCACGGGCGCTTGAAAGTACCTGCACCGAACACATCCGAACCCGGCCAGACGAAGGTGTGCCAATAACAGGTGGCCATGCGCAGGTGTTCGCGCATGGGTTTGCCGAGGATGATTTTGTCGGCGTCGTAGTGACGGAAGGCGAGGGGAGAATCACTGGCAGGGCCTTCGTAGCGGATCCGGTCGACATCGGGGAAGTACGGCATTGGCAATGTCCTTGTTGTTCTTGGGCGTGTCTCGATACTAACAACGGCCCCGTGCCTGCTGATTATGAAAATCACCAACAGCGGGTGCGATTTTGCGTATTGAGATTCGCCGTCTGCACGCCTAGTCTGTGCAAACCGCCTCCGTGACAAGGGGCCCGGAACAAGCCTGAAAACAATGAAAACCGTACCGCCTGTTCACCGCATCGCACTGTTGTTCAACGGGAGCAAGATCTATGACCGCGGCATCATCAGCGGCATCGGCAACTACCTGAGCAGCACCCGCGCGTCCTGGGACCTGTTCCTGGAAGAGGATTTTCTCTGCCGGTTGAAAGGGATCGAGCGCTGGCAAGGTGACGGAATCATTGCCGACTTCGACGATCCGCTGATTGGCGAGGCGCTGGCCGATATCAAGTTGCCCGTGGTGGCGGTGGGTGGTTCTTATCAGGATGAACGGGCCTATCCCAAAGGGATCCCGTACGTCGCTACCGACAATAACGCACTGATCACACTGGCTTACACGCACTTGATCGAGGCAGGGCTGCAGCGTTTTGCCTGCTTCAGCCTGCCTGAAGCGCAGGCAAATCGTTGGGCTCAGGAGCGGGAAAAATCCTTTCGACGACTGATGCAACGTGACGGCTTGCACGCCGAGGTCTATCGCGGCATGGGTACCAGCGCACCGCTCTGGGACAGCGCCGTCGAACAACTGATCGCCTGGCTCCAGAGCCTGCCCAAGCCCATTGGCATCATCGCCGTCAGTGACGCCCGCGCCCGGCAGTTGCTGCAAGCCTGCCTGACCGCAGGAATCGCCGTACCGGAGCAGGTGGCGTTGATCGGCATCGACAACGACCCCCTGACACGCAGCCTGACCCGGGTCCCCCTGAGCTCGGTCATCCAGGGCACCGAAACCATGGGCCGCACCGCCGCGCAACTGCTGCACCAGATGCTGCACGGCAAGCCGTCCACGGGCACGCACATCCTGATCCCGCCTGATGCGATCAACGTGCAGGTGTCGAGTTTGCACCAACCTTTGGGCAACCCCTACGTCATGCAAGCGCTGCTGTTTATCCGCCAATATGCCTGCCAGGGCATCAAAACGGCGCAAGTGGCGGCTTATGTCGGCGTGTCGCGCTCATCGCTGGAGTCGCACTTTCGCACTGTGCGAGGCTGCAGCGTGCACGACGAGATTCTGCGCTTCAAACTGGCGGCCGCCACCAGCGGGCTGGAAAATACCGACACAGCGATTGCGGACGTTGCCCGTAATTGCGGTTTCAAATCCGCACAATATCTACACACGGTGTTTCGTCGCGAGTTTGGATGTACGCCCCGTGAATACCAGCAGGGCGCGAGATAGTGATGCGGGGTGCAGTTGGTCGATTGTTGTGTGGTGCGAAGGGATGGTTTCGACTGTGGATTCAACCGGTCGATGCAACACGACTAAATTCTGTGTAAGCAGAAGGAGCGTGGCAAATGAGGAAAAAACCAAAGTACTTTCCGGATATTGTCAGAGCATTAGTTTTGGTCGTCATTGGCTGTTTCGTGGCAGTGAAAGGCGGAGATTGGCTTTTTGAATGGTGGGGTATACGAATTTCGCCGGGGCTTTACTTTTGCATGGCTTATCTATTCATAGCCTTCGTAGTGTGGATAGCGACAGCAAAGCTGCTTAATGAACTGCGGGCTGAATCGATGGGGCAACAAGAGCGACTAGCATCTGTCGGTGATATGCCGGTTCGCGCCCCAAATGAAGGGAAGGCTGTTTACCGATATCCCTTCCATGTTGTATTTCTGGCAGTTGCCGTTTCTGTGATTTTCATAATCGTTCCAGCCATTTCAGATAATCCTGCGAAACCGATTTCGTCGGTCGGGTACCTGATGTGCTTTGGTTTTGCCACGATTGTAATCATATACGCCGCCTATCTTTTCAAGTTTTCAGTTCGCGTTGATGAGACACGTGTGGAGATTTACGGATTCACGAAAAAAACCTTCCTGTTGAGGGATGTTTTAGACGTTCAGTTACGCCGAGATAAAGGTAGCCCACGCGTGGTGGTAAAGCTTACGAATGGGGGGGTGTTTTCTTTTTCAGGGATGCTGAGAAACTTTTCCAGTTTGACAAAAACATTGCAAACGAAAATCAGATAGGACGGAATTGTACCGTCTCGGCTCTCTCCTGGTGGCTACTCTTGCGACGGTGTTCACAGGATAATGTGGGAAGTCCTATTTCGGAATAGGGGACGGCATTGGGGTGAAACAGGTGTAAACCTATTTCAGGACTAGACAACTTCAGTGTTCAGCTCCCCCGAGGTCCGGTGCGCAGTCCCGCCATGTCTTGCCACACCAATACTTGAGCGTCACAACCGTTGCCAGCACCGATGCCGACGGTAGGAATGGCAACGGCGGCGGTGATGTGTGCAGAGACGCAAAGGCTTTTTGGAAAGCCCGATTACCTGCTCCACGTCGTCTCTCGGGATCTGCCGTCTTTCCAGCAGCTTTATGATGAACGCCTCTCCACGCTGCCTAACGTCCAGCGCCTGGCAAAGACCCGCTTCGTCACGGGTTTCAACTGGCTTGATCGGTCGCATAATGGTGCTAGGGCTTTTTGCGCTTCTACAGTTAGCATTAGGCTTTATCTACGCAGTAACCGAGTGGGTCGAACATTGATCGAACGACGCCAATTCAGCGGAGGCATGAAGGGAAAAAATCTCCGCTATCTGAATGAAAACCCTGATGAGCCTGCTCGAATGACCCGGGCAGGCTTTGTGCTGCTCGAGCATTTTTCGCTGCCCGCGTTCACCCAGGCACTGGACACCATTGTCACCGCGAATCTTCTACGACCCAGGTTGTTCTCTTCGCGAACGTTCGGTTTGAACGACGGCGAGGTCATCAGCGATTTGGGGCTGGTCATCCGGCCGGATGCACGTCTGGATGCTTCAGCCATTCACGACCTGGATCTGCTGGTGATTTGTGGCGGCTACAGGACAGAGCTCAAGGCTGATGACGAGTTCATCAGCCTGTTGCGTATGGCGGCGAACCAGGGTGTCTGCCTGGCCGGGTTGTGGAATGGCGCATGGTTTCTGGGCAGCGCAGGTTTGCTCGATGGGTATCGTTGCGCCATTCACCCCGAACATCGCCCCGCACTCGCGGAAATCTCCAAGGCGACGCAAGTCACCAGTGAACCCTACGTCATTGATCGCGACCGCCTCACCGCGTCCAGCCCCTCGGGGGCATTTCATATGGCGCTGGACTGGATCAAGGGCCTGCACGATAAAGCCCTCGTCGAGGGGATCGAGGACATTCTGGCGTTCGAGGAGTCTCGCTATCGGCGCATCAAACCGGCTGAAAATATCTGTGTGAGCGCGCCCTTGCGCGAGGTGGTCAAGCTGATGGACGCCAACCTCGAAGAGCCTCTGGAGCTGGAGCAACTGGCGGCCTATGCCGGACGTTCCCGGCGGCAACTGGAACGCTTGTTCAAGGAGCAACTCGGTACAACGCCGCAGCGGTATTACATGGAACTGCGCATCACCGAAGCACGGCGACTGCTCCAGCACACCGAACTGTCCCAGGTCGACGTGTTGGTGGCCTGTGGTTTTGTGTCGCCCAGTCATTTCAGCAAGTGTTATAGCTCGTACTTCGGGTACAGACCTTCCAAGGAAAAGCGGCTCGTTAAATAAAGGCTTTCCTTCACCTCTGCGCACCTGACTTCCGGCCCGATTGCTGCCCCGTCCCGCAGGGCAGCCATCGATCGGCTTTTGACGCTATTTGTAATGCTGCTCAAACATCGCTACCTGATCCGGCGTGATCAGCTGAAAGGGTACCCAGACATCCGCTTCGACCGGCTCGCCCTTGATCATCTTGATGGCCGCTTGTACCGCGCTGGTCGCCTGGGCCTTGGGGTCTTGAAAGACGGAGGCGACCAACATCCCGCGCTTGATCGCCGCCAGGCCGTCGGGCAGGCCATCGATGCCGACAATCGCAATCTCGCCCTTGGCTTTGCCGGCTTGCTGCAGTGCCATGGCCGCGCCGATGGCCATCTCGTCGTTGTTGGCGACGATGGCATCGAAGCCAGTGCCAGCCAGCAGCCAATTGCTGGTCAAGTCCATCCCTTTGTTGCGCTGCCACTCGGCACTTTGCTGTTCGATGATTTTGATCCCGGGGTAGTCCTTGAGCACCTGTTTGACCCCTTCGGTGCGGTCGTGCGTGGAGTTCTGTGCCAGGTCGCCCATGATGATCGCGATGTTGCCTTTGCCCCCCAGCTTGTCGGCCAGGTAGCGCATTTGCAGTTGCCCGGCCTCGATGTCATTGGACGCCACCGTGACCACGCCTTTGGGCAGCACGCGTTCGTCCGGGTGGCGGTTGACGTAGACCAGAGGAATCTTCGCCTCGACGGCTGCGCGGGTCATGTTGGCGGTGGCGGCGGTATCCACGGGCAGGACGATGACGGCATCCACCTTTTGACCGAGAAAGCCCTGAATCTGATTGAGCTGGCGAACCACATCGCCCTGGGCATCCTCGAACTGGATCTGGACGTTCTCCTTCCTGGCAGCATTTTCCAGGCCGCTGCGCACATAGGTCATGAAGTTGTCGTCAACCCTGGCAATGCTGACGCCGATGCGATAGCTGGCGGCGGCCCATTGGCTGGCGAGTAATAACAGCGTGGCAAATAGAAGTGTGCAGCGACGCATGATGGTTTTCCTTTTGTTGTTATGAGAGATCCAAAACGTAGGGGCTGGTTACGCTGTAGCAGCTGTCGAGCCCCAGCGAGGCTGCGTTCGGCTGCGCAGCAGTCGTCAAACCAGAAGTCGCGGTGCGTCAGGCAGACCGCGTCAGCTGGATTCACGACGGCTTCGCCGTCGAACGCAGCCTCGCAGGCTCGGCAGCGGCTACAAAGAGAGCGACATTTCAATCAAGCGTGAAGGCTTGCCGAAAACGCTCAAGTGCCACTTCGCTGTCACCGCTGGCCCAGCCCTCGAGCCCGACGACCCCGGTGTATCCCATGCCGAACAAGGCCTTGGCAATGGCCGGATAATGGATTTCACCGGTGCCGGGCTCCATGCGGCCGGGGACATCGGCCACCTGGATTTCGCCGATGGCGCTGCCGGCGCGCTGGATCAGTTCGATCAGGTTTCCTTCGCCGATCTGCGCATGGTAAAGGTCCAGGTTCATCTTCAAATGCGGGCTGCCCACGGCTTCGATCAGCGCCAGGGTATCGTCGGCGCGAGCGAAGGGTGTGCCAGGGTGGTCCACTTCGGTATTGAGGTTTTCCAGCAGGAACACTCGGCCCGCGTCTTCGCCCAGGCGAGCGATTTTTTCCAGGGTCTTGCAGGCGCTCAGCCACATGCGTCCGGTGGTGTGGGCCACGGGTTTGACCGGCAAGCCTTTATCGCCCAGGCCGGTGCCATGCAGGTTGAGGCTCGGGCAATTCAGTTGTGCGGCGACGGCCAGCGATTCCCGTGCGCTGTCGAGCAGATGCTGGATGCCTTCGGCGTCGGTCAGGTTGCCTGAGATGTAGCCGGTCATGGAGGTGAAGTCGGCGCCGGTGGCGACCAGGGCCGGAATGTCTTTCTGGGTCCAGTCCCAAATTTCGGCGCTGAAACCCAGCGCGTGAATCCGTTTGACGCGTTCGGTGAACGGCAGGTCGAGGAATACCATCTCGGCGCTGATCGCCAGTTTGAACGGGATAAAACTCATGAACGGGCTCCTTGCACGCGCACTGCTTTGCCCTGTTGGACGGACTCGATACACGCGCGGGCAATGGCCAGTGCCGCTCGGGCATCTTCACCGCTGGCCAGTGGTTTTTCACCGGTGCGCAGGCAGTCGACAAAGTGATTGAGCTCGGCCACATAGGCATCCCGCAACAGGTCGGTGTCCATGCGTTGGGTGTCGGCCTGGATGCCATTAGCCAAGTAGCGCACCAGGTCTGAGTCATTGACGCTGCCCATGGTCAGCATGCCGGCGCTGCCGAACACTTCCCCTCGAACATCGTAGCCATAAACGGCCTGGAAATTGGCCTCGGCCGTGGCGATGGCGCCGTTGTCGAAACGGATCGTCACCACGGCGGTGTCCAGAAACCCTTTGCTCTTGTAGTCCGGTGCAATCAGCGCATCGGCCATGACATAAACCTCGACCGCTTCGGTGCCGGGATTGAGGTAGCGCAGGGTATCGAAGTCATGGATCAGGGTTTCGAGAAAAATCACCCACTGCGGCGAAGCGGCGGGATTGTTCAGTGCCGGGTCGCGGGTCAGCGAGCGCAGCAGTTGCGGCGTACCGATACGGCCGGCGACCACGTCCAGATGGGCGGTGCGGAAGCTTTTGGCAAAACGACGATTGAAGCCAACCTGCAGCGGCACGCGGGCATCGGCGGCTGCGGCGATCGCGCGGTCGGCCTCGTCGAGGGTAATGGCCATGGGTTTTTCACAAAACACACCTTTGCCGGACCGGGCCGCACTGATCACCAGTTCGGCATGGCTGCGGGCGGGGGCGGCGATCAGGACGCCGTCAATTTCCGGGTCATCGAGCAGTTGCTGTGGATCGGTATAGACCTTCTGCACCCCCAACTCTGCCGCCAACCGAGCGGCCTGGCCGGGTGTCGGGTCGGCGATGGCGGCCAGGCAGGCGCCGGGGATGTGCCGGGCGGCCGTCTGGCCGTGAAAACTGCCCATGCGGCCGGCGCCGATAAGGCCCAGGCGGATGATCTTGGACGTACTCATGAATTGACTCCCTTTTATTGTTGTTCAGTGACTCGGCCGCAGGAATGTCCTCGGCTGGCATAACCTTTTGAGCAAGCGCTGTGCCAGTATTTAAGTCTTTGATATTTAAAGGGTTAATCAATATTTTTTGAAAGAAGTGTTCATTCGCAGGACATGTCTACACTGACATGTCTAAAACATGAACATGGAAGCGGATGTCGATGATGGTCAACCCACAGGTAACAGCCTTCAGCGCGCAAGACCTCGATTACATCACCGCTCTCGGCCCCGCGTCGTTGAACGAAGGCTCGATCGCCGCGCTGGAACAGGCCTGGCTGGCGTGTCTGAACGGGCGCACCGATCGACCTGCCGGGGTCAGGCAGGTGATTTGGGATTCCTGGCGGCGCAGCGTCGGCACCGGCCTCGATCCTGAGGATGGCGAATATCGATTTGTTGCTCCTGCCGTTCTGGCCGCGACGCTGGCGGCCAATCGCACGTTGATTGCAGCGGCGGCGCAGGTCATGGGGGGATTGCTGGCCTACAACCCCAGGGGCCATATCAACCTGACCGATGCTCAAGGCACGACCCTGTATTTCTGTGGTCTGGACCTCACACCGGTGGGCAGCCGATTGCTGGAGTCGGTGCAGGGCACCAACTGCACGGGGCTGGCGCTTGCCGAAGATCGCTTGGTGTATGTGCTGGCCGAGGAAAACTTCGCCAGCGGCTTGCGTCGACGGCGCATGCACTGCGCCGCCGCGCCGATCAGGGATGCGCAGGGCAGGACGCTCGCCATGCTGACCCTGACCGCTGAGCCGGGCTGGTTTCATTTTCATACGCTGGGCACCGTCCAGGCCGCGGCCGAAGCGGTCTCGCGGCAGATGGCGCTGCAGAGCCTGCTGGAAGAACAACAAACCGTGCTTGAAGTGCTCAACGAGGGACTGGTGGTGCTGGATGAGCAGGGCTGCATCAAGGCGCTCAACCGTTATGCCCGGCAATTGTTCCGCGTGGGCCAGGATCTGCTCGGCAGCCCGTTCCGTCGTCTGGGGCAAAGCGAACTGACCGATAAGATTCTGCTGCATGGCGGGGAAGGGCTACGAGATCTGGATTGCACGTTTGAACTGCATGATCGCAGCCATTTGGCGTGTCTAGTGTCGGTGTGCCCGCTGGAGCAGGGTGGACGGATTGTTTCGTTGCGTGAGAACCGGCGCATCCGCGAAATTACGCGCCGGGTCATCGGCACTCAAGCCAGCTACACCTTCGAGACCATTCAAGGTAATTCGCGAGCGATACAAGACGCCTTGCGCCTGGGACGGATCGCCAGTCGCAGTGAATCGACCACGCTGATTCTGGGTGAGAGCGGTACCGGCAAGGAGCTGTTCGCCCAGGCGATCCATAACGCCAGCGAGCGTTGCGACGGTCCTTTCGTGGCGGTCAATTGCGGAGCCATTCCGCGCGATCTGGTGCAAAGCGAACTGTTTGGTCATGTCGAGGGCGCCTTCACCGGATCGGCTCGCGGCGGATCTGCCAGGAAGTTTGAGTTGGCCGATGGCGGCACAATCTTCCTCGACGAAATCGGCGACATGTCTTTCGATGCCCAGGTCAGTCTGCTACGGGTCTTGCAGGAAGGCGAGGTGACGCGCGTGGGGGCGAAAAAATCGCAGCAGGTGGATGTGCGCATCATCGCCGCCACCCACCGCAACCTGAGCCAGGCGGTGGCCAATGGCGCTTTCCGTGAGGATCTTTACTACCGGCTCAACGTCCTGAACCTGACGGTTCCGCCGCTGCGGATGCGCCGGGAAGATGTGCCCTTGCTGGCGCGACATTTTCTCGCTCGTTGCGCGCGGTCATTGCGCAAATCGGTGGAGGGCATCTCGCCAGAGGCGCTGGATATTCTTTCGGCCTACAGCTGGCCGGGTAATGTTCGGGAGCTTGAAAATACCATCGAGCGCGCAACCAATCTGGCGATGACCGAGATGATCCAGCCGGGTGACCTGCCACTTGAAATCAAGCAAAGGCTGCGGCCATCGGTGCCGGGAAGTGTGCCCGAACCCCGGGCTGCGCTTGACCTTGGCACCCATGAAATGAACGCGATCATCGCCGCCCTCAAGGATGCCCGAGGCAACATCCGCCTGGCCGCCCGGCAACTGAACGTTTCTCGTGGCGGCTTGTACAACAAGATGAATCGGTTCGGGCTGAGCGCCGATGCTTTTCGTGCGAGCACCGACCTCTGATGGGTAATGCTGTTCACTTAAGCCGTAATGCGATCTGTAGCAGCTGCCGAGCTTGCGAGGCTGCGTTCGGCTGCGCAGCAGTCGTAAAACCAGAACTCGCGGTGTGTCAGGCATACCGCGTCAGCTGGATTCACGACTGCTGCGCAGCCGAACGCAGCCTCGCAGGCTCGACAGCTGCTACCAGCGAACGCAGCCTCGAGCGTTCTCTGAGGTAATGATCTGCAACGGGATATGCACCCGATGCCGGAGCGGATCGAAGTCCGGCGTGGTCTGTAACTCGACCAGCAAGTCGACCAGCGCGGCCGCCAGCAATCGCGGCTGGGAGTCGATGACCAGGTCGATCAACCCTTGATCCAGTGCTTGTCGCGACAGCTCGGTCGACTCCTGCAAAATGCAGCACAGCGACGGCCGCTTCGGCAGCTGCGACAGGGCGCTGATAATGCCGTCGCCGCCACCGCCGACCACGCACAGCCCTCGCAAGTCAGCATGGCGCGCGAGGAGTTCCAGCGTCGCCTCTTCGGTGACGTCGCAGTTGTCCAGGTTGATCACCGCTTCGAGTAGCCGCAGCCCCGGTGCGCGCTCCGCCAGGTAACTGCGCAACCCCTCGACCCGAGCCTGATGACCAAGAAAACGATGACCGCCGAGCAGCACGCCGACGCTGCCCTTGCGTGCACCGCAGGTGTGGGCCAGCAGCCAGCCCATGGTGCGCCCGACCTCATGATTGTTCAGACCAACGTAAGGTTCTTCCGCCGCCTCGTGGATGTCGGACAGCAGGGCGATCACCGGCACTCCCGCTGCTCTGATTTGCGCGATGGCGGCATTGATCAGCGGGTGAGCGAAGCTGACCACCGCCAGGCCATCGCACTGCACCGCCAGTTGTTCGATCTGGGCAATGATGGCGCCGGGTGTGCGATCGAAGACGTATTCGAACTGGCAGCTCAGGTTCGCGCCGGTCTGACGCTGTGCCGCCTCGGTGATGGCGGCGGCAACGTTGGCATAGAACGCCTGGGCAGTACCGAGCAGCAGGATGCCGAAACGATAGCTGGGACGACGTTCGCGAATGCGCTGGCCGATCAGCCGGGCGGCGAAATAACCGACCGCTTCGGCGGCCTGGAACACCTGCTCGGCGGTGGCTGGGCTGACCGGAGCCCGGGCGTTGAGCACCCGGTCCACGGTGGCGACACTCAAGCGAGCGTGCTCGGCGACGGTGGCGATGGTTGGGCGTTTATTGTTGTTCATGAGGGCCCCGAAAGCGCTTTGATAGAAAACTATCAAGCTGTACTGGGCCTGGATGATAGCTTGATAGGGAATGTATTCAAGGGCTTGAGGGGGATTTGCGCGCTCCCTATATTTTCTCCAGCGATGCCATCCCGCATCGAAAGCAAGTGCTTAAACCATCAAGCTTGCGGAGAACAATAAAATGCACGAACACAACGCAGCCTTTGAAAAAACCGATAAACCCGTGCCAAGGGATTATCGATTGACCGGTCCCGAAGCCGCCCGAGCGGCGCAAAAAGGTTTGGTATCGGCAACGTGGTACCAATCGCCCATCTCCCGCAAACGCATGAAAGAATTGATGCAGCGTCGCGATGGCCCGGCCCTGCGTGATACCGCCATCTGGCTGTCGGCGATGGCTGTGACCGGCTTCGGTGGCTACTGGTTCTGGGGCTCCTGGGCCTGCGTTCCGTTCTTCTTCGTCTATGGGCTGCTCTATGGCACCGCGTCCAATGCCCGTTGGCACGAAACGGGTCACGGTACGGCATTCAAGACCCGCTGGATGAATGATGCGGTCTACCAGCTGTCGAGCTTCATGTTCATGTTTGAACCCCAGGTCTGGCGCTGGAGCCATGCGCGGCATCACACCGACACCATCATCGTTGGTCGCGATCCGGAAATCGTCGAGCCGCGTCCACCGAGTCTGACCATGATGGTGCTGAGTCTGTTCAGAATGCCTTACGCGTTGAAGACGATGGGGTCAGTTTGCCGGCATGCAGTCGGGCGGATGGGTGAAGAAGAGCAGACCTTCATCCCCGAATCCGAATGGCCCAAAGTGGCGCGAGACGCACGCGTTTGGCTGGTCATCTATGGGCTTACCGTGGGCACGGCGCTTTTTCTGCAGAGCTGGTTGCCGCTGATGTTTATCGGTCTGCCGACCCTCTATGGCGGTTGGTTGTCCTACCTGTTCGGCCTTTCGCAGCACGTCGGCCTGGCGGAAGACGTACTCGATCACCGCAGCAACTGCCGCACGATTTACATGAACCGACTGCTGCGTTTCCTGTACCTCGACATGAACTATCACCTGGAACATCACATGTATCCGATGGTGCCTTTTCATGCGCTGGCGCAGCTTCACGAAGAGATCCGCCGCGACTGCCCGCCGCCTTACGGCAGCCTGTCCGAGGCCTTCAAGGAAATCATCCCGACTATCTGGAGGCAGCGCAAAGACCCGAGCCATTTCGTCTGTCGTCCTTTGCCACAACGCGCAGCATCGGCCGCCACCGTCCAGGCAGAGCCTGAAGTAACGCCGGCCTGACACCTTCCTGTCTGTACCACTACCAGAGAAAACGCCATGACCGATCAATGGATCGATGTATGTGCCGTGGGCGATATCAACGAAGAAGATGTCATTCGTTTCGACCATGGCCCGCACACCTATGCCGTCTACCGCTCTGCCAACAGCGAGTTTTTCGCCACGGCGGGCCTATGCACCCACGAGTCCATTCACCTCGCCGATGGCCTGGTGATGGAGCACGTCATCGAGTGCCCCAAACACAACGGGCGTTTCGACTACCGCTCCGGCAAAGCCCTCGGCGCACCGGTGTGCGTCAACCTCAAGACCTATGAAGTCCGGGTCGAGGCGGGGCGTGTGTTGCTCGCCATCACGGTTTAACTGCACGGAGTCTGTGCCATGAGTCCTGCCAATGCTCCACTGGTCATTGTTGGCGCCGGGCATGCCGGTGGCCGCGCGGCCCTGACCCTGCGCGACGAAGGTTATAGCGGTCGCCTGATCCTGATAGGCGACGAGTTTCACCCGCCTTATGAACGTCCGCCGCTGTCCAAAGGGTTGCTGCAGGGCACGGTCGATCTGGCGGGCTACAGCCTGTGCAATAGCGCTCGGCTCGCTGAGCTGGGTATCGAACACCTGGCCGGCAACCCGGTAAAAGGCCTGGACCCGCAACGGCATCGTCTGCAATTGGCCGACGGCAGCTGGCTGCATTACGCCCGGCTGTTGCTGGCGACGGGAGGGTGCTCGCGCAAGCTTGCCTGTGTGCCCGAGCATCTGCGCAATGTGCTTTATCTGCGTAGCCATGACGAGGCACTGGCACTGCGCGCTTCGTTGCGGCCCGACACCCGACTGGTGATCATCGGCGGCGGCTTCATCGGCCTCGAAGTCGCAGCCACCGCCCGAGCCTTGGGTTGTACGGTGACCTTGCTCGAAGCCGGGCCGCGTCTGGCGGGGCGGGTGTTGCCGGAACGGTTGTCCAGCGTTCTGTTGGAACTGCATCGCAGCCAGGGTGTGGATGTCCGACTCAACGTGGCGATCGAGGCGGTGCAGGGCACTACTCATGTTGAATCGGTGCAACTGGCCGATGGCCAACTGCTGCCCTGTGATCTGGTGGTGGTAGGCATCGGCATGCAACCCAACACCGAGTTGGCCATGGCTGCCGGGCTTGAGGTCGGCCAAGGCATTCGCGTCGATGCCCAATTGCGCACCAGCGCGCCGGACATCTTTGCGGCAGGGGATGTCTGTGAATTTCGGCTGCACCCGCAAGGCGGTTTCCAGCGTCAGGAAACCTGGCGCAACGCCGAAACCCAGGGCCGCCACGCCGCCCTGAATCTGCTGGGCGGCGAGCTGCCTTTCGAAATCATTCCCGGTTTCTGGTCCGACCAGTACGACTGGGGATTGCAGACCGTGGGTGTGATCGCAAACACAGAACCCACGGCGAGCCGGACAACCCCGGGCGGCGGTTTCCTGCTGTTCTACCTCGATGCTGAGCAGCGTTTGCAAGGTGCTTGCGGCTGGGGCCGGGGCAATAGCGTCGCCAAGGACATCAAGTTGTGCGAACGACTGATCGCTTCGCATAACCCCCTCTCGGTAGAGGCTCTGGCCGACGCCGAAGTATCGCTCAAACAACTGCTGAGGAACTGACATGCGTGAATTCCTGGTCTTCCAGTCCCTTTGGGCCATGCAAGATCACCATGGCCAATGCGAACTTGCGTTGGAAGCGCAACTGGAGAAAATCGCTGCCGCCGGTTTCGACGGAATCACTGACCATTTCTGGGTGGCGAACCATGCCGCACGCTTGCATGCCGCCGCCAAGGCGCAGGGCCTGCAAATCGAAGGTCAGGTGTTCCCCCGCACCGTGGATGATCTGGCGGCAGCGATCGACGTCGCGTCCCGCTACGGCTGCCACCATCTCACGCTGCAAGCCGACGTCCGGCCACGCACGCTGGCGCAAGCCATCCAGTTGATCGAGGGGTGGCAGCGACTGGCCGAGCAGGTGGACTTTCCGATCCTGCTGGAAACCCACCGTTATCGCCTCACCAGTGACCTGTTGTTCACCCTCGACATTCTCGCGCAAATGCCCGATCTCAAACTGTTGGCCGACTTGTCCCACTATGTCGTGGGCCGCGAACTGCCGGAGCCGGCCGCGGCCGAAGACGACGAACAGATCCAGACCATTCTGCGCAATAGTTGGGGGTTTCACGGCCGTGTCGCCAACAGCGAACAGGTCCAGGTGCCTTTGAGTTTCGCCCAGCATCGACCTTGGCTGGAGCGTTTCCTGGGCTGGTGGCGCTATGGGATCGAGAACTGGCTGGCCCGACCGGACACGCCCAGCAGCCTGTCCTTCACCTGTGAACTCGGCCCGCCACCCTATGCCATCACCGGGGCCGACGGACGCGACATCACCGACCGCTGGGCCGAGGCGTTGATGCTTAAGGAATTGATGCGTGAGGTCTGGGATGAGTGTCGGGAACGGTCTTGCTGAGCGACGAAAACCCTGTAGAAGCGAGCGGTGCTCACTCCTACAGCCTTATCCGGCCTCGATCAAAGACAAGCAGGCAGTCTGATTCCGGCCTGAGCGTTTCGCCCGGTACAGTGCCGAGTCCGCCTGTGTCAGCAGCTGCTTATATTCGGCAGTCTCCGGTACGCAGGCATAAACCCCCAAGCTGACGGTCACCCGCCTGGCAAGGTTGCCATCGTGTGCAATAGCAAGGTTCAGCACCGCGAGCCTGATGTCTTCGGCAATGGAGTAGGCACCTTCGGCATCTGTATCGGGTAGTAATACCGCAAACTCTTCGCCACCGTACCGCGCGGCTAAATCCGATGGCCTGTGAATGCATTGTGCGATTGCCTGCGCTACGGAAGCGATGCAATGGTCGCCGGCAATGTGCCCGTATTGATCGTTGAAGCTTTTGAAATAATCAATGTCGAGCATTATCAAACTGATCGGAGAGTGATGTCTTACCGCGCGAAGCCATTCCTGCTGCAAGCTGTTTTCGAGGTGGCGTCGGTTTGCAAGTCCGGTGAGGGCATCTTGCAATACCAGTTTTTCCAGGGCTGCCCGGGTCTGCTTCAAATGATTCTCTACCGAGACGCCGTAACGTATTTTCTTGATGAGCAAGAGGCCGACAAGAAGGTTGACCAGCAGCACTGCGCCAATCATCAATGCCATCTTGATTGTTCCGGTTTTCCACTCGGCAAAAATGGCTTCCCGTGAATTGGCGGCAGCGACGACCAGCGGATATTTTTGAAGCAACCTGTAGCCGAAGAGTCGATCAACGCCGTCGATAATCGATTTGATCATGACGGTATCAGCCGGAGACTTGGGTAAATAGATGGAAAATATTTCCCCTTTGGCTAGCGACGCACCGATGAACTCTTCAGCAAATGGCCGCCTGGCGATTATCGTTCCGTCGGGAAGGGCCAGGAAAATGGCGCCTTTGCGGTCAATGGAGAACGTTGAGAAGAACTTGTCAAAGTAGGCCATTTTGATCGTGGCCAGCACGACACCCTTAAAATGGCCCTCGCTATCGTTGATTCGTCGGGAAAGAGGAATAATCCATTCGCCGGTCGTGCGGCTGCGGATGGCCCGGCCGATGCGAGGCGACAGGGTTACGTTGTTTTTGTGAAAGATGAAGTAATCACGATCGGCATTGTTGGGCGCTTCAGGTTTCGAATCGAACGAAGTCAGGATCCAGTTGCCGTTTTCATCATAGTAAAAAAGGCCGTGCAACTGTTCGGTGGTAAAGACTCTGCGCTTAAGCAGTTTTTGCGTTTTATCGAGCTGTTCGGCACTTGGGTTGTCTTTTATTCTGTCGATCAGTTCATCCAGGATCAGGTTGGCTTCATCAAACGTGTCAGTCGCTTGTTGGGCCATTGACCACGTCAAATTGCCTGATACCAGTTTTGCTTGTGAGAGTTCATAGGCTTTACTTTGGGCGGCTTGAAGCCAGTAAATACTCAGTATCGAGAGGGTGACTAAAGCCATGAACACGACGGAGATCGCTGTTGCCGGCAGTCTTCTCGGCTGCAAAGGGGAGTGGCGGGTATTGTCTTCGGAGCGGTTTTCCACAAAACCCCCTAGGATGAATTTCGACTACATTATCTGCTGATCTCCATCGGTGCCAACAGTTCATGTCATTCTCGAACTTGGGCAATTCAAGATCCATATGGTTTTTCGCGTTTTGTTTCAAACGACTAGATCAGCGTTTTCAGGTCGATATCCTCGGCCATCGCCTTGTTGCCGGCATCGCCGGGATGCAAGTGGTCGCCGGAGTCGATAGTCGGCAGTAAGCGACTTGGGTGTTCAGGGTCGCGGGTCATGAAATCAAAGTCGATCACGGCATCGAATGCGTGGCTGGTCCGTATCCAGTCATTAATGACCTGGCGCAGTTGTTCTTTCTCGGCGCTGTGATAATTCTTCACGATCGTTCCCTCCAGGGCGCCTTCGACCGGCATCAGGGTTGTTCCAATGATGCGAATGTTGTTCAGGCGCGCTTGATCGATCAGTTGCCGATAGCCCGCAATCAACTGTTCCTTGGCTGGCAGGCGTTCGTTCGGAGCGAAGGAGGAGCCTGGCCAACTGATGTCATTGATGCCGAGCATCACAATCACCGTTTTTACTCCGGGCTTGCCCAGCACATCGCGCTTGAATCGCGCCAGTGCGCTGACACCCATGCCATCTTCGAGCAGGCGAGCCCCGGATATCCCGGCGTTGAGCACCGCGAGGCTCTGCGCGGCCAAGCGTTGAGCGAGGAAGTCCGGCCAGCGTCGATTGCTGTCCAGGGTCGAGCCATTGCCATCGGTAATCGAGTCGCCGAGCACCACAAGGGCACGGGTGTCGAGCGGTGCATCCACCAGGATGTCGCTGAGAAACAGCCGCGCCTCCACCTGCTCGCTGCCTTCCAGTCGCTGAGCATCGACGTGTTTTCCGGGGGCGATAAATGCGGTTTGTTTGCCATCCCAGTGAAAGGTCGTCAACGGCGTGTGCTGCGGCAGATAAAGAGCGATCGCAAGCTCACTGAGCGCCGGCACTGCCAGTTCTATCGGATCACTGATCCGCGTTTCACCCGCAGCGAGGGTGACCTGTTCCTGATCACTGAACTTCAGCGTGTGCCCGGAGCCTGGGCGAATCTGATCGACGCCCTCAGTGAAGGCGATACGCGCGGCACCGATGACCAGCGGTTGCTTGCCATATTCGTTGGAAACCACCACCCGTAACCGGCTTCCGCCGCTGCTGATGCGCACCCTCTGGTGAAGGGTGCTATCGGTCAGCGCTTCCGGAATTCGCGTGGGCAGTGGCAGTTCATTGCCCCAGGTGGGTTGAGGGCTGGCCATCCAGGTGGTGACCCAGTTTTCCGCCGCCATGACAGGGCTTGCGGCAAGCAGGGCAGTCAAGGCAAGAGGCAACGATATTCTCGAGTGAAAGGCTTTCATCCAGGTATCTCCTTGGGCGGTAATGATTCAAGAAGGCCAGATTGGTCTATTCAAAATGCGTGTGGTAGAAGGGGAAACTGCATACAGCCCATTCCAGAATCGAATGCCCATGGACAGTCTTAGAGCGATGCATTGTTTTGTCCGCGCCATTGAGCTCGGAAGCCTGTCATCTGCCGCGCGTGAGTTAGGCAGCACTCAGCCCACCGTCAGCAAACTGGTCGCGGCCCTGGAAAAGCAATTGGGAGCCCGTTTGTTGATTCGTGGCACCACCGGGTTGACGCCTACCGAACAGGGAAAGCGTTTCTACGAGCGTGCCAAAGGCGTGCTGGAAGAGTACGGCGAGGCCGTTGCGGATGTGCGTGGTCTGACCGAACGCCCCGAAGGTTTTCTGCGCGTCAACGCTCCGGTCAGCCTCGGTGTGTTGCGGTTGAATGTGTTGCTGTTGTCGTTCATGGAGCAGTACCCGGCTATTGAAGTGGAGCTGATCCTCAATGATCGTTTCGTCGATCTCACTGAGGAAAACGTCGACCTGGCCCTGCGCCTGGGGGGCAGCCTGCCGCCGAACGCCGTTGCCCGACGCATAGCGACTTCACCGCGCTATCTGGTGGCCGCACCGGAATACCTGCGCAACCATTCCCCATTGAACAGCCCGGCGGACTTGAGCGAGCACAACTTCCTGCGTTTTGCGTGGTTGACCGCGGGCGACCGTCTGGAGCTCAACGGCCCCCATGGTGAGCAAATCAGTGTCACGACTCAGGGGCGCTATCGAACCAACAGCTCATTGGCCATTCGCGACGGTCTTCTGCAGGGTGCGGGGCTGTGTATCACGCCGGCCTGGCTGGTCAGCGACCTGCTTGAAAACGGGCAGTTGGTCCGGGTGCTGCCCGACTGGAGCGGCCCACCGAACGACGCTTTTCTGATCTATCCCGAACGCCGCTACCGCCCGCTGCGCACGCGTTTATTGATGCAGTATCTGGCCGAACGGGTAGGGCAGTTGCCTGGTTTCTTGCCTTGACGGAGCACCCTTGATTTGACGGGTATTTGGTTGTGTTATACAACTAAATGCACATTCTGTTCGAGGTGCTTGCCGTGACCCGTACCCAGTCAGACCTGATCAACCAAGTCCGTTCAGCATCGCGCCTCATGGTGCGCGAGTTGGGGTTCATGCAAACCACGCTGGCGGCGACGGACTATTCGCCTTCGTTTGTTCACACGATCGTGGAGATTGGAGATCGGGGGGCGCTGACAGCAGGGGAACTTGTGGAGCTGCTCGGCCTGGAAAAATCCACTGTGAGCCGGATGGTGCGCAAGCTCATTGAGGCCGGCGAGATCGAAGAAATTCCACACGAGGAGGATGCGCGCTCCAAGAAACTGCGACTCACGGCACAGGGCAAGAAAACCCTGCGAGCCATTGATTCGTTCGCCAGGCAACAGGTGGACGCTGCCTTGGTTTATCTGACGAATGAGCAACAACAAGCGGTGAGTGAGGGCATCGCCAACTATGCCGGCGCACTGCAAGCTCATCGACTCGGTACAGCGCCGCAGCCACCCGCGCAGCTGGAGATCGCTCGGGGCTACCGGCCCGGAATCATCGGCCGCATGGTGCAAATGCATGCCGACTACTACGCACGGCATTCGAATTTCGGCCAGCCGTTCGAAAGCCTGGTTGCATCGGACATGGCGGAGTTGATGGGGCGTTTGCACAATCCACGCAACGAAGTTTGGGTGGCGTTGGATGGCCAGCGAATTGTCGGTTCCATCGCCATAGACGGTGAAGGCGAGGGCGGCGAAGCGATTCTGCGCTGTTTCATTCTGGATGACTCGGCGCGAGGCAAAGGCGCAGGCAAACGCTTGTTGGCTGAAGCCATGAAATTCTGTGACGAACAGGGCTTTTGCGCGACGCGGTTGTGGACGTTCAAAGGCCTGGATGTGGCTCGTAAACTGTATGAAGACTTTGGCTTCAAGTTGGAACAGGAGCAAGAGGGCCAGCAGTGGGGGGCGACGGTTATCGAACAGTGTTTTGTGCGACCTGGCCCGGTTGCTGGGCCGCTAAATGGAGTTGGCGATACGCATCCACCAATTGATCTTGCGTGAACGCGCGATTTCGCCCGCTGGGATTGGGCAGGACCCAGACCGAGGCATCACCAAAAGTTTTTGACTGAAGCCCCCACGCGATGTCCCGTTGACCGGACAACGCGCTGTACGCAGCTTTGCCGAGAAACGCCACAAAGCGTGGCGCATAGCGTGCGATCTTTTGTTCAAAATCCGCGGCGGCAGCGGTGAATTCATGCACGGACAGCTGATCCGCTCGCGCCGTAGGCCGTTCAACCACTGCGGTTAATCCACATTGATATTGCAAGATCGTCCGGTCGCTTTCCGGGTGCACCTCTGTAGGCGTAAAACCGGCGAGATGGATTGTGCGCCAGAAGCGATTGCCTCGACCCGCAAAATGATGGCCCAGGGCGGCGGCAGTCACGCCCGGATTAATGCCACAAAAAATCACCGCAAGCCGTTCGGTGAGGATGTCTTCGAGTCCTTCACCCACCCTACACCTCACACACCGCAAATCACGTTGACCGCATTGCGGGCAAGCTCCGTCAATTCCGTGCGGGATTTGCCCGCCCGCGCCCGTATCGAAATGCTATGCAACAGGGATGAGGCGAGTACGGCGAGGGCGGCTGGGTCGACATCGTCTTTCAACTCACCGGCGCTGACTGCCGCGCGCAGACGTGTTTCGAGATCGGCATCGAGCCGGCTGAGCCGGTCCGCAAGAACCTCTCGTATTGCAGAATCCTCGACGGCTTCGGTCGTCGCCGTGCCGATCGCAAAGCAGCCACGCGGTTGCCCCTCGCCCGAGAAGTAGATCGACAACTGTCCCTCATAGAAGCCCATTAGCGCCTGCTCCAAAGTCAGGTCTTTGTCCATAAGCGCCTCCTGCATGGCAGCGGAGGCAGACTCCCAATACTGCTCAAGCGCCTTGATGTAGAGCGCGTGCTTGTCACCGAATGCCGCATAGAGGCTTGGGCGATTCATGCCGGCGGCGGTGGCGATGCTGTCCAGGGAAGCGCCGGAATATCCAGTGCTCCAGAAAACCCCAAGTGCCTGTTGCAGCGCTGTCTGCGGGTCATATGCGCGGGGGCGGCCTCGGCCTTTGCCCTCTGTAATCTTTTTTTGTGCCATGTTGTACAAAATCCTTGTGTGGGGATGGACTGCTCTATATTCTTACATCATCGCACAAAATTAAGGAACCAGAAGTTCCTGAACGTCAGGTTTGTTGTAGCTGAGCTCGAACTGGGTGTTGCGGCGACGAAACCGGTGCGGTGGAGCGATCCTCCCTGACCGTGCACGGGTTTGCTTTCTCACAGCAATTTTTGCCATCAGGGCCGCAGGCGATTCTCGCAGGTGCTGGCCCGATTTCCCGGTTAAAGGTGTATTCGATCATGACTAAACAGTTCGACATCCCGGCTACGCAGACCTTCGAGCACGCAAGGCCTGACGCGCCCATCAAAAAACCGTTCAAGCAGAAATTTCGGCCCTTGTTGATTGTCGGTTTGCCGGTGCTCTTCGCAGCGCTGGGCTATGCCCGCTATCAAGCAGGCGAGGCGTTCATTTCGACCGATAACGCCTACGCTCGAGTGGCGAAGGCGTCGATCAACGCGCGTATTTCCGGACAAGTCGTCGAAATCGCCGTCGAGGACAACCAACCGGTTCACAAAGGCCAGATGCTGTTTCGGATCGACCCGAAACCGTTCCAGATCGCGGTTGACCGTGCGCAAGCACAGCTGAGCGTGGCGCGGCTGCGCATCGATGGGCTCAAGGCCGGTTACCGCCAGCAGCAGGCTGAACTGCAATCGGCCAAAGAGTCGGCCGATTTCGATCAGCGCGAGTTTGCCCGCAAGAAAGCGCTGGTCGCTACCGAGTTCGTCTCGCGGGCGATTTACGAGCGCGCCGACACCGACCTCAAAGTTGCCCGGCAACGCATCGCGTCGATCGAACAACAGATCGCCAGCACGGTTGTCGCGTTGAACGGTAATCCAGACATCGAAGCCGATAACCACCCGACGGTTCGTGAAGCGAGGGCGCAGCTGGACGAGGCGCAACTCTACCTCTCGTACACGACGGTATATGCGCCGGACGATGGCATCGTGGCCAAGGTCGACGATCTGCAGGTTGGCAACTACGTCAGCAACGGTGCGCCGGCCTTTGCGCTGCTGTCCGATCGGCAGATTTGGGTCGAGGCCAACTTCCGCGAGACGCAGGTGACCCACATGCGTCCAGGCCAGGAAGCAACCATCAGCATCGATACCTATCCCGATCACGTTTTCAAAGCCCACGTGACCAGCATGAGCCCCGGTGCCGGATCAGACTTCGCCTTGCTGCCGCCTGAAAATGCCACCGGCAACTGGGTCAAGGTTGTCCAGCGGGTACCGGTGCGCCTTGAACTCGACGAGGCCGACCCTGCGTTTCCGCTTTTTTCGGGCACCAGCGCCACGGTCAAGGTCGATACCGGGTATCACACGCCATGGTGGCATCCGCTCAAGGCGCTGTTAACCGCAGGTAACTTCTGATGAACGCCAATTCTATCGGGCCTCAAGGTGCGGGAACATTGAGGTTCGCCGCGCTGCTCGCGACCTATATGCAGTCGGCGAACCTGCCGTTGCCGAATGCGGTACTCAGGTTTATCCAAGGCAGTCTGTCGATGACTGACGACCAGGCAGGCTGGGTATTCACCTCATACCTCGCGGCGAGCGCCATCACCATGCCGGTTGCGCAGTGGCTGGCCGGGCGTTATGGCTTGAAGCGGGTTTATCAGGCCGCGCTGGCCTTCTTCGTTCTTGGCTTGCTGCTCGCCACAGTTGCGACGACTCCGCTGGAGTTCGTCGGTGCGCGAATTATCCAAGGCCTGGCGAGTGGCGTGCTGGCGCCGCTGTCGATGGCGATTTCAATGGAGACGTTGCCACTGGAGAAGCGTGCGAAATTTGGCGCGACATGGACGGCAATCGTGCTCTTGGGCATCGTCAGCGGCCCGAGCATCGGTGGTTGGGTCAGCGAGCATTTCGGCTGGCGGCCGATCTTCTACATCAGCCTTCCGTTGTCGGCATTCATCTTCCTGGTGATGGCGCTTTTGCTTGCCGAGAAGAAGGCCGAGCAACGTCCGTCGTTCGATTTCTTCGGCTTCGGCAGCTTCACGCTGGCGTTGATCAGCCTGCAAATGTTGCTCGACCGCGGCGAACGCCTTGACTGGTTTGCCTCGACCGAAATCTGGCTGGAGGCGGCGGGCTGCGCGTTGGGGCTGTATCTGTTCGCCGTGCATCTGTTGAGCGAGAAGGTGCATTTCCTCAACAAGCGTCTGTTCAAGGACCGCAACTTCGTACTGTCGACGATTATCTTTTTCGCCGTGGGTTTCGTGCTGTTGTCGACCATGGCACTGACGTCGCCGATGCTGGACGAGATCCTCGGCTATCCGCCTGATACGACAGGTTCGCTGACGATACCGCGCGGTGTGGGGCTGGTAGGGGCGTTCCTGCTGATGGGTCGTGTTCCCGAGCGTTTCGACCGTCGGTGGTTCGTGGCGATTGGCGTGGCCGTGGTGATTTACGCCAACTGGCTGATGCTCGGTTATTCGCCTTTGATGGACTGGTCACCGGTGGCGATCGCCGGGGCAATCCAGGGGATTGGCATCGGCATCTTGATGCCGTCGCTCACCAAGATCGCGTTCAGCACGCTCGATCCCAAGTTACGCCCGGAAGGCACTGGTTTTTTCAATCTGTCGCGTGTTTACGGGAGCACCCTCGGCGTTGCGATCGTGCAGATTTTCTTCTTCAACAATACGCAAGCGATGCACCTGGCACTGGTCAGCCATCTGACGCCTTATCGCACCGCTGCGCATGCCGCGCCGATGTCCCTGCAAGCACTGGCGGGGCTCAATGAAATGATCACCGGCCAGGCGGCTTTTATCGCGGTGGTCGACCAATTCAAGCTGTTGATGGTGGCGATGCTGGTGGTCAGTCCACTGGTTGTCTTTCTTCGCAAGCCCGTTCCGACCAACTAGTTTTCGTGGAGTTTGCCCAATGAAATCCAATGCACGCTTCATCAACAGACAGACGTTCAACACCACGTTCGGTGCGGTGTCGGTTCTTGCGTTCCTGACGGCTTGCACCGTCGGCCCCGACTATCAAATGCAGCCGCCGAGCCTGTCGCAGCACTACGACCAACAGGCCGAGCAGCGTCTCGGCCAGGGCGGCAACCAGCCTGGCGGGCAACACATAAACCTTGGCCAGAAGGTCAACGGAGACTGGTGGACGGCCTTCCATTCGCACAAGCTCGACCAGGTTGTGCGTCGCGCCATCGAGGGCAATCTTGAGCTCGTGGCGGCGGATGCAACGATCCGGCAAGCGGCGTCGTCCGTCGCGGCGGCGGAGGGTGCGCTTTATCCGCAGGTCGACTTTGGCGCCCAGGCGGGTCGTCAGCGGGTACACAACGCGAAAGAGCCTTCGATCTCCAATTTCTACGCGATCGGGCCGCGGGTCGGTTTCGACCTTGATGCGTTCGGCGGTAACAAGCGGCGGGTCGAGCAGCAGCAAGCGTTTGCCGATCTTCAGAAGCATCGATACGAAGCGGCGTACCTGACCCTGACGGGGAATGTCGCCAGCCAGGCATTGTTGGTGGCGTCTGCCAACGCGCAGATGGCAGCCGTCGAAAAGCTGCTTGCCAATGACGCCAAGAACCTCGACCTGGTGCGCAGGGCACATGCCAGCGGCGTCACCACGCAGATCGACGTTTCGCTGGCCGAGACCCGGCTCGCCCAGGACCGCACACTGTTGCCGCCCCTCGCCCAGCAGCGTGATGCCGCGCGCCATGCGCTGTCGATTCTCACCGGCAAGGGCCCTGGCGACTGGATCGCGCCGGACTTCGATTTTGCCGAGTTCGTATTGCCGGCCAACGTGCCAGTGAGTGTGCCCTCGGAAATGGCCCACGGCCGACCGGACGTCCTGCAAGCAGAGGCGGAACTGCACATGGCCAGCGCGGCAGTCGGTGTCGCGACTGCGAACCTCTATCCCCATGTAACGCTGTCCGCCTCGTTGGTACAGGCCGCTTCCGGCAATGGTGGTGCCGCGCTCTGGGGTTTGGCTGCAGGGTTGGCGGGGCCGATCTTTGACGGCGGAACGCTCAAGGCTGAACGTCAGGCTGCCGTCGACGGTTACAAGGCGACGCTCGCCGGTTATCAGCAGACGGTCATTCAGTCGTTCGGTCAGGTCGCGGACTCGTTGCAGGCGATCAACCATGACAGCGAGCAAAACCTGGCGCAGGAAGACGCGTTACGCGCTGCAGAAACCAGTTTTCGGTTGAACCAGCAAGCCTATGCGCAAGGCGAGAACAGCATTCTCCAGGTACTGGAAGCGGAACGTGCCTACGAGCAAGCGTTGCTGGGGCAAATTCGGGTGAAGACCGCGCAGTATCTCGACACGGTGCAACTGTATGTAGCCCTCGGCGGTAATTCCGTCGGCGCGTTTGAGCAACGGATTGCCAGTCGCGAAGCACATAACCCTTCGTATCAATAACGGCTACGGCCCCGAACATTGGAGTCAAGAGATGTCTTACGAAGCTTTTCACGATGCACTTCGCGATACCCGGTTTGCGCTGAACCACGGCTCAGGTGAAATGCCGGCCGTTGGGTTTGGCACGCTGTTCAGTGATCTCAGCGTCACCACACAAGCGGTCAAGGACGCCTTGGAAGCGGGCTTTCGCCATTTCGATTGTGCAGAGCGCTATCGCAATGAGGAGAGTGTCGGCGCTGCGATAAAAGAGATGCTGGAGGCGGGCAAGATCCGCCGGGAGGACGTGTTCATTACCACTAAACTGTGGAACACCAACCATCGTCCCGAGCGAGTCAAACCTGCCTTCGAGGCCAGCTGCCGCCGCCTCCAAGTGGACTCTATCGACTGCTACCTGATCCATACGCCGTTTGCCTTTCAACCCGGTGAGAATCAGGACCCGAGAGACGAACAGGGTCGCGTCATCTACGACTCCGGCGTGACACTGATCGAGACCTGGAGAGCACTCGAACGCCTGGTGGATGAAGGCCGCTGCAAGTCCATCGGCTTGTCTGATATCACGTTGGAAGCGTTAAAAGAGATTGTGGCAGTGGCCCGGATCAAACCTGCCGTGGTGCAGGTCGAGTCCCACCCTTATCTGCCGGAATGGGAACTGCTTGAGTTCTGCAAACAGCATGGAATCGTCCTCCTGGCGTTCGCGCCACTGGGCCATGGCATGGAGCCGAAAGTGTTGGAAGATTCGGTGATTACAGGGATCGCCAAGCGCTTGCAGAAGACTCCGGCTCAAGTGGCATTGGCCTGGTCTGTACAACGGGGCGTTGCTTTTTTGACCACGTCCGCTACACCAAGTCATATCAAGGAAAACCTGGATATCTCCACCCTGCCGCATAGGGCGATGCTTGAGATCAAGGAAGATATTACGATCAGGGTACGATTCAACTCGGTCGTGGAAACCGGTGTGCCTGGATTTATTCCACGGAAAAAGTGACACGTGACGAGGAGGGCGGCCTGCTGTAAGGCCGCCCCTGTTATCCACGGCCTTGAGGTGAAAACGATGGACGTTTTCCAAACCATGCGGTTTTTCATGGCTGTTGCCCAGAGCGGCAGTTTTACCGCGGCAGCCGAGCTATTGGACACCACGACAACCAACGTCTCCAAAGCCGTTTCCAGCCTCGAGACCAGGCTTCAAACCCGTCTGATTAACCGCACCACCCGACGCCTGGCGCTGACCGAAGCCGGTGCGCGCTATTTGCAACGATGCGAGAGGATTCTTGACGAGGTACGTGAAGCCGATGAGGAAGCCGGGAGCGCTCACACCCGGCCCGTGGGCAGGCTGAAAATTCATGCCATGTCAGCCATCGGTAATCACTATGTGATCGATACCATTGCCAAATACAGAGAGACTCATCCCTCGGTCATGTTTGATTTGACGCTGTCCAATCGGCTACCTGACTTGCTTGAGGAAGGGTATGACATGTCGATTGTTTTAGCGCGGGATCTGCCCGATTCAGGGTTTGTCGCTCAGCGGCTTGGCATCACTTACAGCATTCTCTGCGCTTCGCCTGCTTATCTGAAGAAACGCGGAATCCCGGACTCTCCGGGTTCTCTTGGTACACATGATTGTTTGAGGATTGTTAATACGGTAATGCCGGTTGAACACTGGGCATTTGAGGGGCCTGAAGGCGTGGAGTCAATCAACGTCCCATTGTCTCCCTTTCACATCAATACGGCTGATGGAATGACCGTTGCGATAACAAACGGGATGGGCATCGGTATTCAGCCGATTGCTTCTGCGGTCAATGGTCTCAGGGCCGGCACGTTAGTGCGCGTGTTGCCGGAGTATCGGCTTGAAGAGTTGAATCTATTTGCAATCTACCCATCACGAAAATTCGTGGATGCGAAGACAAAGACTTGGGTGGAGTTTCTTAAACATCACATCCCGGGCATGTTGGCATCCGATGAAAAAATCGTAGGTTCGGGAAAAAATATCAGTTATTGAGTGGGTTGCACCACAGGCATGGAGTGTCGACCCTCCATCGTCCGCACGGTACTCAACCGTTTGAACATCCAGTGCCCATCACTTGATATTGCATGATATGCCGTTGATTGTGAGAGTCTTCATAGGTCATTTGCACCGGAACCGGTTTGCACTCGTCCGGAATCTCTGAGAGGTAAATGACTTTCTTAATGTCGAGCTTCGTTTCGTACGTGTAGATCTCAACAGGTGTTTTGCTGGTCGCGTTAATTGAATGGCCATCGTCTGCAAAGGCGTGTGCGCCTATACCGGCAAGTGCCAGAAGAACCGCAATTTTTAAAGTTTTCATTATCTTCACCGTATCGTCCAAGGTTTACTCGGGGGCCGAGATGATCGTAAAACTCATCTCGGATTTTCGAGTGACTACCTCGTGAGCTAATGGATACTGACGCTATTGGCTCACTGGGTAGAGACGATGTTAGGTGTCTGAACGTCTTTCAAATAGCGGCCGACTGGACAAACACTGTTGCCGGTTTTCGCATGAATGGCCGAAAGATCGCAGGCTCCTACAGGGCATGGGTACGAGGGTACTCAACCTCTGCAGGAACCTGCGATCTTTCTATTTTTGGCTACCCGACAAGGGCGGGGTGCGCGGTGGGATCAAGCGTTTCGTCCCCGTCGACTCGAACGCCGAAGCCAGGCGAAGCAGCGTCGAGTCGTCATAGGCGCGACCGGCAAATGTCAGCCCGACGGGCATGCCGATGTCCGGCATGACGCCCATCGGCACCGTGACCGTGGGAACGCCCAGGTGGCGGATGGCGAGATTGCCGTTGGCAACCCATACCCCGTTACTCCACGCGATATCGGCAGACGCCGGATCGACATCGGCATTCGCCGGCCCAACGTCGGCTACCGTCGGGAAAATCACCGCGTCGAGCCCCAGCCGATCCATCCATTCCTCCAGATCGATTCGACGGGTCTGTTCCAGCCCGCGCAATCCATCCGGCAGCGTGTCGATCTGATCCCACGGCGTAATACCGCGTTCGGCCATCCGCACGTACTCGTCCATGCCCGCGGCAAGATCGCCCTCGCGGTTGGGCAGCGTCCCCGGGTCGTGGGGGAAAATCAGCGGCCCGTTCACGTCGACCAGGCGATTGAGTTTTGGATCGCCGTTGGCTCGCAGAAAATCATCGAACGCCCAGGCCGTCAGATCCCACAACTCATGGTGCAGGAACTCTTTGGACACCAGGCCCCGGTTAAACACCGTTGGCGCCCCAGGACGATCACCCTCGCAATTGGAAACCAGCGGGAAATCGACCTCGAGCACTTCAGCGCCGGCCGCTTCGAGTGCCTTGCGCGCCTGCTCCCAGAGCCCGATCACGGAAGGGCGGGTGTTGATGCGCTGGCCCGTCGGCCCACCGATGCCAGGCGCATCGCTGGTGCCCGCGTCGGGATCGGCGTTGATGTACATACGAGGCACGCCGAAGCGCTTTCCTTTCAGCGCATCGCTTTTCGCGGCCAGCGATCCGTAGGAAGCGGGGCGCACCGAAGCGACACTCGGAATTGGCACCCAAGGTTGCATCCGCCATAGATCACCGCGTGTGTCGGGATCATCGGCCACCACCACATCGAGCACCTCGAGCAGGTCCGCCATCGTCCGGGCGAACGGCACGACCACGTCCATCGTCGGCGTCAACGGCCAGTTGCCGCGCACCGAGATCACCCCACGCGAAGGCGTATAGGCGCACAGGCCATTGTTCGAGGCAGGGCCACGTCCGCTCGACCAGGTTTCTTCCGCCAAGCCAAATGCCGAGAAACTGGCGGCGGTTGCGGTACCGGCGCCGTTCGAAGAGCCCGAAGCGAAAGGGGCGGTGAGGTAGTCGGCGTTGTACGGACTCTCGGCACGGCCATACACCCCGCGCTGCATCCCGCCGTTGGCCATTGGCGGCATATTGGTCTTGCCCAGGCATATCGCCCCGGCGGCGCGAAGCCGTTCGATGGTGAACGCATCGCGATAAGCGATCAGGTTGGCGAAGGCGGGACTTCCAGAGGCGGCGGTCAGCCCCTTCACCAGATAACTGTCCTTGGCCGTGTAGGGGATACCGTCGAGCGGGCCTAGCGTTTCGCCCTTGGCCCGACGGGCATCGGACGCCTGCGCGTCTTTGAGCGCATCGGGGTTGCGCACCACCACCGCGTTGAGGGCGGTGGGCGTGTCAGCGCCATCGTAGGCGTCGATCCGGGCGAGATAGGCCTGCACAAGCTCAACCGCCGTGGTCCGGCCGGATTCGAGCGCGGCACGCAGCTCGGCAATGGAAACCTCGGTGACCTCGATCATGCTGTTACCGCCTGCTGCAGACGGGTAGCGTGGTGAAGGTTGCTGTTACGCCGGGTTTTCGGCTCAGGGACATCACTTATTTCACAATGGGTTTTCATTTCGGTTCTCATTGCACTGCATTTGCGCGACAGTATCGGAGAACTCATTGCCCTCTGTCATTCGCCTGTGCCCTGAACCTGATGAGGCGCGTGTTTTTTTCTAATTGCCATCCGCCACCTTGCGTTCGATCTCGGCTATTTTTCGGCTGCGCTCTTCAGCTTCCTGCTTCTGGGTTCGAGTCGCAGTGGCATCTTCAACGTTGCTGTCCTCAAGCTCTGTGTCGACCACATCGATGGGTTCATCAGACGGATCGGTGGGTGGGGTGTTCGAGGTTGTTTCTGATTCGACGTCGTTGACACGGTCATCATTGTTCATTTCGCTTACCTCCGTTGGCCTACACATTGGATTCAGCGATACGGTCTGAGTTCGAGATTTTTCCGGTATGCCAGCCCAATGGATACCAGAAGCTTGATGGCGCTGATATCAAAATCACATAAGTGTGATGTGTACCCAAAAAGGCAGATTGCTGAGCTCTAAAGACGGCCGTGGTAAGCCGCTTCGAAAATTTCTGCCGCGCCATTTCGTGTCAATGGCAGCGGATTACCGCCAGCGCAGGGGTCGACAATCGCCATATCCGCGATCAGGTCGGCCTGCTGATCATCCACCCCCAGCTCCACCAGCGTATGCGGCACGCCGATGTCCTTGCGCAGTTTGAGGACGAAGGCCATAAAACTGTCGAAGCCCGGGGAGGGCAGGCGCAGATACGCCGCCAGACGGGTGATGCGCTCCTCAATGGCCGGGCGATTGAACTTCAGCACATAGGGCATGAACGTGGCATTGGTCATGCCGTGATGGGTGTCGTACAGGGCGCCCACCGGATGCGAGAGGGCGTGCATTCCTCCCAGACCTTTCTGGAACGCGGTGGCGCCCATCGCCGCCGCCGCCAGCATTTGCGCGCGCGCGTCGAGGTCGGAAGGCGTGTGCACTGCCCGCACCAGGGCATTGGCCACCAGGCGCATGCCTTCCACCGCAATGCCTTCGGCCATGGGATGAAAGCCGGGAGCGCAGTACGATTCCAGGCAATGGGAAAACGCGTCCATGCCGGTGCCGGCGGTGACCTTGGCCGGCATGCCGACGGTAAGGGCGGGGTCGCTGATGACCACCTTCGGCATCATCTTCGGGTGGAAAATGATGCGTTTGGTGTGCGTGTGCTCGTCGATGATCACCGCCGCACGGCCGACCTCGGAGCCGGTGCCCGCGGTGGTTGGCACCGCGATGACTGGGGCGATGCGGCTTTCGTCGGCGCGTGTCCAGTAGTCGCCGATGTCTTCGAAATCCCACACCGGTCGGGTCTGGCCGCTCATGAACGCGATGAGCTTGCCCATGTCCAGGCCGCTGCCACCGCCGAACGCCACCACGCCGTCATGGTTGCCGGCACGCCAGGCGTCGAGCCCACCGGCCAGGTTGGCTTCAACGGGGTTGGGCTTGAGGTCGCAGAACAACGCGACACCGAGGCCGGCGGCGCGCAAGGATTCCAGCGCCGCCGTGGTGATCGGGGCACGTGCCAGGCCGCTGTCGGTGACCAGCAACGGTCGCTGGATACCTTGGCTGCGGCATACTTCCGCCAGTTCGGCGATACGGCCGACACCGAAGCGGATGCTCGTGGGGTAGTTCCAGTTCGCGGTCAGGCTCATGGCTCAAATCTCGTGGCGCAAGTGGAAGGATTTGGCTCGGGTCAGGTGCTCATAGCCCAGGCGCGACAGCGTTACGCCGCGCCCGCTGTTCTTCACCCCGGTCCAGGCCAGGGCCGGGTCCAGGTAATCGCAGCGATTCATGAACACGGTACCGGTGGCGATCTCGTTGCCGATGCGTTCGGCGGCGGCCAGGTCTTGCGTCCAGATCGAGGCGCTGAGCCCGAACTCGCTGTCGTTCATCAAGGCGATGGCTTCGTCGTCGCTGGCCACCGGCATGATGCCCACCACCGGGCCGAAGCTTTCCTCGCGCATCACCGCCATTTGATGAGTGACGTCCACCAACACCTGCGGCGCGAGGTAGGCGCTGCCCGGCGGGCCGGCAGCGAAGTCCTTTGGATCGATCAGCGCCCTGGCCCCTTGTGCCTGGGCATCGGCGATCTGCTTGCGAACGAACTCAGCGGCGCCCGGTGTGACCATTGGCCCGAGGGTGGTGGCTTCGTCCAGCGGGTTGCCCAGCACGTATTGGCGGGTCAGGGCAGCGAAGCGTTCGACAAAGGCCGGGTAGATTTTTTCATCGACATAAATCCGTTCGACGGCGCAGCAGCTCTGCCCGGAGTTGAAGAAGCTGCCGTCCACCAGGTTTTCCACCGCATGCTCAAGGTTGGCGTCTGCCCGGACGTAGGCCGGGTCTTTGCCGCCAAGCTCCAGCCCCACGCCGAGGAAACCTCCGACGGCCGCGTGTTCCATGGCCTCGCCGCCGCTGACAGAACCGGTGAAGTTCACCTGCTGCACCCGTCCGGAGGTAATGATCGCCGCCGCATAGACATGACTGAGCAGCAGGTTATGGAACAGGCCTTCGGGCAGATGGGCGCGGCGAAAGGCTTCAGCGAAACGCTCCCCGACCAGCAGCGTTTGAGTGGCGTGTTTGAGGATCACGCTGTTGCCCGCCATCAGCGCCGGGATGATCGTATTCACCGCCGTCAAATACGGATAATTCCACGGCGCGACGACCAGCACCGTACCCAGCGGCTCGCGTTTGATATAGCGCCGAAAACCCGCGACAGGCGTGGGCTCTATCGCTGCCAACGCTTCAGGCGCAATGGCGATCATATGCCGGGCACGTTCTTCGAAACCGCGCAGTTCGCCAGCGCCGAAGCGTATCGGGCGGCCCATCTGCCAGGCCAATTCCGGCACGATCTCATCCTTCATCGCCAGCATCGCGTCCACGGCAGCGCTGCAAAACGCGGCACGCTCGCTCAGAGGTCGGCGTTTCCATTGCGCCTGGGCGGTTTCGGCCGCCGTCAGGGCTTGCTCGATCTGTACCGCATCGGCACGGCGGCGTTCGGCATAGACCCGGCCATCGACCGGGGAGATAAGTTGAACGGTCTCAGTCATGGCGTGCTCAATAGCGCTCGAAGCCGCGCTGCAGTTCCCAGTCGGTTATCCGTCGGTCGTACTCTTTCTGTTCCCAGTCGGCGGTGTGCACGTAGTGGTCGATCACTTCATCACCGAACGCCTCGCGCAACATGCTCGACGCCTTGAGGGCGGCGCAGGCCTCGCGCAGGGTTTTCGACACTTCAGGCAAATGCTCATCGACATAGGCATCGCCCTCGAACGGTGCCGCGAGTTCGAGCTTCTCGTCGATCCCGGCCAGGCCTGCGGCGATCAACGCGGCGAAGGCCAGATAGGGGTTGAGGTCGGCACCGCCGATGCGGCATTCGATGCGGATGGATTTGCTGCCCTCAGCGCACAAACGAAAGCCGGCGGTGCGATTGTCCCGGCTCCAGACCGCCCGCGTCGGCGCGAAGGTGCCGGCCTGAAAGCGCTTGTACGAATTGATGTAGGGCGCGAGAAAACAGGTGACGTCATTGGCGTATTTGAGCTGCCCGGCGACCCACGAGCGCATCAACTTCGACATGCCGAACTCGGCCTTGGAGTCGAAGAACAGTGACTTTTTGCCGTTCTTGTCCCACAGCGAATTGTGGATGTGGCTGCTGGAACCGGCCGCGTCATAGCGCCACTTGGCCATGAACGTGATCGCCTTGCCTTGCAGTTGCGCGATCTCTTTGCAGGCGTGCTTGATGATGACGTGGTGGTCGGCCATGGTCATGGCATCGGCATAACGGATGTTGATTTCTTCCTGCCCCGGCCCCCATTCGCCCTTGGAGTTTTCCACGGGAATACCGGATGCCTGCAGGTGCTTGCGAATCGCCCGCAACACCGGTTCCTCACGGGTGGTCTGCAGGATGTTGTAGTCCTCGATGTAATGGCCGGCGGTCTTCGGCTGGTGGTAATTGCGCTCGTGGATCGCCTCATAGCTCTCATCGAACAGATAGAACTCCAGCTCAGAGGCGAACATGCCGGTATAGCCACGCTCGCGCAGGCGCTCGACCTGTTTTGTCAGGATCGCTCGCGGGCTGTGGGGCAGGTCTTTTCTATGGTGATGATCGAGCACATCGCAGAGCACCAGCGCCGTGCATTCCAGCCACGGCACACGCCGTAACGTGGACATGTCGGGTTTGAGCACAAAGTCGCCATAGCCTTTGCTCCAACTGGCAGCGGCGTAACCCGGCACCGGCTCCATGTCGATGTCGTCGGCCAGCAGGTAATTGCAGCAGTGGGTTTCTTCGTGGCCGCTGTCGATGAAAAATTCGACCTGGAAGCGCTTGCCGACCAGTCGCCCCTGCATATCGACCATGCACACCAGCACGGTATCGATCTCGCCGGCGGCAGCGGCGCGTTTAAGTGCTTCGAAACTGAGAAGGGGCTCGGTCATCGCGTCAGTCCTGCGTGAATGATCTGGACCTGTCTGAAATAGCTGTTGCAGACGCTCTCCAGAAAAAACCCAAACCTGCAGACGCGAGCATCGTGAGCAATAAGCTGTTGAAAGCTTAGCCTACAGTTGCTGTGCGCAAGTTTCGGTGAGCGGAGGCTGGTGGATCCAGTGCCTGGTTCACCGCCAGTTCACCGAGCATGACCACTTGCGCAATGCCCAGCAGGGTCTTGCGATGTGAGGTCTCCAGCAACGCTGCGAAATTGTTGAGCATGAGGGTGGCCGAGCCGAGTGTTTCGCTGGCGTTGGCCAGCAGGGCTTCGGTGTTGTACTTCGGGTTGGCGAAGTACATGGGCTCGGGTTCGTGGGTGGTGGCCATGATTTGGGCGGCGGGGTTGAGGTAGTGGTCGAGGGCGCGCTCGGCGGCTTCGTGGAGTTTTTTTGAATCGAGGGATTCGTAGGGGGATGTCGGGTCTGTGGCAGGCGGATTGGGTGTAGGTTTGAACATGGATGAAACTCCTGGAAAAACTATTTGAGGAGCCATCACCCTTTGCTACCAAACGAAGGGTGGCGGCCATGCACAGGTTGGTAGACCGGTCTAGGAACCCGGCGCGCCCGAAGGAGCCCTACGCATGGCCACCATAAAAACAGAGATGAAAAACAACCTCTGTAAAAGGTGGCGCTATGCGCCTGGAAATACCGGGCTACCAAACCCGATCACTGTTTTTCAGTGACCGGGAAACGATAAAACCCGAGCCCAAAGCGCACAAGCCGGCGGATTCTGGCGCAGGCGTAGGCAGCGACGCAAGGCGTTGTAGCCTTGATGAAGTAACACCGGGTGTCTTTAAACACGCAGCTTAAACACCGTGGGTGTATGTGGTGATTCGCCCCGTCAGGAACAGACTGACGGGGCGTTTTTATTGCGTGGGGTGCAAATCTATCGCTGCTCGATACTGAACGCTTATGTGTGATGAATCTCCCGATCCTTGGTTTCCGGCAGGAAGAAAGTACCAAGGATGGACGTCATCACCGCGATCACGATCGGGTACCACAGCCCGTAGTAGATATCACCCGTGGCCGCGACCATGGCGAACGCTACCGTGGGCAGGAAGCCGCCGAACCAGCCATTGCCGATGTGGTAGGGCAGCGACATCGAGGTGTAGCGGATGCGCGCCGGGAAGAGCTCCACCAGCCAGGCAGCGATCGGGCCGTAGACCATGGTCACGTAGATCACCAGGATGGTCAGGAGCAGCAACACCATCGGGTAGTTGGTCTTGGCCGGGTCGGCCTTCTCGGGGTAGCCGGCGTCCTTGAGGGCGGTGCCGAGGGTGGCGACGAAGGCATCATTGTGGGTCTTGAAGTCAGCGGCCGGCATGCCGGTGCCTTCGAAACTCGGGATGACCTTGTCACCGATGCGCACCTGCGCGACGGCGCCAGGCGCGGCTTTCTCGTTTTTGTAGGGGATGGCCTTCTTCGCCAGCACAGTCTTGGCGAGGTCACAGGAACTGGTGAATTTGGCCTTGCCCACCGGGTCGAACTGGAACGAGCACTGGCCGGGATCGGCGACCACCGTGACCGGATTCTTCGCCTGCGCGGCAAACACGTCGGGGTTACCGAACTCGGTCAACGCATGGAAGATCGGGAAGTAGGTCACGGCGGCGAGGATGCACCCGGCCATGATGATGCCCTTGCGGCCGATGCGGTCGGACAGGCTGCCGAACAGGATGAAGAACGGCGTGCCGATCAGCAGCGAGCCGGCAATCAAAAAGTTGGCGGTTTGCGGGTCAATCTTCAGCGTCTGCAGCAGGAAGAACAGCGCATAGAACTGCCCGGTGTACCAGACGACGGCCTGGCCAGCCGTGCCGCCGAGCAAGGCCATGATCACTATCTTGAGGTTGTCCCAGCGGGCGAAGGATTCGGTCAGCGGTGCCTTGGAAGACTTGCCTTCTTCTTTCATCTTCTTGAACACCGGCGACTCGGCGAGTTGCAAGCGAATGTAGACCGAGACGATCAGCAGCAGGATCGACACCAGGAAGGGAATCCGCCAGCCCCAGGCCTCGAAGGCTTCGGTGCCGAGGAGGGTGCGGCAGGCGAGGATCACCAGCAACGACAGAAACAGGCCGAGGGTCGCGGTGGTCTGGATCCACGAAGTGAAGTAGCCGCGCTTGCCTTTGGGCGCATGCTCGGCCACGTAAGTCGCCGCGCCGCCGTACTCACCCCCCAGGGCCAGGCCTTGCATCAGGCGCAGGCTGATCAGGATGACCGGCGCCGCCACGCCGATGGTCTCGTAGCCGGGCAGAAAACCCACGACAGCGGTGGAGACACCCATGATCACTATGGTGATGAGGAATGTGTGCTTGCGCCCGATCATGTCGCCCAGTCGGCCGAACACGATGGCGCCGAAGGGCCGCACGGCGAAACCCGCGGCGAACGCGAGCAGCGCAAAGATGAAGGAGGTTGTTTCATTGACGCCCGCGAAGAAGTGCTTGGCGATGATCGCCGCGAGGGAGCCGTAAAGATAGAAGTCGTACCACTCGAAAACCGTGCCCAGGGACGAGGCGAAAATGACCTTGCGTTCCTCCTTGGTGATCCCTCGGTTGGGCATGCTGCCCGTGGCTGTAGTGTCAATCGTGGCCATGAGTCTTCTCCGTCTTGCTCTTGTTGAAGGCCGGAGTACCTCACCAACTTTATTACCGCACCCAGGCCCTAGGGCTGATGTCGTCGGATTACCAATTGCGCGAAGCAGAGGAACAGGCAGACGGCCTCGCATTGCTGCATGGTTTCTTAAAGCATAATCACCTTCGCGCAGATATCCACTCGCCAACGTGCCCGGCGATGGCCACTCCCACCGGGCACGTTCGCGGATTTAGCCCTTGGCCGCCATCGCAGTGACTTCCACACGCATGCCTTCGACCGCCAGCGCGGCCACGCCAACGGCGGCGCGAACCGGCCAGGGCTTGGCGAAGAAGCGCTGGTAGACCTCGTTGAACGCGGCGCGGTCGGCCATGTCGGTGAGGTAGATGGTCAGATGCAGCACCCGGTCCATGGAACTGCCGGCGTTCTCCAGCGCGACCTTGAGCGCCTGCAGAGTGCACTCGCTTTGCAGGGTGATGTCGCCCAGCTCCAGGCTGCCGTCGGCGCGGGTAGGAATTTGAGTGGAGACCAGCAGGCCGCCGAAACCGGCGACGTCGGAGGAGATGGATTCCGCGTCGGGATCGGGGAGGAACGTGATGTCGTGGTTTGCCATGGGGATCTCTTGTTTGTGGGGGTGAAGGGGCGCCGGGGTATTCAATGATGCAGCGCCTTTTTTGCGCGGCCAGTTTACAGCCTCGTCGTCGGACCGTTCGTGAATCAGCTCGAAAGCTCGGAAGGCAAGCAGGCGGGTGCTCCCCGCGGCATGGCAGCCGCCCAACGTAGTCAGCTGAGCGAGGTTATTTTCAATGTCGCAATAACGTCTTTTGGCTTGCGTTTATAACAACGAACCATGTGGTCACAATAATCGCCGACGGTGTAAATGGTCAGGTTGCCAGAGCTTATGGTCTTGTACGTCTCTCTGTCGCATACATCAAGAATGTCGCCTTCAATTGCATCATATTCATTTCTAGTGAATAGACCGGAAGAACGGGTGGCTTTCAAGTCTTCCCCAAATACGTCTTCTTCATTAAGAAGGTCCACGGAAATGTTGAAGAGGCTCGCAATTCTCTGTAAGGCAAATGTACGAACGATTTCATCTGGATCGCTCATGATGCACGCTCATCTTATTGCTTCAATAAACACGGTCGCCTGATAAATAGCGCATGGCTGCAAGTCATGCTCCACGAGTGTTTAAAATTATAAATAGTGAAAGTGCTAATACAAAAATAGCTGTGACTGTGGCATAGCAAAGACCAAAGCCGATTTTGATGAGGCGTATTTCATCTGCCAGGGCTTTATAGCCGATAAAACCTCCAAGCAATGCTGAGGTGGCGATTCCGATGACTAGAATGTAGTAGGTCTTATAGGTGGGTGCAAATGCCGGGATGACAACTGCATACGATCCGCTTATCAGGGTGGTGAATATGACAATAATTTTTATTGCCGAAATAATGCTGTTTTTTGTCATGCTCATTTTTTGTTTTTCTCCTGACAAAGCACCTCGGAATGTTCTAGGCCTGCTGCCGACCACTAAACACTTTCAGCCACATCAATCTGCAACGAAAGCATGAACTTCGCTGCGCTGTCCGACGCTGGATCTATCGCGGCATTCACCATGGCCCTGACCGCCGTTTGCGCCAGTGCCTCGACCGGATGTGACAGCACGGCTTGAACGATGCCGTCACGCAGGGCGGTCCCGGTGATGGGGGTCAGGTCGTGACACACCACGACGGGTAGCGCGATGTGCTGGGCTTTCAGTTCGCGCAAGGCGTTGATGACCCCCTCGATACCGCCACCTGCCACATACAGGCCGACCAAGTCGGGTTGGCTGGTGAGCAGGTCGAGCGTGCCGGCATAGGCGAATTCCTCGTCCTCCAGAGTCAGGCGCGTAGCCAGCAATTCCCAGTCCTGGGGTTGTTCCGACAGGAAGGAGCGAAAACTCATTTCACACAGTTCCTGGCACTGAAAGCGCTGGGTGCCGACCATCACGGCCACTGGCCCCGGTTGCGCTGCCAGGTGCTTGATGAACCAGCCGGCGGTGCGGCCCATGGCACGGTTGTCGACGCCGACATAACCGGCGCCGGCCGAGGCGCTCAGCTCGGATACCAGTGCGACCACAGGAATACCGGCCGCTCGCAATTGCGCCATGGCCTCGCGCACAGCCGGATGGTCGGCGGCCACCACGCCCAGGGCATCGACTTCGCCCTGCAACTTGAGAATGCGTTCTGCGGTGGCGGCCGGGGCCAAGTCGTCGATGTAGTGGATCAGCACCCGAACCTGGGCCCGCACGCTGGCCGTCGCCGCCTCGGCCAGGGCCTTGGCCAGCCCTTGATAAAACGCCACTCCACGCTTTTGCAGCAGAAACCCCAAGCGCACGGTCGGGCGCTGCTGCAGCACTCGTTGTTCGATCACATTACGCCCGTAGAAGCCCAGTCGGGCGGCGGCCTCGGCAATGCGTTGCGCGGTATCGGCGCGCACGTTGGCCCGCAGATTCATCACCCGGTCCACGGTGGACAGGCTCACCCCGGCGGCCAGGGCCACGTCTTCCATGGTTGAACGGCGACCGAGCGGGTTGCCGGCTTCTGACAAAGAATTTTCTGACATGAAATGAAAGCCTATCTGAAACTTTTGACGGGTTTTGACAGGTATCGCTCAGGGACTATAGCAGCCGTGCATCTGCCCACCTTAGGATTTCTACCAGCGAAACATCGCTACCCATAACAATAATCATCGGAGCCTGACATGACCCTCCACATCTCCACCGCGCCTTGTTGCTGGGGCGTCGACGACGTCAACAATCCTCATCTGCCGGCGTGGCAACAGGTTCTTGGCGAAGCGGCGCAAGCGGGGTATCGCGGCATCGAATTGGGGCCATACGGTTACCTGCCACTGGACGCCGATGCGGTGGGCTCGGTGCTGGTCAAACACGGCCTGCACGTGGTGGCCGGCACGGTGTTCGACAATCTGGTCGATCCCGCCAACCTGCCCAGCCTGCTGCATCAAACCCGTAATATCTGCGCATTGCTCAAGCAGTTGCCGGCAATTCCCCTGGAGCCGGGGCAACGTTTCGCCATGCCGTGTCTGGTGGTCATCGATTGGGGGCATGAGGAGCGTGACTACGCCGCTGGCCACTCTGACCGCGCGCCGCGCCTGGCGCCCGATGCCTGGCGGGGCATGATGGCCCATATCCGCGCCATCGCCGAGTTGGCGTGGACGGAATTCGGTGTGCGCACGGTGATTCATCCGCACGCCGGGGGCTACATCGAGTTCGCCGATGAGCTGGCCCGACTGGTCGAAGACATCCCCTACGAAGTGGCTGGCCTGTGTCTGGACACCGGCCATCTGTACTACGCCGGTATGGACCCGGTGCAGACCCTGCGCCAGTACGCGGACCGCGTGGATTACCTGCACTTCAAAGACATCGATCAGGCCGTGTTCGATCAAGTGCTGGGCGAACACATCACCTTCTTCGCCGCGTGCGCAAGAGGCGTGATGTGCCCGATCGGCCAGGGTGTCATCGACTACGGCGCCTTGCGCGAGCTGATCACCGAGATCGGTTACCAGGGTTACATCACGGTCGAGCAAGAACGTGATCCACGTAACGCCCATGGCAGCCTGCGCGACGTGGCTGCCAGCCGTGACTACCTGTCCCGGGCGGGTTTCTGATTTCTCTCATGCGAAGGACTTTTCGATGATCAATGGCAGCAAGCGAATTCCTCAACCAATCCGCTGGGCGATGGTGGGCGGCGGGCGTGACAGTCAGATCGGCTACATCCATCGTTCGGCGGCCCTGCGTGACCAGTCGTTTGCACTGGTGGCCGGTGCCTTCGACCTGGACCCGCAACGCGGTCGCGACTTCGGTGTGCAACTGGGGGTCGACCCCGAGCGTTGCTACGGCGACTATCGCAGCCTGATTGAGGGCGAAGCCGGGCGGGCGGATGGCATCCAGGCCATTTCCGTGGCGACGCCCAATGGCACTCACTTTGAAATCACCAAGGCCGCTCTGGAAGCGGGGCTGCATGTGGTCTGTGAAAAGCCGCTGTGCTTCACCCTTGAGGAGGCGCAAACCCTGCGCGAAATCGCGTTGTCGCGAAACCGGGTGGTGGGGGTGACCTACGGCTATGCCGGGCACCAGTTGATCGAGCAGGCGCGGGAAATGATCGCCCAGGGTGAGTTGGGTGAGGTGCGCATGGTGCACATGCAGTTTGCCCATGGCTTCCACTGTGAGGCGGTCGAGGCGCGGAGCGAGGCGACCAAATGGCGGGTCGATCCGCGCCTCGCTGGCCCCAGTTATGTGCTGGGAGACGTTGGCACTCATCCGCTGTACCTGTCGGAAGTCATGCTGCCCGAGCTCAAGATCAAACGGCTGTTGTGCACACGCCAGAGCTTTGTCAAAAGCCGCGCACCACTCGAGGACAACGCCTACACACTGATGGAATACGAAGGCGGGGCCATGGGCAGTGTGTGGTCGAGCGCGGTGAACGCCGGATCCATGCATGGCCAGAAAATTCGGGTGATCGGCTCCAGGGCCAGCCTTGAATGGTGGGATGAGCGGCCGAACCAGCTGTCATTCGAAGTCCAGGGTAAACCTGCCCAGGTGCTGGAGCGCGGGATGGGTTATCTGCATCCCCATGCGTTGCTTGATGACCGGATCGGTGCCGGGCACCCGGAAGGGCTGTTCGATGCCTGGGCCAACCTCTATTACCGTTTCGCCTTGGCCATGGACGCCGCCAACCGTGGTGATCATGAACAACTGGCAACGCTGCGTTATCCAGACATCAATGCCGGTGTCGAAGGCGTGCGCTGGGTCGAGCGCTGCGTCCATTCTGCGGACCTGGGTGGGGTGTGGGTCGATTACTGAGTAACGGGTGCCCCTGGCGGATCGGCGTGCGGCTGAGCAGTCGTGAGATAGACTGATCAGCGGACATCGGACGGTGGGGGTCACACGTGGCGCAATTCACATGGATTCGCTGATCACCGCAGCAGCGCGTGCGCTCGCGGCGGGTGATCCGCTCGGCGCGCTGAACCGCATCGCCTTGCGCAACGACGCGCCTGCACTCGCGCTTCGAGGCATCGCGATGGCGCAACTGGGTGACCTTGTGCGGGCGAAGGCGCTGGTGCGAAGTGCCGCGCGGGCGTTCGGTGCGAAGGAGGCCTTGGCCCGCGCGCGGTGTGTTGTTGCCGAGGCCGAGATCGCGCTCGCCTCCCGTGACCTTAACTGGCCGGCGAAGGCGCTCGATGCCGCGCGGGCGACGCTTCAGACACACGGCGATTGGGTCAACGCCGCCCATGCGCGCTATCTCGAGATTCGCCGCCTGCTGCTGATCGGGCATCTCGACGAGGCCGAGGGCCGTCTCGCCGAACTCGACCCGACGCCATTACTGCCCGCGTCGAGGGCTGCTTACGAACTGGTTCTGGCGGGCATCGCCATGCGTCGTCTGCAAACGAAAGCGGCGCGCGCGGCACTTGAGCGGGCCGGGCATGCTGCGCAGCACGCGGGCATTGCGGCACTCACCGCCGAGGTCGAAAGCGCCAGGCATATTCTCGATACACCAGCGGCGCGGCTGATTATCGGTGGGCAGGAACAGCCGCTGCTGCTCGATGAGATTGAAGCGTTATTGGCATCCCCCACGCTGGTGGTGGACGCTTGCCGGTATGTGGTGCGCGACGCAGGCGCGTCGGTTTCGCTCGCCCGGCGTCCGGTGTTGTTCGCGCTCGCCCGGGCGCTGGGCGAAGCGTGGCCGGCCGACGTGCCGAGGGAAACGTTGATTGCGCGAGCCTTTCGGATGAAGCACGCGGATGAGTCCCATCGCGCACGGTTGCGCGTCGAACTCGGGCGGCTGCGCGGGGCGCTGCACTTGATTGCCGACGTGATCGCGACCCCACGAGGGTTTGCACTGGTGCCACGGGTTGCGCCTGACGTCGTGGTGCTGGCGCGGCCTGTCGAAGAACAGCATGCGACGCTGCTCGCTTTTCTCGCCGACGGTGAGTCGTGGTCGAGTTCGGCCCTGGCGTTGGTGCTCGGCGCCAGTCAGCGCACCGTGCAACGAGCCCTCGACACGCTGGCGGCGACCGGCAAGGTGCAGTCGTTCGGTCACGGTCGGGCTCGTCGCTGGATGCTCCCGCCGGTACCTGGATTCGCGACGGGATTGTTACTCACGGCGTTGCTGCCCAGTGATTAGCATCCTCTTCACTACCCCAGTGAGCGCAGTCAGTAAACGAGGAGCAAGACATGAAACATTCAACGGCTGAAATCATCCGCGAATACGGGCCTTTTCCGGGCATCGACCATGTGCATGGCGTCACCCATGACGGCCAGCGTGTCTGGTTTGCCTCAGGCGATAAACTCAACGCCCTGGACCCGGCCAGCGGCAAAACCCTGAAATCGATCGATGTCGCCGCCCATGCCGGCACCGCCTTCGATGGCCAGCATCTGTTTCAGATCGCCGAGGATCGCATCCAGAAGATCGACCCGCAGACCGGCCGCGTGCTCTCCACCATCCCCGCGCCCGGTGGCGGTGGTGACTCGGGGCTGGCGTGGGCCGAAGGCACGCTCTGGGTCGGTGAGTATCGCGAGCGCAAGATCCATCAGGTCGACCCCCAGACCGGAGCGGTGCTGCGCACCCTGGAATCCAACCGCTTTGTTACCGGGGTGACCTGGGTCGAGGGTGATCTGTGGCATGGCACCTGGGAAGGTGACGAGAGCGAGCTGCGGCGAGTCGATCCGGCCACGGGCGAGGTGCTGGAGAGTGTCCAGATGCCGGCTGGCGTCGGCGTGTCGGGGCTTGAGTTCGATGGCCACGACCGGTTTTTCTGTGGCGGCGGCAACAGCGGGAAGGTGAGAGCCGTGCGCCGGCCAGAATGACAGGCTGCACCCAGCCTGTCAGAAGGTGAACGCTTGCGCCGAGCGTGAAGGACGCTGAGTCATCTCGATTTCCAGCAGATGCTCAACCAGCACATCATTCAAAAAGCGGAACTGATCGTTAAGCCCCACCACTTCGTTACTGAAGTGGTGGGTGGCCGCCGGCATCAGCAAGGTTTCGAATTGCTTGTCGAACACCAGCGCGACGGCTTTGCGAGAGACGACCTGTTGCGAATAGTAGTTGCTGCCGAACACCGGAAAGCTCACGGCGAGGTTGACGGAATAGATCATGATGTCGGCTCCTCGGTTTGACCGATATCCAGCACCAGGCGGGAAAACAGGGTCAGGGTGATGGCCGTCAGGGCCAGGCAGGTCAGAAGGTGGATCAACATGGTCTGCCCCTCCGATGCGGGGTTTGAGTGGCGATGAGTTGATCCTGCACCTGACGTTTTTTTTGCGGAAGGCATTCGCGGCGATGGTGAATATCGACGTGGATGATGGTGGCGTTCCTCGATGGACTTGCGGGTCTGCTCGCGCAGGTATTTTTGAGGGCGCTACCACACTTCCTGACGGACGGCCCCCAGCCCCGACCTATACTCAAATCAACATGCTTTTACGCGTCGAACGCTCCGTTCGACGCAGACTGTAGGACACTGCGATCTTGAACCTGCGTTCGCTGATCGTCGCTGTGTTGGTGGTACTGGCGGGATGCGTAACGACTGCGCGTGCCCCGGTAGTCGTGGCGCCGGTAGTGGTTTCCCAGAGCACCTGGCAGCAGGTTGACCAGGAAATTGTCGCGGCTTCGCAGCAGGCCACCGAACAGGCCAGGGTCTATGCCCGCGGATCCATGGAGCATTGGCGCACGCGGGTTTACGAACAGACCGAAGAAGTCTTCATTCCGTGGTTCAGCAGCTATTGGACCCAGGAATGGCTGTCGATGAAGGTCAGCTGGTACACCCTCAGTGCCGGGGGTGAGCAGGATGCCTCGGCCAAACGCCTGGCGGCCTATCTGTTGGAGCAATATCACCACAAAGTGCTGGACCCGGTAGCGGTGGAGATCGATCCCGACGAGATCCTCGGGCAGGCGACAGCGTATTACGTGCAAGCTCTCGGCCAGCAACTTCAGGTCATCTCCCAGCGTCATGGCGTGCCGATGGCGCAGCTCAACGACCGTATCCAGAAAATTCCGGCGATTTCGCTGGGACCGCCGCCCGCCCGTGACGCGTCGCTGTATCAGGTGGTGCACAGTGAACCGCTGACTAAGTTGCCGGCCTACGCGGCGTTGATCGACAAGATCCACACGGCAGGCGGTGAGAAGGGCATTGCCTCGACGGACGCCGGCATGACGCCAGTGGCCAAGCGCGCGAGCAAACGAATGGAAGCCGAAATGGCCCCACGAGGCGCGGCTGGTGCCGTGGCGGCAGCGGCGGGGAAACTGGCCGGGGCGGTGATTTCCCTGGGAGTGGCGGGGGTGCGTGCGGTTATTCAAGCCAACGACCGACCCGATAGCGAGGCGCTGATCCGCAGCAGCCTGGGCGACTCATTCGACAAGGCGTGGCTGAAGCTGGTGCAAAACCCCACCACCGGTGTCATGGCCGGAACGCTGTACATGGCCGGGCAAATCGAAGGCGGCTTGGCCCAGTCTGTTGCACAACCTGTTGCTCAGCCCGTCGAACCGTCGGTCGGCTTGGGTGCGGGAACTGTCGATTGGAGCCACGCTGGATCGACTACCCAGCAGATCAACCCATAACCCGAGGAGAATGATCATGGCTTACGTTGATGGCTTCGTCGCAGCGGTGCCCAAGGCCAACCGCGAAAAGTTCAAGAAACACGCGGAGTCCGCCGCCGCGATTTTCAAGGAAAACGGCGCGCTCAGCCTCGCTGAATGCTGGGGCGATGACGTGCCTGATGGCAAAGTGACGTCGTTTCCCATGGCGGTCAAACTCAAGGAAGACGAGACCGTGGTGTTTTCCTGGATCGTCTGGCCGGACAAGGCTACCCGTGACGCTGGCATGGCGAAACTGATGAGCGATCCGCGGATGCAACCGGACGTCAATCCGATGCCGTTCGACGGCCAGCGGGCGATTTTTGGTGGTTTCGAAATGCTCGTCAAAGCCTGAAGAGGCGGCAGGATCACTCCGGCGTCGGGGTGATCCTGCAGCTTTTGCGATTGCGAATCTCGCTGTCCGACGGCCGCTCCTTGATGAACTCGAAGCGCGGCTCGCCTTCGTTGTAATGAACCAGCCAGCCCCACTCCAGCTCGGACTCATCCTGGCCGGGCTTCGGTGGTACGGCCCACCATGGCTCTTTGCTGATGACCTGACGCATGGCGTCCTCCCGTCGATTCGGTTGCTTCAACTATAACGCGCATGCCGGCAGCTGCCAGAAATGGGCTTGCTGGCGGGGTATCCCTTTGTAAAATCAAAGGGTCCCCAAGCATTGAGGTGCCAGACATGAGCGATGAAACCCGTGAGCCGTTCAAACGGCTGTTTTTCGCCCTGAACTGCGCCCCCGAACAACGCCGGGCTATCGCCCAATGGCGCAGCGCGCTGGGGCTCAACGTCGGGCGCCCGGTGCCGGCGGAAAACTTTCATCTGACCCTGCTGTTTCTCGGCACGGTGGGCATGGCGCAAATAGCCGGTGTCTGCAAGGCCGCCGCCAATATCCGCACCTCCGGCGTGCCGTTGACGGTGGTGCTGGATCGGCTGGACGTCTGGCGTCGCTCCGGGGTGTTGCTGCTGGCGCCCGCGCAGGCGGCACCGGAGCTGCTGCGCCTGGTGTATGCGCTGGAGCAGGCCATGCTGCCGTTCGGTTTTGAAGACACCCGCCGGGAATTCCGCCCGCATTTGACCTTGATGCGCGACTACCGGGCGCCGGTCCCCGAATCCGCGACGCCGCCGGAGTTTTACCTGCGCGCCGATCGCTTCAGCCTGTTCGAGTCCCATAAAGGTCGATACATAGCGCTGGCCGAGTGGCCGCTGGTCGCTTCATAAGCCCACAAAAAAAGGCGCCCGAGGGCGCCTGAATTCACCTAAACCGAGGAAGCCAGGTGAAGCCGTTCTGCAGAGAGGAGTGCAGCGGTGGTAAGGCGCTGCGTGAACGGAAAAGGGAAAGCTGTAATGGATGATCGTTCCCACGCGGAGCATGGGGACGATCAGTGAGGCGGGATTACTTGCCCAGCTTCACCCGCGTCCAGCCCCGGGTCATGATCCGCTGGGTGGCAATCGGCATGTCAGGAATGGCATACAACGTCGCCATCACCGCTTGCGGCGGATACGATCCCGGGTCGTCACGAATCGCTTCGTCCACCAACGGCGTGGCCGCCGCGTTGGCATTGCTGTAGCCGATGCTGTTGGTGACTTCGGCGATGATGTCCGGGCGCATCAGGAAGTTCATGAACAGGTAGGCGTTGTCGACGTTGGCGGCGTCCCGAGGGATGGCGACCATGTCGTAAAAGCTGCCGGCGCCTTCTTTCGGGATGCTGTACTCGATCTTGACCTTGTCGCCGGCTTCCTGGGCGCGGGCCTTGGCTTGCAGCACGTCGCCGGAGTAACCGACGGCGACGCAGATGTTGCCGTTGGCCAGGTCGGAGATGTATTTCGACGAATGAAAGTAGGCCACCGATGGCCGGATCTTCATGAACAGCGCCTCGGCTTCGGTGATTTGCGCCTTGTCCCGGGAGTTCACCGGATAGCCCAGATAGTGCAGGGCAGCCGGAAGCATTTCCGTCGGTGAATCAAGAAAGCTGATGCCACAGGCTTTGAGCTTGGCGGCGTTTTCCGGTTTGAACAGCAAGTCCCAGGAGTTCACCGGGGCATCAGTGCCCAGCACTTCCTTGACCTTGGCCGGGTTGTAACCGATGCCGATCGAACCCCACATGTACGGGAAGGCGTGGCCGTTATCCGGGTCGCTGGCCGAGGCATTTTTCAGCAGCACCGGGTTGAGATTCTTCCAGTTCGGCAGCTTCGATTTGTCCAGTTCCTGATAGACCCCGGCCTTGATCTGCTTGGCCAGGAAACTGTTGGACGGCACCACGATGTCATAGCCCGATTTTCCCGCCAGCAGCCGTGCCTCAAGGGTTTCGTTACTGTCGAACACATCGTAGGTCACGCGGATGCCGGTCTCGTCTTCGAACTTTTTGACGGTGTCCGGGGCGATGTAATCCGACCAGTTGTAGACGCGCAGTACCTTGTCATTGGCCTGGGCGCCAGCGGTGATTGCGCCCAATAAGGACAGTGTCAGCAGAGTCCTGCCAAACATTTTCATCGGTACAACTCCATTCTTTTTATTCAAATCGCATAAAACAAAAATGCGGTGAACACAAAACCTGTGGCTAGCAGACTTACCTGTGGCGAGGGAGCTTGCTCCCGCTGGGCTGCGTAGCGGCCCCAAAATTCTGGCAACCCATACCTATTTGTGAGTGCTGCGCACTCAAGCGCGAGCAAGCTCGCTCGCCACAGGTCAGTGCTCACTTGACAGTGGCACTAGACCGTCGCTTCTACCATTTGCTTTTTCGGTTGTTGCCAGGACTCGCTGGCAGTCTGGTCCATCGCTTCCTGAATCGCTCGTTTGCGGGTGGCTTCGGCCCTGCGGCTGAAATACCAGACCATGAACGTGACGATCGACACCGCCAGCAGAATCAGGCTGGCCACGGCATTGATCTCAGGCTTCACGCCCAGGCGCACCGCCGAGAACACTTCCATCGGCAGGGTCGTCGACCCTGGCCCCGACACAAAGCTCGCCAACACCAAATCATCCAGCGACAAGGCGAACGACATCATGCCGCCCGCCGCCAGTGATGGCGCGATCATCGGAATGGTGATCAGGAAGAACACCTTGAGCGGCCGTGCACCGAGGTCCATGGCCGCTTCTTCGATGGACAAATCCAGCTCACGCAAGCGCGCCGACACCACCACCGCCACATAGGCTGCACAGAATGTGGTGTGAGCGATCCAGATGGTGACGATGCCGCGTTCCTGCGGCCAGCCGATCAACTGCGCCATGGCCACGAACAGCAGCAACAGCGATAGACCGGTGATCACTTCCGGCATCACCAGCGGCGCCGTCACCAAGCCACCGAACAGCGTACGGCCCTTGAAGCGCGTCACACGTGTCAGCACGAACGCCGCCAATGTACCGAGCGCCACCGCGGCAATCGCCGTGTAGCAGGCGATTTCCAGCGAGCGCACCACCGAGCCCATCAGTTGCGTGTTGTCGAGCAGGCCGACATACCACTTCACCGACCAGCCGCCCCACACCGTCACCAGCTTCGAGGCGTTGAACGAGTAGATCACCAGAATCAGCATCGGCAGGTAGATAAACGACAGGCCGAGCACCAGCATCAATCGTGAAAATCCGAAACGGTTCATCCCCGTCCCTCCATCTCTTTGGCCTGGCTACGGTTGAACAGCAGAATCGGCACAATCAGGATCGCCAGCATCACCACCGCCAGGGCGGACGCCACCGGCCAGTCGCGGTTGTTGAAGAACTCCTGCCACAGCACGCGGCCGATCATCAGGGTTTCCGGGCCACCCAACAGTTCCGGAATCACGAACTCACCGACCACCGGAATGAACACCAGCATGCAGCCTGCGATGATCCCGTTCTTGGCCAGCGGAACCGTGATTTTCCAGAAGTTGTTGAAGTTGCTTGAGCCCAGGTCCGACGCGGCTTCCAGCAGGCTGCCATCGTGCTTCACCAGGTTGGCGTACAGCGGCAGCACCATGAACGGCAGGTACGCGTAGACCACCCCGATGTACACGGCGGTGTTGGTGTTGAGGATCTCGATAGGCTGCGATGTGAGCCCGGTCCACATCAGGAACGCATTGAGCAATCCGTTGTTGCTGAGGATGCCCATCCACGCATACACGCGGATCAGGATCGCGGTCCAGGTCGGCATCATGATCAACAGCAGCAAGACGTTTTGCGCTTCCTTGCTGGCCTTGGTGATCGCATAAGCCATCGGGAAACCGATCACCAGGCACATCAGCGTACTTAAGAATGCGACCTTCAACGAGCCGAAGTAAGCCGAGATGTACAGCTCATCCTCGGTCAGCAGCGAGTAGTTGCCGAGGTTCAGCAGCAGCTGGAATTTCTGTTCGGCGAAGGTGTAAATCTCGGAGTAGGGCGGAATGGCCAGGGCTGCTTCCGAGAAGCTGATCTTCATCACCAGGAAGAACGGCAACAGGAAAAACAGGCACAGCCACAGGAATGGAATGCCGATGACCATTTTGCGGCCACTGGGCACCAGGCGCAGGAACTGCTGATTGAAGGTTCTCATGAGCGCAGTACCACGCCGCTGTCGTCTTCCCACCACACGTAGACCTGATCGTCCCAGGTCGGGCGTGCGCCACGGCGTTCGGCGTTGGCCATGAACGACTGGACGATCTTGCCGCCAGGCAGCTCCACATAAAACACCGAGTGGCCACCGAGGTAGGCGATGTCGTGCACCTTGCCTTCGGACCAGTTGTAGCGGGTCTCGGGCTTGAGGGTGCTGACCAGCATTTTTTCCGGGCGGATAGCGTAGGTGATCGACTTGTCCTGCACCGAGGTGCTTACGCCGTGGCCGACGTAAATCTTCTGCGCAAGGTCCGGGCTGTGGATGATCGCGTGGCCTTCCAGGTCTTCCACAACGGTGCCGTCGAAGGCGTTCACGTTACCGATGAACTCGCAGACCATGCGGCTGACCGGTGCTTCATAGATGTCGACCGGGCTGCCGATCTGGGCGATCCAGCCCAGGTGCATGATCGCGATGCGCTCGGCCATGGTCATGGCTTCTTCCTGGTCGTGGGTCACCATCACGCAGGTCACGCCGACCCGCTCGATGATTTCCACCAGCTCCAGTTGCATCTGCGAACGCAGCTTTTTATCCAGTGCGCCCATCGGTTCATCGAGCAGCAACAGCTTCGGTCGCTTGGCCAACGAGCGCGCCAGTGCCACACGCTGACGCTGACCTCCGGACAATTGATGCGGCTTGCGTTTGGCGTATTGGGTCATGTGCACCAGGCGCAGCATTTCTTCGACACGGGCGTCGATTTCGCTGGCGGGCAAACGGTCCTGCTTGAGGCCGAAGGCGATGTTCTGCGCCACCGTCATGTGCGGGAACAGCGCATAGGACTGGAACATCATGTTGATCGGCCGTTCGTAGGGCGGCATGTCAGTGATGTCGACACCGTCGAGCAGAATCCGCCCTTCGGTCGGGCGCTCGAAGCCGGCGAGCATGCGCAGCAGCGTCGATTTGCCCGAGCCGGAACCACCGAGCAAGGCGAAGATTTCGCCTTGATGGATTTCCAGGGACACATCGTCCACGGCGGTGGTTTCGTCGAATTTCTTGGTGACGCGGTCGACTTTCACCAGCACCTTTTTCGGTGCCTGGTGACCATCAAGAGCCTTCCTGTAGATGCTGGAGGCGTTTGCCATATGAAACTCCCAACAGGTTTCAGTCGTCGGGCCAACACGGCCTGACTTAAGAGTGGATTGCAAACCCGGGCTGGGCGATGCGCTGGCGCTCGGGCTTATTCGGCACCGCCGTCCTGGCTGCCTGGTCGTACTTGTTGTTATTGCGGTTCATCTATTACGCAAGCCACCGGCGCGCAAAGGCACGCCCGCCAGACTCACGGGGGCAGTCAATCGATTAGAAATGTTTGAAGTCAGCGCGTATTACGCAGCGCCGCCCGTTGCCGGCACGCCTCGCCAAACGCCTGGAAAATACTCAAGTAAGGGGGATTCGAAAGCACCTGCCATTCCGGGTGCCATTGCACGCCGACGGCGAAGGTCTTGCTGTGCTCGACGGAGATCGCCTCGATCAAACCATCCGGCGCGATCGCCTCAGCGCGCAGGCCCGGTGCGAGTCGGTCGATGCCCTGGCTGTGAATCGAATTGACCTGGAATACCTGCGGCAGGTCCAGTGCTTCGAACACACCGCCCGGTTGCACAGTCACCGCATGGGCCGCTGCGTACTGCACGGCCAGATCGGGACTGTCCGCTTCCCGGTGATCGAGCATGCCGGGCAGTTCGTGCACCTTCTGATGCAGGCTGCCGCCGAACGCCACGTTCATTTCCTGAAAGCCCCGGCAGATGCCGAGCACCGGAACACCGGCGGCGATGGCTGCGCGCAATAAGGGCAGGGTGGTGGCGTCCCGTTGCGGATCGTGATCCGTACCGGGAGCGCTGGCCGGGCCTTGATAGTGGAAAGGCTCCACATTCGACGGCGAGCCGGTCAGCAACAGACCGTCGAGCTGCGCGAGCAGCGCATCGGTTTCGGTCAGATCGCCTAAGGAAGGAATGACCACGGGCAGCCCCAAAGCCGCGACGCTGACAGCACGCAAGTACTTGTCGCCGCTGACGTGGTAGGGGTGCAGGCCAATCTGTTTGACGCACGCAGTAACGCCGATCAATGGCTTGAATGCCATTTTTATCACCTCGAAGTTTCACACTTGAACGAGCTTTTCCGGAGCTTAGCCTTGTTGATTTTAATTAACAACTCTCATGTAAAAAATTCTAAACGCCGAACGTCCGATGCTGAGGGTCTGCGCGGTGTGCAAGCCTGATATGGCACTCTGGCGCCCAAAAAAGGCCAGAAAATAAAGGCTGAAAGGCCATGTGTTCGCTATTGACTTCACTTTGCCGTTCGGGTTGACTGGCTCTCGCAAGTGAAGTGAACATAATAATTAACAGCTAATAGGTGCATCATGTCGGTCCCTCTGCGTGCCGTTCAACTCAACGAAGCAAACGCATTCCTTAAGCAACATCCTGAGGTTTTGTACGTCGACCTTCTGATTGCGGATATGAACGGCGTGGTGCGCGGCAAGCGCATCGAGCGCACCAGTCTCCACAAGGTCTACGAAAAAGGCATCAACCTGCCGGCGTCACTGTTTGCCCTGGACATCAACGGTTCCACGGTGGAAAGCACCGGCCTGGGTCTGGACATCGGCGACTCGGATCGCATCTGCTATCCCATCCCCGATACCCTCAGCATCGAACCCTGGCAGAAGCGCCCGACCGCGCAGTTGCTGATGACCATGCACGAGCTCGAAGGCCAGCCGTTCTTTGCTGACCCGCGCGAAGTGCTGCGTCAGGTGGTGAGCAAGTTCGATGACATGGGTCTGACCATTTGCGCGGCGTTCGAACTGGAGTTCTACCTGATCGACCAGGACAACGTGAACGGTCGTCCGCAGTCGCCACGCTCGCCGGTGTCGGGCAAGCGTCCGCACTCGACGCAGGTGTACCTGATCGACGATCTGGACGAATACGTCGACTGCCTGCAAGACATCCTCGAAGGCGCGAAAGAGCAGGGCATCCCGGCTGACGCGATCGTCAAGGAAAGCGCCCCGGCGCAATTCGAAGTCAACCTGCATCACGTCTCCGACCCTATAAAGGCTTGCGACTACGCGGTGCTGCTCAAGCGTCTGGTGAAGAACATCGCCTACGACCACGAGATGGACACCACGTTTATGGCCAAGCCGTATCCGGGTCAGGCGGGCAACGGTTTGCACGTGCACATTTCGATTCTCGACAAGCAAGGCAACAACATCTTCGCCAGCGAGGATCCCGAGCAGAACGCCGCGCTGCGACATGCGATCGGCGGTGTGCTCGAGACCCTGCCCGCGCAGATGGCGTTCCTCTGCCCGAACGTCAACTCCTACCGACGTTTCGGCGCGCAGTTCTACGTACCGAACTCGCCAAGCTGGGGCATCGACAACCGTACCGTGGCGGTGCGCGTACCCACCGGTTCGGCGGATGCCGTGCGTATCGAGCATCGTGTCGCTGGCGCCGATGCCAACCCGTACCTGCTGATGGCCTCGGTGCTGGCTGGTATTCACCACGGCCTGACCAACGAAATCGAGCCGGGCGCCCCGGTTGAAGGCAATAGCTACGAGCAGAACGAGCAAAGCCTGCCGAACAACCTGCGCGACGCATTGCGTGAACTGGACGACAGCGAAGTCATGGCGCGCTACATCGACCCGCTGTACATCGACGTGTTCGTGGCGTGCAAGGAAAGCGAGCTGGCCGAGTTCGAGAACTCCATTTCAGACCTTGAGTACAACTGGTACCTGCACACGGTTTAACGGGGGCTGACACTAAACCTGTGGCGAGGGAGCTTGCTCCCGCTAGGTCGCGAAGCGACCCCTCCTTCTACCTGAAAAGAAGGGGACTGCTGCGCAGTCCAGCGGGAGCAAGCTCCCTCGCCACAAGTTCTCATCGCTTGCCCATCGGTTAACACGATCACTTATTCCTCTGCGTAGAGTCACAACCATGACAAACACTCGCAGCGACTGGGAGCAACGCTTCCAGTCCTTGACACTAGAAGGCCGCGCATTCATCGACGGCCAATACTGCCCGGCACTCAGTGGCGATACCTTCGAATGCATCAGCCCGGTCGACGGCCGCTTTCTGGCGAACATCGCCAGCACCGACGAAGCCGACGCCAATGCGGCAGTCACCGTCGCGCGTCGTGCATTTGAATCCGGCATCTGGGCGCGGTTGGCACCCGCAGAACGCAAGCGCATCTTGATTCGCTTCGCGGACTTGATCCTGGCCAACCAGGAAGAACTGGCGCTGCTGGAAACCCTCGACATGGGTAAACCGATCAGCGATTCCATGGCCATCGACATTCCAGCGGCCGCCAACGCGATCCGCTGGAGCGCCGAAGCCATCGACAAGATCTACGACGAAGTCGCCGCCACCCCGCACGACCAATTGGGCCTCGTCACTCGTGAGCCGGCAGGCGTTGTCGCCGCCATCGTGCCGTGGAACTTCCCGCTGATCATGGCCAGCTGGAAGTTCGCCCCAGCCCTGGCGGCAGGCAACTCGTTCATCCTCAAGCCCTCGGAAAAATCACCGCTGACGGCGATCCGCATCGCGCAACTGGCCCTCGACGCCGGCATTCCCAAAGGCGTGTTCAACGTGTTGCCGGGCTTCGGTCACACCGTCGGCAAGGCGCTGGCGTTGCACATGGACGTCGACGTGCTGGCCTTCACTGGCTCCACCGCGATTGCCAAGCAACTGATGATCTACGCCGGGCAAAGCAACATGAAGCGCGTGTGGCTGGAGGCGGGCGGCAAGAGCCCGAACGTGGTGTTCGCCGACGCGCCGGACTTGCGCGCAGCGGCTCGGGCAGCGGCCAGTGCGATTGCCTTCAACCAGGGCGAAGTCTGCACCGCCGGCTCGCGCCTGCTGGTGGAGCGCTCGATCCGCGAGCAGTTCATTCCGTTGCTGGTGGAAGCGCTGCAAGCCTGGAAACCGGGGCATGCGCTCGACCCTGAAACCACCGTCGGCGCCGTCGTCGATCAGCGCCAATTGGACAATGTGCTGCGCTACATCCAGGTCGGCAAAGACCAGGGCGCGCAACTGATTGCTGGCGGCAATCGCACCCTTGAAGGCACCGGTGGCCTGTACGTGGAGCCAGCGATTTTCGACGGCGTGACCAACGCCATGACCATCGCCCGGGAAGAAATCTTCGGTCCGGTGCTGTCGCTGATCACCTTTGACACCGCCGAAGAAGCGCTGCAGATCGCCAACGACAGCATCTTCGGCCTAGCCGCTGGTGTGTGGACCAGCAATCTCAGCAAGGCCCACACCTTCGCTCGCGGCTTGCGCGCGGGCAGCGTCTGGGTCAACCAGTACGACGGCGGCGACATGACCGCGCCGTTCGGCGGGTTCAAGCAGTCGGGCAACGGTCGGGACAAATCGCTGCACGCGTTCGACAAGTACACCGAACTCAAAGCGACCTGGATCAAGCTCTGACACCTTTACAGCGGCGGTCGCCGGCATAGGCCGGCGGCCCTCGGAGAAATGTATGAAACACAGCTCTACACAAAATCATGTAAACAGCTACTACGCCGCAACCCGCAACCAGACCGGCGATTACCCGATTCTTGAAGAATTGGTGGAATGCGACGTCTGCGTGATCGGCGCTGGCTACACCGGCCTGTCCTCGGCGCTGTTCCTCAGCGAAGCGGGCTATAGCGTCACCGTGCTGGAAGCCGCCAAAGTCGGCTTCGGTGCCAGCGGTCGCAACGGCGGCCAACTGGTCAACTCCTATAGTCGCGACGTCGATGTGATCGAAGAGCGCTACGGCGACAAGACCGCCGAAGTCCTTGGTAGCATGATCTTCGAAGGCGCCGACATCATCCGTTCGCGCATCAAGGAGTACGACATCAAATGCGATTACCGCCCCGGCGGCATCTTCGCAGCGCTGAACAAGAAGCAACTCAACGGCCTGGCCGAGCAGAAGCGTAACTGGGAACGCTACGGCAACAACAACCTGAAAATGCTCGACGCCTCGGACATCCAGCGCGAAGTCGGTTGCGACAACTACGTCGGCGGCTTGCTGGACATGCAGGGCGGCCACATCCACCCGCTGAACCTGGCCCTCGGCGAAGCCGCTGCGATCATTCGCCTGGGCGGCAAAATCTACGAACAATCCGCCGCCGTGGACATCTCCTACGGCGAGCCAATCACCGTGCGCACCGCCAAAGGCGTGGTGCGGGCCAAGTACCTGCTGATCGCCGGCAACGCCTACCTGCCGCAAGACCTCGACAACCGCGTGACCCGCAAAAGCATGCCCTGCGGTTCGCAAATCGTCGTCACCGAGCCGTTGTCGGAGAAGATCGCCCGCAGCCTGATCACCAATAACTACTGTGTCGAAGACTGCAATTATCTGCTCGACTACTACCGTCTCACCGCCGACAACCGCCTGCTGTACGGCGGCGGCGTGGTCTACGGCGCCCGCGAGCCGGACGACATCGAACAACTGATCCGCCCGAAGATCCTCAAGACCTTCCCGCAACTCAAGGACGTGAAAATCGACTACTGCTGGACCGGCAACTTCCTGCTGACCATGTCCCGCATGCCGCAATTCGGCCGCATCGAGAAAAACGCCTACTACATGCAAGGCTACAGCGGCCACGGCGTCACTTGCTCGCACCTGGCTGGCAAACTGATCTCGGAAATGATTCGCGGCGACGCCGAACGCTTCGACGCCTTCGCCTCCCTGCCACACATGCCGATGCTCGGCGGCCGCACTTTCCAGGCCCCACTCACCGCCATGGGCGCGGCGTATTACGCCTTGCGAGACCGCTTCGGCATCTAGGTTGAACCTGCCGGCGGTCTCCGCCGGCCAAGGCTACGCATCACTCCTGTGGCGAGGGGGCTTGCCCCCGTTCGGCTGCGAAGCAGTCGTAAAATCAGCCCATTCGGTGTATCTGATACGCCGCGTGGGCAGGTTTTGGGGCCGCTTCGCGACCCAACAGGGGCAAGCCCCCTCGCCACAGTTTCTAAACCAGAACTGACTGACATCAGAAGCCGACAGCTTTTTTGCCAGCCGTTTATCGAACCTGCTGAGCAACACCCACAAACGTGATTTAATACCCGCCTTCCACGGTTCCGGGACGGGAAACGGCGTAATCCGCGGCCACCAGTCGCCCGCCACCCACCCCCATTACCCCTTAAGTAGTTCTCACATAAGGCTGTCATGGACACGGGCTCACGACTCAAATTAGTACGCGAAAGCTACAAACTGTCCCAGCGCGAGCTGGCCCGGCGTAGCGGCGTCACCAATGCCACCATCTCCCTGATCGAACAGAATCGCGTCAGTCCCTCCGTCAGCTCCCTCAAAAAACTGCTCGAAGGCATCCCCATGTCCTTGGCGGACTTCTTCACCTTCGACCAACCGCCACGCGAGCATCAGTACGTGTTTCGCGCCAATGAACAGCCGGATCTCGGGCGTCATGGGCTGCGGTTGTTGCTGATTGGCGCTTCGGTGCCGAGTCGGCAGATGCGGCTGTTGCGCGAGCAGTACGCGCCTGGGGCGAGTTCGGGGGAAGAGCCGATTGTGCACGCTGAAGGGGAGGAGTGTGGGCTGGTTACCCGTGGCACGGTTGAGTTGACGGTGGATGGGCAGATTAGTGTGTTGAATGCCGGGGATGGGTATTACTTCCCGACGACGCTGCCGCATCGGTTTCGCAATATTGGGGCGGATGAGGCAGAAATCATCAGCGCCAACACCCCGGCTAACTTCTGATACCTGAAGCAGACATTAAACCTGTAACTACCTCCGGCGGGGCGACCACTACTTTCGGTCGCCCCTACCAGCGATTACCACTCCATGCCTCAGGTGAGGGCGTCCGCGACGCCGTTCAAAGTGACTTCAAGTAGTCGAGAAGCTGTGACCGTTGGATGTCATTGAGCTTGCCCACGCCATAGTCATGGCCTGCGTTGCTATTGCCCTCAAGCTTGGTGTCGAAAAGAAACCAGTTCTTGTCCGATTTCTCGGTCTTGAATCCAACTTTTTTGTCATCGAACTCATTGGTCCCTGTATAAAAAGTCGAGGGGCGCTGGTGGGGTGGCAGGAGAAGGTCGTTGAGGGTCGGTACAGAGCCGTTATGCAAATAGGGAGCGGTGGCCCAGATGCCGGTCAGGGGTCTTGCTTTATAGGCGAGAAGAGGAACGGTAGAGCTGGCACGGTAGCAGTTGTATAGCCGTAGCGCTTTCTCATCCAAACGACTGAACAGGGCACGGTCCTTGAAGCCAGGGACTTTTTGAGGTTTGGTATCTATACCAAGCAATCCATCGAAAGCCAGTTCGGCGACATCGCGTCCTTTACCCAGTAAAGTCTCCAGGACGGTCACACCCAGCATGTTGTAGAGCAGGTCATTTGACTTGATGGTTCCTGATTTATCGACTTTGGAATAACCCGTCAACACTCCCGCATCCGCTTTAAATTGATAGGCATTGCACGCCATCCAGGGATCCGTGCCAATGGTCGAGTCTTGTGGGCTCTGGGCATTGAAATTGTCATTCGCAGAGATTGGAATCATGACCGCTGTGATGGCCGTGGTGAGATCGTCTCTACCAATATGGGTATGGCAGCCGGAACAATTGTCCTTAAACAATTTGGCGCCAAGCGCAAGGTCGTTTGGCAACTGCCCAGGCCACCGCGGAGGCTTCAGGCTATAAAGAGAACGCTCTAGAACATCCAGATTTTTCACATTCACACTGGAGACAAACCCTGCCTTGGCCGCAGATTCTTTAACCGGTCGAACGTCGGCGAACACACCGATGGCCTCTCCAGCATTACGCCCCAGACCTCCAGCATCCAGGCCGCCGTCATTTTTAATCGAAGGGAGTTGGTCTTTACTGACCATTCCGTTCCATTGGAGGACGTTGTGTTGATGCGTATTCCAGAGAAATGGATAACTCACCGGCGCATCAGAGGGGTTAGGGGTAGGCGGTTTCGCTTGGGTGACTTGACTGATTTTGTTGAGAATGTGGCCCACGGCATCAAGGCGACCTGGGCCATATTGCAGATCTGTGGCATTCAGTGTCTCGTTTTGGGCATAAAACGCATTCAAGCTATCCAGGGATTTTTTCAACCGTTGGCGATTCCCTTTCGACAGATCATCACCCAGGACGCTCTTTGCAAAGCGTTCAAATTTTTCAGGGTTGGAAGCCGTTTTGCTTAAGGCCTCTCTAAAATATTTAAAGAAATTTTGAAAGTCGGCGTTCGTTGGCCCGCCATTGATCACAAGATTCTGCTCTTCAAATTTGATCTGAGCCGTGTGACAAGCAGAACAGTTCATCCCCACCCACGGTTCTCTCGACCCTTGTCCAAAAAACCAGCGGAGTTTCGTGAAAGACAACTTGCTGTCGTGACTGTCATCCAAAACGAAACCCATCGGCAACGTAAAGCGCTTACCGTTATAAGACGGACGATAAGGCGTGTAACCGTAGGCGGAGATCGTTTTGTCACTCATGAACTTCTCCTCTGAACCAGGCTCTTCCAATGCAAGCGCCCAGGAGAGAGGGAGAATTCTCGATCCTTGTGAAAGTTCAAGCCAATTGGACTGGGTGGTGTCACTCCATCCCTGATCCAGAATGTCGGCAGCCTGAGCCATGGAATGAGCGCCGAAAAACAACAATGCAGCGCAGGCAAACGGGGGGGCTTTTAACGTGTTCATCAGATTCCCTTCTATTTGTAATTCCTGTTGAGACCCATCACGTTGGTAGCCAATAGCTACCAGCCATGAGTGTAGCCACAAAAAATACGGCTCTTTAATTTTGTTCGATGCCCCGTACCCGGACTGAGCCCGGGTTGTTCATTACGTAAAAAAGACCTTGCCGTTTGGCACTCGGCTTTTTCTCTGCGGACTACAGCGCCTTGGTGTTGTGAGCATTTTTCTACACCACATCAGGAAACGTCCTGCGCTCTCATCGGAAGCGCCCGATTTAGCCATTACAAGTCGTCCCTTAACCTTCTCGAATGGATCCATTCATTGACGCCAGAATAA
>NZ_JBWKUI010000018.1:0-108020 GCF_059420765.1 Pseudomonas sp. GW821-FHT03E01 | reverse complement strand
CCAACCAATCCGGATGATTCGAAGACGTTGACCTCGGACAATCTGGTAACCCTGACCGCCACCATCACCGACAAGGATGGCGACAGCGCTCATGCCACGCTGAACATCGGCCAGAACCTGGTGTTCAAGGATGACGGACCGAGCATCAGCACCACCGGCACGGAGCCAGTCCTGACGGTCGATGAAACGGTGCTGGCCACCAACGACACCCAGAGCTTTACCGCCAACTTCAGCTCGGCGTTTGGCGCTGACGGTGCGGGTACGTTGACCTATGCACTGGGCGTGGTCGCGGGCGGTTCCGGGCTGACCGATACCGCTACCGGCCAAGCGGTGAATTTGTCGCTTAACGGTACAGTCGTGGAAGGCCGCACGGCGATTAGCAACGATCTGGTATTCACCGTCAGCGTCGCAGCCAATGGTGACGTTACCCTCGATCAGATCCGCGCCGTGGTACATCCCGACCCAACCAATCCGGATGATTCGAAGACGTTGACCTCGGACAATCTGGTAACCCTGACCGCCACCATCACCGACAAGGACGGCGACAGCGCTCATGCCACGCTGAACATCGGCCAGAACCTGGTGTTCAAGGACGACGGGCCAAGCATCAGCACCACCGGCACGGAGCCAGTCCTGACGGTCGATGAAACGGTGCTGGCGACCAACGACACCCAGAGCTTTACCGCCAACTTCAGCTCGGCGTTTGGCGCTGATGGTGCGGGTACGCTGACCTATGCGCTGGGCGTGACTGCCGGCCCGTCGGGGCTGACGGACACAGCCACCGGTGAAGCGGTCAACCTGTCGCTCAACGGCAGCGTGGTCGAAGGCCGCACGGCCATCACCAACCTGCTGGTGTTCACCGTCAGTGTGGCCGCCAACGGTGACGTCACTCTCGACCAGCAACGGGCCATAGTGCATCCAGACCCAACCAATCCGGATGATTCGAAGACGCTGACCTCGGACAATCTGGTGACCCTGACCGCCACCATCACCGACAAGGACGGCGACAGTGCCCATGCCACGCTGAACATCGGCCAAAACCTGGTGTTCAAGGACGACGGGCCAAGCATCAGCACCACCGGCACGGAGCCAACCCTGACGGTTGACGAAACGGTACTGACCACCGACGCCACCCAGAGCTTTGCGGCCAACTTCACCTCGGCGTATGGCGCCGATGGCGCCGGCACGCTGACCTATGCGCTGGGCGTGGTGGCGGGTGCCTCCGGGCTGACCGACACGGCCACCGGTGAGGCGGTCAACCTGTCGCTCAACGGCAGCGTGGTGGAAGGCCGCACAGCCACTACCCACCTGCTGGTGTTCACCGTCAGCGTGGCCGCCAACGGTGACGTTACCCTCGACCAGCAACGGGCCGTGGTGCATCCCGATCCAACCAATCCGAATGATTCGACGAGTCTGTCCTCGGACAATCTGGTAACCCTGACGGCGACCAAAACCGATGGAGACGGCGACAGCGCCCATGCCACGCTCAACATCGGCCAGAACCTGGTGTTCCAGGACGACGGCCCTTCACTTGCCTTTGGCAACCTGATCGGCACCGGTAGCATCCTTCCACAACAGGGATACTGGGATCATTCAACCGGAGCCGACGGACTGGGTGCAACCGGTCTGGATATTTCGTTGGTGAATAACCAATTCACTCTCGTCAGGCCAGACAACACGACCACCACCGGGACCGGCACGCTCACCGAGCAATCGCCCTCGCCGGATGTCAATGGCGCGTTCCACTTCGCAGGGACGTTGACCGGTGATTTCGACAACAACGCCGCCACCGCGAATACCAGCGTTGACTACACGCTGACCGCCTTTGCCAATGGCACCTATGCACTGGACCTGGTGCAAGGTTTCAGTTCCGAGATCGTGCTCAGCAGCGCCGACGGTTCGCTCAGTGCCGGCGGCCCGGATCCGGTGCGCACCTTGCTGATCCCGCCGCAGAATCCGCCGACGATTCCTTCGCCATCTGAGGAGATTGTGTTCTTTTCCGCGAAAGCAACGGCGTCGACTGCGGACATCCTGACCGGTATCGGGCTTGGAGCCCCCGATCCCACCGAAGCCCAGCTACAGACCAACCCCCTGCCGTCGTACATCGACCCGAGGGCCATGAACGTCAGCACGTCCGGCATCGGCATCGCCAATAACCTGTTCCAGGGAGACAACCTGGCGGCCATCAGCAATGCCGATGAAAGCTTCGTGATCAACCCGGAAAGCCTGCTGACGAGCATGAAGGTCTTCATCGACAACTCCGTGGGGGGTTACGACACGGCGACCGAGGACCTGTACTACAGGGCCTTCTACGAGGATGGCACGTTCTCGAACCTGATCGAGGTGAACACCGTGACACCGGAGGCCGGTGGACAGGTGTCCTTCCTCATTCAGCAGCAGGGCACGAAGTTGATCGACGCTGTTCAGCTCACGATGGGCCGAGGCGAGATCAAGATCCCGACGATCGAGTTCACTCATGAGACCGAGAGCCTGGCCAGCGATGTCAAGCTGGCGTTCAACGCGACGCTGACAGACAAGGATGGGGACTCGGCGACGAGCACGTTCGACGCCAACCTGTTCGCCAACGACCTGGGCACCACCTTCGACTTCACGCTGGTGGGCACGAGTGGTGAGCGGGATGCCTTCAACATCGACTTGTCACTTCCTCAAAACAAGTACCAGATCACCGGCTTCGATGCGAGCGCAGGGCTGCGCGACACGCTGGTGCTCAACGGCGACCAGAACGCCGTTGTCCAGTCGATCGACAACAGCGGCGCCAACAGCGTCGTGACGGTTGCCGAAACGGGCGGACAAGTCACGACCATCACCTTGGTCGGGGTTGATGTTCTGAATACCGACATTGTCCATGGCAGCGCCTGAGGCAGCGCGTGCGTGAAAGGATGCGAGGGTGGTGGAAACCACCCTCGCATTTTTTTGCAGTGCCAATATCAGATCCGCACGGATCGCATTCGTTGTGAGCGCTCTAGCACCACAAGCCTTGAACACTGGCCCCCTGCGGCCAGGCCTGCGACGAGGACGACTAGTCTGAAACTCCCAGCCCGCGTGGGAGTTTCGGCTGATGTGCAATCCCCAGTGCTTCTCCATAGTTGCGACCAATGGTCAACGGTCAGGCCTCGATGACCGCAACTACCCCAGGAACAAGTTATGACTATTGTCGAGCAAAATTCATCGCTGCCGGGCGATCCGACTTCCCTATACACTTCGACCCTCGACCCATCGCTGACAACGTCGATTACGACCAACGCGCTGAGTGTCGTGGCCTCCGGCGCGAGCGTTACGCTGGACGAAACGGCCGGGCTACAGAACCTCACCGCCACGCCAAGCCCCGCGGGAGACGCTGACGACAACGACATTCTGCTGGCCTCCCTGCCCTCGACTTTCTCTACCCGTTTGACCGCACTGGGGGCAGGTACCGCCACGGGTGCGGCCTTGAGTGGCTATACCGGTGCCGCAGGCAATACCGGCAGCAATGCGTTCAGCGTCAGCGCTGACCCCGGAGCAACCATTACCAATATCAGCTTCGTCGACAGCACTGGCGCACTGCTCAATGGTGTGGACAGCGGACTGGATACCCTCAATGGCACCAGCATCCTTCTCTATACCGATACGAACGACAACATCCTTCTGGGCCGAGCCGGAGGTCCAACCGGCGCAATCGTGTTCGCGGCCTATATCGAAGAAACCGGGTCGCCGCTGTCGGGCGGCAAAATCTGGACCGTGGAGTACCAACCGCTCAAGCATCCAGATGCGACGAACCCCGACGATGCGGTCAATCTGCTGAATAAGGTGTTCATCGGAGCCGGTCAGGACGCGGAATTCAGTCTGGCCAATGCGCCGTCGGGCCAGCAGTTGTTCCTGATGTTCACGACCGCGGGCGCGACGGCCGATGCGAACGGCCGGATTCCCGGCGTCTCGATCGTCGTCACCGGCAGGGATCCGCTGGATCAGTCGGCAAGCAGTGCTGCCATCACCAGTGCCGACACGGTTAACAGCAGCCAGGGCGGCGGCAGCACAACCCTGGGCACCAACAACCAGGCGATCACCGAACAGGAAGGCCTGCGCTTCAGCTTCGTCAGCGGTGCCAAGGCGGACTTCACGATCCCCAACCTGAGCCCGGGCGAAGCGGGCGTCGAAGCGAACATCGACTTCACCCAGTACTTCGGCGCCCGCTCCGCGACCTTCAAGGTCGTGCAGGAGACTGGCGGCACCACCGCGAAGCTCTTGCTCACCGCCGTCAAGAACGCCGACAACATCAGCGGGTCGCAGAGCGGCGTCAACTTCATCAACAGCTACGCCAACGACAGCACCGAAAAGGTCGCGATCATCAACGGCAGTGTCACCGTGAAGACGTTCGCGGGCGCCACCGTCAGCGGCGTTGTCATCACCTACAACGCCGACGGCACGGTGTTGATCACCGGCGTTCCGACCGATTCGCAGATCACCTACAGCACGGCGACCGACCACAACCGCGTGATGATCGAGAACGCCGGGTTGCTGACCGACAAGAGCGGCGACAAGACGCACGCTGACTTCGACATTGGCGGCTTCAAGGTGCTGCAGTCCAGCACCTCAACCGCCGAAATCGGCTCCAAGATGATCTTCGAGGATGATGGGCCGAGCATCAGCACCACCGGCACGGAACCGACCCTGACGGTGGACGAAACGGTACTGGCGACCAACGATACCAAGAGCTTTGCCGCCAACTTCACGTCGGCGTTTGGCGCTGATGGCGCGGGCACGCTGACCTATGCCCTGGGCGTGGTCGCGGGAGGCTCAGGGCTGACCGACACGGCCACCGGTGAAGCGGTGAACCTGTCGCTCAACGGCGCAGTGGTCGAAGGTCGCACGGCCACCAGCAACCTGCTGGTGTTCACGGTCAGCGTGGCTGCTAATGGCGACGTCACCCTCGACCAGATCCGCGCCGTGGTGCATCCCGACGCGACCAATCCCGATGATTCGAAGACGCTGACCTCGGACAGCCTGGTGACGCTGACGGCGACCAAGACCGATGGGGACGGCGACAGCGTCCATGCCACGCTAAATATCGGGCAGAACCTGGTGTTCAAGGATGACGCCCCCAGCATCAGCACCACCGGCACCGAGCCAACGCTGACAGTCGACGAAACGGTGCTGGCGACGAACGCCACCCAGAACTTTGCCGCTAACTTCACCTCGGCGTATGGCGCTGATGGAGCCGGCACCCTGACTTATGCGCTGGGCGTGGTCGCGGGCGCCTCAGGGCTGGTGGACACAGCCACGGGCGAGGCGGTGAACCTGTCGCTCAATGGCGGCGTGGTCGAAGGCCACACGGCCACCACCAACCTACTGGTGTTCACCGTCAGTGTGGCCGCCAATGGCGACGTCACCCTCGACCAGCTCCGCGCCGTGGTGCATCCCAATACCACCAATCCCGATGATTCGAAGACCCTGACCGCGGACAATCTGGTGACGCTGACGGCAACCATCACTGACAAGGACGGCGACAGTGCCCACGCCACCCTCAACATCGGCCAGAACCTGGTGTTCAAGGACGACGGGCCGAGCATCAGCACCACTGGCACGGAACCGACGCTAACAGTCGACGAAACGGCACTGGCCACCAACGACACCCAGAGCTTTGCGGCCAACTTCACCTCGGCGTATGGCGCCGATGGCGCCGGCACCCTGACCTATGCGCTGGGCGTGGTGGCGGGTGCCTCCGGGCTGACCGACACGGCCACCGGCCAAGTGGTGAATTTGTCGGTTAACGGCGGCGTGGTCGAAGGCCGCACGGCGACGAGCAACGATCTGGTATTCACGGTCAGCGTCGCCGCCAACGGTGACGTCACCCTCGACCAACTCCGGGCCGTGGTGCATTCCGACGCAAGCAATCCGGATGATTCGAAGACGCTGACTTCGGACAGCCTGGTGACGCTGACAGCGACCAAGACCGACAAGGACGGCGACAGCGCCCAGGCCACCCTCAACATCGGCCAGAACCTGGTGTTCAAGGACGACGGGCCAAGTATCAGCACCACCGGTACGGAACCGACGCTGACGGTGGACGAAACGGTGTTGGCGACCAACGATACCAAGAGCTTTGCCGCCAACTTCACCTCGGCGTTTGGCGCCGACGGTGCCGGCACCCTGACCTATGCGCTGGGCGTGGTCGCGGGCGGCTCCGGGCTGACGGATACGGCCACGGGCCAGGCAGTCAACCTGTCGCTCAACGGCGGCGTGGTGGAAGGCCACACGGCGATTAGCAACGACCTGGTGTTCACGGTCAGCGTCGCCGCAAATGGTGACGTCACCCTCGACCAGATCCGCGCTGTGGTGCATTCCGTCACGACCAATCCCGATGACTCGACGAGCCTGACCTCGGACGATCTGGTGACCCTGACGGCGACCAAGACCGACAAGGACGGCGACAGCGCCCAGGCCACCCTCAACATCGGGCAGAACCTGGTGTTCAAGGATGACGGGCCAAGCATCAGCACCACCGGCACCGAGCCAACGCTGACGGTCGACGAAACGGTGCTGGCGACCAACGATACCAAGAGCTTTGCCGCCAACTTCACCTCATCGTTTGGCGCTGATGGCGCCGGCACGCTGACCTATGCCCTGGGCGTGGTCGCGGGAGGCTCAGGGCTGACCGACACGGCCACCGGTGAGGCAGTCAACCTGTCGCTCAACGGCACCGTGGTCGAAGGTCGCACGGCCACCAGCAACCTGCTGGTGTTCACGGTCAGCGTCGCCGCCAATGGCGACGTCACCCTCGACCAGATCCGCGCCGTGGTGCATCCCGACGCGACCAATCCGGATGATTCGAAGACCCTGACCTCAGACACCTTGGTGACGCTGACGGCGACCAAAACCGATGGGGACGGCGACAGCGCCCAGGCCACCCTCAACATCGGCCAGAACCTGGTGTTCAAGGATGACGCCCCCAGCATCAGCACCACCGGCACCGAGCCAATCCTGACGGTCGACGAAACGGTACTGGCGACCAACGATACCAAGAGCTTCGCGGCTAACTTCAGTTCGGCGTACGGCGCTGACGGGGCCGGCACCCTGACCTACGCACTGGGCGTGGTCGCGGGCGGCTCCGGGCTGGTGGACACGGCCACGGGCCAGGCGGTCAACCTGTCGCTCAACGGTGGCGTGGTCGAAGGCCACACGGCGATTAGCAACGATCTGGTATTCACGGTCAGCGTGGCCGCCAACGGCGACGTCACCCTCGACCAACTCCGGGCCGTGGTGCATCCCGTCACGACCAATCCCGATGATTCGAAGACCCTGACCGCGGACAACCTGGTAACCCTGACGGCGACCAAGACCGATAAGGACGGCGACAGCGCCCAGGCGAGCCTGAACATCGGACAAAACCTGGTGTTCAAGGACGACGGACCGAGCATCAACACCACCGGCACGGAGCCGACACTGACGGTCGACGAGACGGTGCTGGCGACCAACGATACCAAGAGCTTCGCGGCTAACTTCAGTTCGGCGTTTGGCGCCGACGGTGCGGGCACGTTGACCTATGCACTGGGCGTGGTGGTGGGGGCCTCCGGGCTGACCGACACGGCCAGCGGCCAGGCGGTGAACCTGTCGCTCAACGGCGGCGTGGTGGAAGGCCGCACGGCCACCAGCAACTTGCTGGTGTTCACGGCCAGCGTCGCCGCCAATGGCGACGTCACCCTCGACCAGCTCCGCGCGGTGGTGCATCCCAACGCCAGCAATCCCGATGATTCGACGACGCTGTCGGCGGACAACCTGGTGACGCTGATAGCGACCAAGACCGATGGGGACGGCGACAGCGCCCAGGCGACCCTGAACATAGGGCAGAACCTGGTGTTCAAGGACGACGGCCCTACACTTGCCTTCGGCAACCTGATCGGGACCGGTAGTGTCCTTCCACAAACAGGGTACTGGGATCACTCGAACGGAGCCGACGGGCTGGGTGCAACCGGGCTGGATATTTCGTTGGTGAATAACCAATTCACCCTCGTCCGGCCAGACAACACGACCACCACCGGCACCGGCACGCTCACCGAGCAGTCACCCTCACCGGATGCCAATGGCGCCTACCACTTCGCAGGCACGTTGACCGGCGATTTCGACAACAACGCCTCCACGGCAAATACCAGCGTCGACTACACGCTGACCGCCTATACCAATGGCAGCTACACACTGGACCTGGTGCAAGGTTTCAGTTCGACGATCGTGCTCAGCAGCGCCGACGGCTCGCTCAGTGCCGGCGGCCCGGATCCGGTGCGCACGTTGCTGATCCCGGCGCAGAATCCGCCGACTATTCCTTCACCCTCCGAGGAGATTGTGTTCTTTTCCGCCAAGGCAACGGCGTTGCCTTCGGACATCCTGAGCGGTATCGGGCTCGGTAAACCCGACCCCACCGAAGCCCAGCTACAGACCACCCCGCTGCCGTCGTACATCGACCCGGCGGCCATGAACGTCAGCACGTCCGGCATCGGCGTCGGCAATAACCTTCTCCAGGGAGACAGCCTGGCAGCCATCAGCTCCGCCGATGAAAGTTTCGTGATCAATCCGGAAAGCCTGCTGACGGGGATGAAGATTTTCATCGACAACTCCGTGGGGGGGTACAACACGGCGACCGAGGACCTGTACTACCGGATCTACTACGAGAATGGCACGTTTTCGGCCCTCACCGAGGTGAACACTCTGACGCCAGAAGCCGGCGGACAAGTGTCCTTCCTCGTTCAAAAGGAAGGCTCGCTGCTGATTGACGCGGTTCAGCTCACGATGGGCCGAGGCGATGTCAAGATCCCGGTGATCCAGTTCATTCAGCAGACCGAGAACATGGCCAGTGATATCAAGCTGGCGTTCAACGCGACGCTGACGGACAAGGATGGGGACTCGGCGACGAGTGGTTTCAACGCCAACCTGTTCGCCAACGACTTGGGCACCACCTTCGACTTCACGCTGGCTGGCACGGCCGGTGTGCGGGATGCCTTCAACGTCGATTTGTCATTCACCCAAAACAAGTACCAAGTCACCGGCTTCGATGCGAGCGCAGGCCTGCGAGACACGCTGGTGCTCAACGGCGACCAGGGCGCCGTTGTCCAGTCGATCGACAACAGCGGCGCCAACAGCATCGTGACGATTGCCGAAACGGGCGGACAAATCACGACCATCACCTTGGTCGGGGTTGATGTTCTGAATACCGACATTGTCCATGGCAGCGCCTGAGGAAGCGCACGCGTAAAAGAATGCGAGGGTGGTGAGAAACCACCCTCGCATGCCTTACAGGTCTGATATGAGGCTCACGAACGGCGACACAGTGACGGCTGGGCGCCCCGAAGAAATTCAGCGCAGTTGCACCCAAGTGGACTCGGGCGGTTCTTCGTTGTTGGTGAGCCCGTGCTTCTGTGCGTATATCAGCAAGTCGATCCGGTTAACGAGATTAAGCTTTTGATAAATGTTACTGAGGTGATTGTGCACGGTGTGCTCGCTGATACCCAGGCGCCCGGCGATGCACATGTATTTGGCAGACGGATCCCCCACGATGGCGCGAATCAGTTCCCTTTCACGCAGCGTCAACCGCGCCTGTTTCGCTTGCTCCGAATTGCATTTCAAAGGTATATGCCCGGTCGCGGCATAGTCGGAAAGCCCACCGACCCAGGCTCTATCCAGCCCGATGTCGCGATGGTGGACCTGGATGATGGCTCGGATGATCGATTCCGTCGGGTCTTCCGCCAGCACGACGCCGCGTGCGCCCGCCTCTATCGCCTGGGCAACAGGGACGGTTTCGTACAGGCTCTTGAGCACCAGGACTTTCATTTCGGCGCTGCGGGCGAGCCCCGCGACGACCGCCAATGGGTTCAGCGCATCCGGAAAGAAACTGAAAAAAATGACATCGGGACGCAACTGATCGGCAAGATCCAGCGCTTTGGTATAGGTGGTGGCCTGCCCGCTCACTTCCATCTGAGGCTTGCGGGCATTGATCAAGTCTTGAAGGCCCATAAGAACAAGAGGACGACAGTCGATCAGCATCACGCTTATTGGTTTTATTTGGGTCGTCATTACCGTCCTGACTCCCTTGAAAAATGAACGATGGCCTCCACCCGCTGGCCTTCCTGGATCAACAGCTCATTCACCTGTCCATCACGATTGATGGACAGATACGAGCGCCGTCAGGCCTTGACAGTGCCCGCCCAGGTATTAGCCCTGGGGGACACTTCCACCCGTTGCACCGGCAGGGATTGCGGACGTTCCCAGAAGCCGGGCAAAAGCCATCGAAACAACAAAAATAGGAATAATCATCAATAGTTTGCGCTTGATGATGTGCTCCCGCGAACCGCTCAACTGAGTCTAGGCCAGCCCGGCGCGCTGCCGGCCCAGCCATCCGCCAGTCGTCGACTCAGCCTCATGCGGATAGCCCGGCTGATGTTCCCAGCGGTGCCATCCCCCCTAAAAAATCAAGGTCTTAGGCTCGCCACCGGCGACCCGCGGCTGAAGTCTGCCCCGATCAAAATCGTCAATTAACCGACGAGTGGCGTGCAGCAAAGTATGACAATAAAACCAGCGTCAATTTGTCGGCGAAACCCACCGCATCGAGCCACCCACAAGCCGGCCCCAGGCCCGCGGGCAGGCACTGAAAAAACAGCCTGGCTGGAGGGTCTACAACGGCGGTATTGCTGGCAGGTTCAGGGGGATGTGAGTTTTTGACTGGAGCTGCGGGGGCTCAGCCAGGCATTGACGTTTTCGACACTCTCGACAGGCGGCTTGCCCGCCCAGCGATTGAGCGTGAAGACATTGGTGACGAAGTCGTATTGCGTCTTGAGCAGATCACGACGAGCCCGGAATTCGTTGCGTACGCTAGTCAGTACATCGACGGCATTGACCATTCCGTAACTGAGTCCTTTTTCTGCCGCCACTCTGGACAGCTGTGCCGAGGCCAGGGCATGCCGGCTCGCACTGATCTTCTCTGCACTCGAGTTGGCGGTCAGGTAAGCAGTGGTGATCTCCTTGACCACCTGGCGCTGGACTGCTTCCAGTTGCTGCTCCGCCACAATCTGATCCTGGTAGAGCCCCCGCACCCGCGCCGAGGTTGAACCACCGCTGTATATCGGCACTTGCACGCCAATACCGGCGACATAGCTGTCGGTACGCGGCGCCAGGGAGTTGTTGTAGCCCTCGTTGGTCTGTTGCGCGCTCAGAGACAGGCTCACGGTCGGATAGTGCCCGCCCTTGCCGCCGCGCAACGCAGCGCCTGCGGCCTCGACACCACTTTCGTTGGCCTTGAGCGCCGGGTTTTGCGCTATACCCTCGCGAACCCAGGTTTCAAGACTCTGCGTCGACACCTGTAGTTGTACGTCATCGCGAATCCGGTTGAGCTTCTCCTTGACCGGCCGACCGACGATTTCCGCCAATGCCTCGCGGGTGATACTGGCCTGGTTCTGGGCATCCAGCTCCTGCGCCGCCAGCAAATCGACCCGGGCCTTGAGGTCGAGTTGATCGGTAATCATTGCCAGCTGCTTTTCGTACAACGCATTGACCCTGTCCAGGCTCTTTTGCGTGGTTTGACGCTCCGCCTTTACCAACTCCAGTTCATCCTCGGCCGCCAATGCGGCGAAGTAACGCTGGGCTAAATCCACTGTGGCCTCGGCCTGGGCCTCCTGCGCTTCTGATTCGGTTTGCTTGGCCAGGCTTTTGAATCTTTGGTAGTTCTCCCACGCGGCCTTGTTGTAAAGGTATTGACGCAGCACCAGGCTGTAGATTTCGCTATCGTAACTGCGCTGCACCAGGTCGCTCTCCTGATGAATCCGGTTCTGCCCGGCGTTGAGCGATACCTGTGGTAACAGCGAGCCCAGGGCCTCGCGTTGATGTTCCTCGCCCGCCTTCGCTCGCGCATACGAGGCCAACACTCGCGGATCTTCCAGCCGGGCCTCGCGATACAACTGCATGAGGTCAGTGGAGTACGTCGAGGCACTGACCCCGGTCGGCTTCGCTTCAGAGGTTTGCGCCAGAACGGCACCCGCGGCAAACATGAACGCCCCGCCCAGCAGAACTGTCGACGCTCGCATGATCACTCCTCGATCAACGCTTGAGAGATGACATTGCGGGCCGGCTGCAGAAGGTATTGCAACAGCGTGCGTTGCCCCGTGATGATCAACACGTCCGCAGGCATCCCTGGCAGTAATTTGCGATCACCCAAGGCGCGCACGCCGGCTTCGGTGACCCGGACCCGCGCCAGGTAATAGGGAGTCCCGGTCTTTTCGTTGACCAGCCGGTCCGCCGAGACACTGATGACTTCGCCCTGGATCACCGGCGTGGTCGCACTGTTGAACGCGCCGAAACGGATATCGGCACGTTTGCCGATGGCGATGCGATCGATATCGACCGGCGCCACCTGGGCCTCTATGACCAGTTCAGAAACCGAGGGAACGATGTCCAGCAAAGGCGTCGCCGAGCGCACGACGCCGCCAATCGTGTGCACCGTCATGCCAATCACCATGCCCGATTCGGGTGCGCGGATGATGATATGGCTGAGCCGGTCTTCCAGGGCGGAAGCCTTCTCTTGCAGGTCGTAGATTTTGGTCTGGACATCGGCCAATTGTTTGGCGACATCGGCATTGAAGTCTTTATCGACTTGTAGAATCTGCAGCTGTGTTTCATTGATCTGCAGGCGCGTCCTGGTGATGGTCGAACGATGGTCGGCCAATTCGGACTTGACCATTTCAAGCTTGCGCTGCTGCTCAAGCAGGCGTTGTTTGTCGACGAACCCTTGAGACAACATGTCTGTCAATTCAACGATTTCACCGCTGTAGGATTTATTCAGTTGGCTCTTGACCCCGATCATCGCCTCCAGCCCCTTGATCTGTTGATTTAACTGACCAATGCGCTCTTGCAGCACCGATATCTGGCCCAACCGTGAGCCCCGTCGTGCGTTGAATACCTGGGTCTCGCCCTGGCGCGCCTCGGCACCTCGCAGACTGTCGGCATCGGTCATGACGTCAAAGCCAATGACTGGCAGATTGTCCCGCTCAGCCTTGAGTCTTGCCTCCATGGCTCTGGCGGCAATGAGCTGGCTTCGGGTCATCTCGTATTCGGATCGCAGCTGGGCATCATCGAGAATAATCAGCGGGTCATCCTGCTTGACGATGTCACCGTCATGGGCCAACACCTCTTTGACGATGCCACCTTCGAGGTGTTGTACCGTTTTCCGATAAGCCTGCACGGTGACCACACCAGGCGCGTAAGCCGCGCCATCGATCGGTGCGACCGCCGCCCAGGTGCCGAACACCCCGAAGGTCATCAATAAAATGCCAAAACCCAGGCGACGGATCTTTCGATCAGAGACCGCCAGGTCGGCGAAGTTATCTGTTTGACGACTGAGCATCGTACTGTTCATCGGCATCACCCTTGCGAGTAGCCACCGAAGCCACGCTTGCGCCTGCTTGCGTGGCGTGCTTTTGTGCCCGCTGCGCGAGTTCGGCCAGCACTTGTTCGCGTGGTCCATAGAGACTGATGGCGCCATCACTCATCACCATCAGCCGGTCAAGTTGGGACACAATGTTGGTTCGGTGGGTAATCACAAAAACGGTTGCACCTGTCAGCTTGAGCTGCTGGATGGCCACCGCCAGGGCACGATCACCGACTTCGTCGAGATTGGAATTGGGCTCGTCGAGGATAATCAGCCGCGGGTTGCCATACAGGGCACGGGCCAGGCCGATGCGTTGGCGCTGCCCTCCCGACAGCATGACGCCATCGCTGCCAATGACGGTGTCATAGCCATCGGGCAACAGCAGAATCATTTCGTGAACCCCGGCGGACTTGGCCGCCAGAACGACTTTCTCGGAGTCGACCTCGGCGAAGCGGGCAATGTTCTCGCTGACGCTGCCTTCGAATAATTCAATGTCCTGGGGCAAGTAACCTATGTACGGCCCAAGTTCATGTTTGTCCCACGCACAGATGTCCGCGCCATCGAGCCGGACCACCCCATGCTGCGGCGCCCACACCCCCATCAGTGCCCTGGCCAGGGTGGACTTGCCCGCGGCACTTGGACCGATGATTCCGACAATGCAGCCGGCAGGTACGCTGAAACTCATGTTCTTGATGATCGGGGTTTTCGAGCCAGGTGCCGCGACGATCAGATTCTCCACCTGCACATGCCCCTGAGGCGCAGGCAGTGTCATACGCTCGGGCTGAGCCAGCTGTTTATCGAGGATGTCGTTGAGACGGCGGTACTGCGAGCGGGCCGCAATAAAGCCCTTCCAGCTGCCAATGATCAGATCGATGGGAGCCAATGCGCGCCCTAGCAGCACGGACCCGGCAAACACCATGCCTGGCCCCACCTGGTGATCCACGGTCAGGTATGCCCCCAGCCCCAGGATCAGCGATTGCACCAGGATCCGGAAGGACCTGGAAAGCGTGCTGATGATGCCACCTCTATCACTCGCCCCGGACTGCAGCATCAGGACATGTCTTTGGCGACGCCCCCACCGGTCCATCAGGGTTTCAAGCATGCCCATGGACTCGATGACTTCAGCGTTGCGCAGATTTTTCGTGGTGTGGAGCGTCGCGCTGATATGTTCCTTGTTGGCCTGGGCAAGTGCCGGCCCCGTCAACCTCTCATTGAGAAATGCGAGAAATAACAACAACAACGCACTGCCCACCGCTACCCAGCCATACCAGGGATGGAACATGAACATCACAGCGACATAGATAGGTAACCAGGGCGCATCGAAAAAGGCGAACAATCCATTACCGGAGAGAAACTGTCTCAAGCCCGTCAAGTCGTTGAGCGACTGGGCCGAGGCATCCATGCCGCCACTTTCCAGCGCCCGTTTGAAACTGGCCTTATAGACCTGGCGACTCAGCAACACATCCAGCCGGGTACTGACCCGAACCATGATGCGTGAACGCACCCATTCCAGAGAACCGAGTGTGACCACCAACCCGGTCATGATCAGCGTCAGCATCGCCAGGGTGGTCAGACTTCCGCTGGTGACCACTCGTCCATACACCTGAAGCATATAGAAGGTAGGAACGAGCATCAGCGCGTTGATGAAAAAGCTGAAAAAGCCAACAGAAACAAAGCTGTCTCTACAGGCTTTCAACGCTATTTTCAGACTGTTTTCAGGTGTGTTTCGCATGGAAACCCCTGCTCGGAAAGTCATACCTTGAGGAGCTTAGATCATGCCGAACGACTGTGCGCAGCCGTTGGCCAGATCGCCCCGGACAACGGGTTTCACCCCCGTTTTCGACTGGATGCAAGTAAAGCGTCACCGACAAGATCCGTTCCGCCAGTACTTGTCCTATCCTTCCCTCCAACCCATCACTGCGGACATCGAAATGCCCAGCCCCGAATCCACCCTCCTCCAGAGCTGGCACCACAACGCCAAGCCCTGGATCGAGGCTATCCGCACCGGCACCATCGAAAGCCGCCTCAAGGTCACCGACCAGGCAATCCTGCTGGCGATACTGGGCCGCCAACCCGAGCGCGTGCTCGACCTGGGCTGCGGCGAGGGCTGGCTGTTGCGGGCGCTGGCTGAACGGGCCATCGAGGCGGTCGGTGTGGATGGCGATGCGACACTGGTCGAGGCAGCACGGGCGGCGGGCTCTTCGCGGGTGCATTTGGCGAGCTATGACGAGTTGGTAGAGGCGAAGGTGGACATCGGCAGCGACTACGACCTGATCTGCGCCAACTTCGCCCTGTTGCACCAGGACATCATCCCCCTGCTCGCCGCCATGAACGCCCTGCTCGCCCCCGGTGGCGCGCTGGTGATCCAGACGCTGCATCCGTGGACCGCGGCGGCGGGCGACTATCAGGACGGTTGGCGGGAAGAAACCTTCGCCGGATTCAAGGGGCAGTGGCAATCCATGCCGTGGTACTTCCGAACGTTGTCCAGTTGGCTCAATGCTCTGGACATGGCCGGTTTTCGGCTGGCCGCCCTGCAGGAGCCGCAGCACCCGCAAAGTCCGGTGCCGCAGTCGTTGTTGTTGGTGGCTGAGCGATGGGATGTCTCGGGAATAGAGCAGCCTCAGGCGAGGCGTGGGGCACAGTGAAGTTCACACGGCGCAAACTACTCGAGGCTGGCATGACCTGCATAGCAGTCAATGCACTGTCGCCTTGGCGGTTATGGGCTGCGTCTTCAGGCGTCCTGGTTAACGACGTCACGCTTCTCAACCCGATTTGGGTTAACCGTCTCCTCACCCCGCATACGACAGATGATATTCGGCAGGCGCTCGCCGCAGGGTCTGGCCCGGTCTGCATTGGTGGTGGCCGCTATAGCATGGGCGGACAGATTGCCACCGAGGACAGCCTGCACATCGACATGCGTCAGTTCAATCAGGTGATCCATTACTCGCCCGAGAGCAGGGTCATACGCGTGCAAGCGGGATTGCGGTGGCGTGACCTGCAGTCGGTTATCGACCCACACGATCTATCGGTAAAAATCATGCAGAGTTATGCCAACTTTACCGTCGGCGGGGCGCTGTCGGTCAATGCGCATGGGCGTTATGTCGGCGCCGGCCCGGTGATCAACTCGGTGCGTGCCCTCCAGTTGGTGCTCGCCGACGGTTCGGTAGTAGAAGCATCCCGCAGCGCAAATGCCGACTTGTTCCACGCAGCCATCGGTGGCTATGGCGCGCTGGGGGTCATCACTGAGGTCGAATTGGACCTTGCGTCCAATGTCACGATGGAACGTCAGGTACACCGACTGTCAGTTGCCGATTACCCGACATTTTTCAACGAACAGATCCGCGGGAACGAACAGGCAATCCTGCACAACGCCGATTTGGCTCCCCCCTACTTTGACCAGGCTACTTGCGTCACCTGGCGCACCACGGACAAAGAGCTGACAGTCGCAGACAGGCTGATCGCACCGGGGCAATCGTACAAATTCGACCAGATCGCCATGTGGAGTGTGGCCAAACTTCCCGGCGGCCCGTTGATTCGCAAGGATGTGATCGATCCACTGCGCTATCTCAGCCACCCGGTTGTACGGCGCAACTATGAGGCCAGTGCGGACGTCGCCTCGCTCGGGCCTATCGCAACCCGAAACAGCACCTACGCGTTGCAGGAGTATTTTGTACCGGTCGCCCGGTTCTACGCGTTCGTACAGCAATTGACCACCATCCTGCAGGCGCACCAGGTTGAAGCGGTCAACGTCTCTATCCGGCACTCGCCGGGCGCCCCCGACTCGTGTCTGTCTTGGGCACGCGAAGAAGTGTTTTCATTCGTACTCTATTACTGGCAGCACGTCAGCGTGGCTGACCGTGAGGAAGTCGGCGCGTGGACACGCGAACTTATCGACGCCGCGTTGTCGCTTGGGGGGACTTATTATCTGCCCTACCAGCTGCATGCAACTCGAGAACAGTTCACACGCGCCTACCCCAACGCGCGACGCCTGTTCGCACTCAAGGCGCAATACGATCCGGGCAAGCGATTCCGCAACAAGCTCTGGGACAAGTACTACATGGGGTAGCGCGAGGCCCGAGGCTTGCTAGTACGTCCACATGCCAGTGTTCGGGCCAGGCCGACGCTCCGCTGTACGAATCAGCAGTGCCCACTGCTGAAGAGCTTTTTTATAGCTCCCAAGCATATTTTTAATAATTTTCCTCTTCCGATTGATGCCGCACTATCAAACCGCACTGAGCACCTCTGGTCCGGCTTTCCCGGATGAAAGCTTTTTTCATGACGATGCCGGCCCCAAGAGCCCGGCACGGTGGAACCTTATCGGCCTCTGGCCAGCACTGCCCGGCTTTACACCATTCTAAAAACCAGCTGTGGGAGCGTTCCATGTCTTTATCCTTACGTACCTGTGTTCCTTTTTCCCTGGCCCTGTTGTGCACCGGCGTGCTCGCCGAGCCCCAGGCCCTGACTGTCATTTCGTTCGGCGGCGCCACCAAGCAGGCCCAGGACAAGGCCTATTTCCAACCCTTCAATGCAAGCGGTGCGGGACGCATCGTGGCGGGCGAATACAATGGCGAACTGTCGAAGATCAAGGCCATGGTCGATGTGGGCCATGCCACCTGGGATGTGGTCGAGGTGGAGAGTCCGGAACTGTTGCGTGGCTGTGATGCCGGCTTGTTCGAGCGACTGGACAAGGCCAGTTTTGGCGACCAGGCCCAGTTCGTACCGGGGACCTTGACCGAGTGTGGTGTGGCCACCTACGTCTGGTCGATGGTCATGGCCTTCAACAAGGACAAGCTGGCCAAGACCCCGACTTCCTGGGCGGATTTCTGGAACGTCACCGACTTTCCGGGCAAGCGCGGCCTGCGCAAAGGCGCCAAGTACACCCTGGAAATCGCTCTGCTGGCCGATGGTGTCAAGCCAGACGAGCTCTACAAAGTGCTGGGCACCCCCGAGGGCGTGAACCGTGCCTTTGCCAAGCTCGACAAGATCAAGTCGAGCATCCAGTGGTGGGAGGCTGGAGCCCAACCGGCGCAGTGGTTGATCGCCGGTGACGTGGTGATGAGTGCCGCCTACAACGGTCGTATCGCCTCGGCGCAAAAAGAAGGTATGAACCTGAGCATCGTCTGGCCCCAGAGCCTGTACGACCCGGAATACTGGGCCGTGGTCAAAGGGTCGCCGAACAAGGCGCTGGCCGAGCGTTTCATCGCGTTTGCCAGCCAGCCGCAGGCCCAAAAGGTTTTCTCGGAAAACATCCCTTACGGCCCCGTCCACCGCCAGGCCCTGGCACTGCTGCCGGAGCCAGTACGGCAGCAATTGCCGACGGCCGAAGCCAACTTGGCCAAGGCCCGGTCGGTAGATGCGGAGTTCTGGGTGGACCACGGCGAGGAGCTGGAAGAACACTTCAACGCCTGGGCGGCGCGTTAGCCGCGACACACTCTCTGTAGCAGCTGCCGAGCCTGCGAGGCTGCGTTCGGCTGCGAAGCAGTCGTGAATCCGGCTGACGCGGTCTGCCTGATACACCGTAAGTTCTGGTTTTACGACTGCTGCGCAGCCGAACGCAGCCTCGCCCCGGCTCGACAGCTGCTACGGATTAATCAATCAAGCCATCAAGAGCGCCCCACGGAACCTGTGACCGGTAGATTTCCCAGCAAGTTGAGCCCGGTACTCTTCACGAAAGCGTCATAGTCCATCGGTTTCTCGATGCGGGTTTCAGCGTTGGGCAGTACGTAAGCCCAGGCACGCTTGGACGATGCGTCGTAAACCAGTTTGAACAGGCGGGTCGGCACCCAGACCTTGTTGTCGCCGACGGTGCCGTGGCCTGAATCAAAGAGCGGGCCGGTAAAGACAAAGACATTGCCATCGGCTCGTTTGGCAAACTTTCTGACATCGGACTCGACCTTACTCCAGATCTTCCGGTTGTTGGTTGGGTCTTGCGGCACCATGTTCGACAGCGCAAAGGATTGGGCCATTGCATTGGGGTTCGGTGCATCGGCTGCCGGGGATTGATGGCCACGGTCCACGGCCGGATGTTGGCTACGGTAGTCGCTCAACTCTGCCCGCCCACTCTTGGGAATGCGTGGGTCCGGGTAGAACTGGTTGGTGCGCTCCTCCCCTTTGGCATCCTGCAGCTGGGCGGCATTAAGGCGTTCGACCACTACCAGCGGTGTCTTGCTGGTTTGCGAGTACAGCACCGCGAAGTTGTCGGAACACAGGGCCAAGGGTTTCATTGTGGCAGGCACAGTGGCCATGTTGATCGGTTTCGCGGCCGGGAACAGATCCGCGCAGCCGTCAAACGATGCCTGTTTCTGTTTGTTTGAATAGAGTTCCAGCGCCGCGCTCTGGCTGATCGAGCCCGAGTGGGAGGTTTGTTGCTGATGCTGGGTGGGCGGCTTGATGAAATCCAGCAGACTGCGGGCTTGTGCCCCGGTCGAGAGCAAAACAAGGGCCGACAGCCCAACTGCAATTTTGCGTAGGTGCATGCTTTAAATCTTCGAATTGGATTGAGGGGTAAACGTACGACGAGTCCCGATTTACGAAACCAGGTAGAAGCGGTTGCGGATTATATTGCGGTGAGCATGCTTTCACTGTCCTTGATCAAATTGCCGATGCGGATCCGGTCGGCGCCAGGCAGTACGACCGCTGACGGTCGCGCGGGGTGTATTGACCATCACAAGTCACATTAGTGCTGAGCGGCGTACAGATTCTACTTGGCCATGCTCGTCGAATGGGCATACCTAAGCGGACTGGTTAACTGACGCGAAACGTTGTGCGTACTCCTTGTAGACAGGCGCGTATGCCGCTTTCCACTTAGCATCCAATAATCATCCATTCATTTTCAGGGAGTGTCTGATGAGCCCGAAAATAGAGCTGTATGGCGCGCCTACCGGCAACAGTCTGAGGGCTGCAATAGCCTTGGAGGAAGCAGGTATCCCCTACACCGCACGAAGACTGAACTTGCAGGCGAATGAGCAACGCGACTTGTCGTACCTGGCGCTTAATCCGGCAGGAAAAGTCCCAACCCTGGTCGACCATTCATCGACACCCCCGCTGGTCATTAACCAATCGAACGCAATCATTCAGTTCGCTGATGCAAAAGCTCCGGGTCGGCTTGCACCTGCGCATCGTGGACCAAAACGCGACCGGGTGTTTGATCGTTATTTCTTTTTCGTAACGGACGTCATCGGGCCCAGTCATGCTGCATTTTCCCTGCGCCAGGCAGGATTTAATGATGCGGCCACAGTTATCGATCAACGCGTCATTGAACAACTCGTCTACGCAGAACGGTTTCTTACCGACGACTTTATGGCCGGAGATCAGTTCTCCATGGCGGACATCTCCGCTTTCACCATTGCGGCATCATTTCGTGATCGGCTGGATTGGGCAGTGCTTTCACGCTTATCACGCTGGTTCGACGCGATCGAAGCCAGGCCCGCCGTACAACGAGGATTGAAAACGTTCCAGAATCACTGAGCGCTACTGCGCAGACCTTATTGTGTGCGCTAAAGATGGGCATGGCTGCTCGCATCCTGCCCGAGGTCTGAGCCCCGGACATGCGAATATCGTATGTATCACAAGAATGGCAGCGTTCTATAAGGGCTCTGCTGTCTGGATAAGCGAGTTCAACACCAGTTTTATTTCAGAGGCTGGATCTTTATGCCCTTGCAGTATCAAACCTTCCGACAAAGCGGTGAAGGTCCTTGCAAGAGCGGCATTCGCCAAAGGAGGCTTCTTGCCTGCATGATTAAATATGATGGTAATCAACTTACCCAAGGCTTCACTATTTTCCTGATGCAGATCGTAGTAATGCGTTGAGAACTCTTCATCACGCAAGGCGATCAGTTGCAACTCAGCATCAAGAATCGCGCAACTGGTATTATTTTTAAGCGTGTCAATATAGGCATTCAATCCATGGGTCAGCTCTTCCGATGAATACCCTGAAGTCAGGGTGACACTCAATCGATCAATCTCAACTCCCTTGAATCTCTGAGTTAACTGCAGAAGCAAGTCCGACTTACTTGTAAAGTTTGAAAAGAAGGCCCCCTTCGAAAAACCGGCTTCCTCGGAAATAGCGTTGACACTGGTGGCGTGAAAACCTTTTCTCACCATAAGGTCAGTGGCGGTATCGAATAACTTATCCCTTGTTATTTGCTGACTTTCTTCTCGACCTAATCTCTTTTTAATCACGCCTTCGGCTCCTTTGGCCAAACAAATCTATTTGTAACTGGATGCAACGGATCTGCCACTCACTGCGCAAACCTGTTTTAACTATCATATCTTATACTAAGCCCTCTTAATCACTTTGCATTTAAACTTTTAAGGAGTGCCATGTAAATGCCATGTATTGAGCCCCGCACGTTCAGGCGCCTTGGTATCCAGCCTGACGCGCGCGCCCTGATGAATCGAGTCAGCAAGGGTGTCTTTTGACTCCCCCCAGAAGGCAGGCGACGGACGGCAAAAATGTCTAGCGATGACCTCAATCCGCCCGATCCCGGTGAATGCCTGCTGTCGACAACGCTCTAAACCACAGGATTTTCGTGTTTCAGGTCGGGTTCAAGGACGTCGACCTTGTGGCGACTGTTAAATACCGCTTGATTTCCAGATACCGAATGGTTTTTACTTGCCGCCGTTGACGCCCCCTGCCTGGTCAAAGCATCGAGCGCGGTGACATCAATCTCAATGCAGTAGCAGGTTACCACCCCACAGGAGCTGGATTTTAATGGAATATGCCTTTGTTACAGGCGCTACAGGCCTGCTCGGCAATAATGTGGTTCATGCGCTTTTAAAGCGAAACATCAAAGTAAAAGCACTGGTCCGCTCCGTCGAAAAAGCCAAGAAGCAGTTCGGCAATCTGCCAGTCGAATTTGTCGAAGGCGACATGCTCAATGTCGACGCCTTCAGCCATGCCTTGCAAGGCTGTGATGCCTTGTTTCATACGGCCGCCTATTTCCGCGATAGTTACAAAGGTGGAAAGCACTGGCAGAAACTGTATGACACTAACGTGACCGGTACCGAGCGCCTGTTGCAGGCCGCTTATGCCGCAGGCATTCGTCGTGCAGTCCATACCTCCTCCATTGCCGTCTTGAAGGGCGATAAAGATCAGGTGATCGATGAAACAATGTCTCGCAGTGAATCGGAGGCTGACGATTACTACCTGAGTAAAATATTGTCTGAACAGAAAGTTCAGGAATTCCTGGCGCGGCATCCGGACATGTTCGTCGCCATGGTATTGCCTGGCTGGATGTTTGGCCCTGGGGACATCGGCCCGACCTCATCAGGACAGTTCCTGCTCGACTTTGTCGGACAGAAATTGCCCGGCGTACTGCCTGGAAGTTTTTCCGTTGTCGATGCCAGGGATGTAGCAGAGCATCAACTCGCGGCGATCACACGCGGCCGATCCGGAGAACGCTACTTGGCAGCCGGCAATCACATGGACATGAAAAGCATTTTCCAGGCGCTCTCCAGTGTCAGCGGCGTAAAAGCGCCGGAGCGCAAAGTGCCACTGTTCATGCTGCGTATAATTGCCTTGATCTATGAAGGTTATTACCGAATCACGAAAAAGCCGGTGCTCATCAGCACTTCCACTGTCAAACTCATGGAGCAAGAGCAAGGGCGCACCCATTTCAGCCACAACAAAAGCCTGAAAGAATTGCAGTGCAAGTTCCGCCCCGTGACGGAAACATTGACCGATACCCTGGATTGGTATCGGAAAAATAACTACATTGATGCTTAATTGAAACAATTTATATATAGCCTGCCTCTGTAGTACTTTTTTGTCTGACCATAAATTCAAGGATTGAGAGAGGTTGGTAAATGAAAAGCCTTTCATCTAAAGAAGGTTTTCTGCATCGGTTCGTCGGTTTTTCAGAGTCGTTCCCTGAGCACATTGCCATCAGGAACCTGGACGCGGAAGAAGATACCGTCACTTACCGTGAGTTGCGTATAAAGGCTGAAGAGTGCAATGGCGCACTCTCAGCATTAAATGTATTGCCTGGCGACAAAGTAGCGCTCGTTCTACCCAATGGGGTGGAGTTCATCGCTTACTATTTGGCGATCATCGGTCGCGGTGCGGTTCCGGTCATTCTCAACTACAAACTGACGCCATTCGAAATGAACAGCGTCATCAGCATCGCCAGACCGACGCTGGTAGTGACCACCGAAACGCTGTTCGAGCAGCATAGCGAGACATTTCAGCCTGACTACGGCGTTAAGCACTCCTTGGTGTTGAACGCCGCAAGCGAGCCGTCATCGCCCCTGCCCGACAACGCAACGGCGGACTCTCGGCTTCCCCGACAGACCGAGCCCTTGTTACTGCCCGAAGGCAATCCGATTGTCTCGGTACAGTTCACCTACCGGGGCATCGGTAAACCGCTGGCCGTTTCTCACCGCTACCTTGATTTGACGCAATCGAGCGATGGCCTGCATGAGCAGTTTCATCTTCAAGGTGTCGGTTCCGTTCATCTGGTGACGCTGCCGCTGTATGCCATCTTCGGCCTGTCGGTGATGATGGTTTTCCCCTTGAGCGTGGGCGCCACACTGTTAATGACTAACACCCTGCTCAACAGGGATCTGGCAGAAGTCTTGTCCCAGCATAAGGTCACCTTTGCCTGCCTGGTGCCCGACGTCATTCGCTACTTCAATACACGACTGGCCAAACGCAAGGGCGCGCTGTTGCCGTTGCACCCTCACCTGATGATTTATTCGGGTGGCAGCCATTTACCCGCAGACGAAGCCGAGAAACTGGGAAGACTGCTGGGGTGCAATCCGGTGCTGCAAGGCTATGGATTGACCGAGAGCATGCCGGTGATTGTCCAGAGCTCGATTGGCAAGGTCCATCGCGGCGCCATGGGACAACCGATCAGAGGCGTAGAACTACGGGTCGTCGATGCCGAAGGGCGGGATGTCGCACCTGGACGCATTGGCGAACTGCTGATTCGCGGTTCGATGGTGATTGACGGCTATAACGATGCAGAGGACGCCAATGCCCGGTTCTTCCGTGATGGTTGGCTACACACGGGTGATCTGGTCTGGCGGGACGACGACGGGCATGTGTTCTTCTATTGCCAACGCCTGCGAATCTCGAAGATCAAAGCGCAAATGGTCGACCTGACTGAAATCGAATCCATTGCCCTGAAGCACCCGGATGTAGTGCGCGCGAAAGCTTACATCGTCCCGGACAACAAGGAGGTCAACGTACTGCACCTGTGCGTTGAAGGGAGCGGCGACCTGATCCAGAGCGCTGTCTCTACCCTGCTCTCGCGCTACCTCTCGGGCTTCAAGTTGCCCAAAACCATCGAGATCATCTCTCTCAAGGAAGAGATTCATGCAAGCTAATGGCACACAACCGGTACTGGCCGTGTTTGACTTTGACGGCACATTGACCGACAGACATACGTTCTGGCGCTACATGCGTTATATCGTGGGAACCCGATCGTTCTGGCTCAGGATCATTCCCCTGCTGCCCAAAATGCTCAGTGTAATCGTTGGCATCACGCCATTGATGCAAGCCCGACTGGCATTCATTGCCTGTTATCTGGGCGGTCTGTCCGTTGAGCAAGAGCGCGAGCATGCCAAGTATTTCATCAGCGAGCTGCTACCGCTCTGGCTCAGGCCCGAGGCCCTGCGCCGGCTGCAATGGCATCAGTCCATGGGGCATGTCACTGCGCTGGTCAGCAACTCGCCGGAAAACTACCTGATTCCCTGGGGTCAGGCAGCGGGTTTTGACTATGTCTGCGGCACTCGCCTGGCGACGGCGAAGAACAAACTGACCGGAGGAATATCAGGTACCAACTGTGTTGAGAGAGAGAAAGTCACACGGCTCAAGGGCTGCCTGAGCAACCTTGATGACTTTTACATTTATGCCTACGGGGATTCATCCGGTGACGATGCCCTGCTCGGCATTGCCAACTCTCCCTTCTACAGAAACTGGTACTAACCGATGAACACTCTGAGCACTTTGGCCCCCAAGCACTTCAGCCAACCCGGTAATACCCCGACAGTCATGATCGTAGGCGCCGGCCCGATTGGCCTGTCCCTGGCAATCATGCTGAAGAAGTGGGGCGTCTCTTTTCGCATCATTGAAAAGAATGCCGGTCCCTCGACCGCTACCAAAGCGATGGCCATCCATTCCAGAACCCTGGAAATTTTCCGAGATCTGGGAGTTGCCGATCAGGCCATCAGCGACGGATTCACTATCAACCAGTTTTCGGTGCAATCGAACGCCAAACGGGTGCTGAACTACAACTTCTCCTACCTGGACGCCACCTACCCCCTGCTCCTCAGCCTGCCACAACCGCAGACAGAGAAGATTCTGCTTGAGCGACTGAACAAGTTGGGAGCAGATGTTGAATGGAATACCGAGCTGGTCGATATAGAAAACCAGCCGGGCTCGGTGCAGATGACGCTTCAGCATGCGGACGGCAGCGCCGAGTCCTTTTCCAGCCGCTGGGTGGTCGCGTGCGACGGTGCTCGCAGCAACATCAGAAAACGTCTTGATATGACCTTCGAAGGATCGTCCTACGACCGCTTCTTCATGCTCGCCGATGCCGATATCGAGTGGTCTGGAAGCAAGGACGAAGGCGCTTTCTTCCTGGGTGCACAGGACGGTTATGTCGCGGTCGCGCCGATCAGCGCTCAATCCCGTTATCGACTTTTCATCGAGATGCCCTACAACCTGCCGCCAGAAGGTGAACGCCCTTCCTTGAGCCTGGAGAACTTTCAGCGGTTGTGCGAAGGACGCGGGCAAAAGATGACGTTGTCCAATATTTCATCGACCACCATCGCTTCTTTCCAACATCGCCGCGTGCAGTCGTTGCAGCAAGGCTCTGTGTTTCTGGTGGGCGACTCGGCTCATATCGGCAGCCCGATAGGTGGCCAATGGATGAACCTGGGGGTTTCCGAGGCCTATAACCTGGCGTGGAAAATGGCCTATGTCGATCAGGGCCTGGCTGATCCATCGTTGCTGGAAAGCTACAACGAAGAGCGCTACCCGGTGGCCCTGGAAGTCGAGAACACGGCACATCGACTGACCGGACTGATTACCGTCAAGCATCGCGCCCTCGTTTGGCTGCGCGACAATGTTCTGCCACTGATAAGCAACAGGCGCAAGGTTCAGCGCAAACTGCCGTCGATGATTTCCGGTCATCAGTACCACTACGGCAAGAGTGATTACATCCAGGAATCGCTGACGAAAAAGCAGCGCATGAATTGGGATAAAAAAGGCAAGAAACCCGAATTCCAGACGTCGGTGCCTCGCGCCGGGCAACTGGCACCCGATGTCGAGTTGTGGCAACTGCAAGGTATGCCGCCAAAGCGCTTGATCGACTTGTTCCACGGAACGTTCACGCTGTTGATTTTCAGCGCAGCCGATCAGTTTTCCCCGTTGTTGCCGGGTTATTACTCGCTGGCCGAGTCGGTGGAGAAGGACTACCCGGGCATCAAGGCTTATTGCGTTATTGATGCCCTGAGCAGCGCCGAACTGCCTTCCTGGCACTCGACGTTGCTGGACCCCGATTGGCGGCTGCACAAGCGTTACCATGCCAAAGCGGGCACGTTGATGTTGATTCGTCCTGACGGCTACATCGCTTTCCAGGGAGCCGATGCAATAACGCTCTTCACTTATCTGAACGTAAGATCCGGGCTGCTCAAAGGAGCCAGAAAAACAACATCTTCCGAGATCGACGCAGTGGAACTCCAACTTTAAGTCGCTATATGGCTACTGCCAACCTGGTTCATTGATTCACACAAGGCCCAACCCTGGGCCAAGACTTGTTATTTCTTGTTTGTAGAAAACATATACCGACTTTGGTTAGGAGAACCTCATGCGCTTCCAACTCAACGATGTTGTGCAGGAATTCATCGTGTCCAATGGAAAAATAGCCAACAGCTATTTTTCTCTTTCAGAAAAAATCATTGATTCACTGTGCGAGTCCAATATCGCAAAAGAATCAATATTGATGCGTTTGCTGGAGCAGGCCGAATCCGTCACTGCGCACTACTTCAATGCTCATCAACAAGTCCTCGAGGGCGTTTATGCCAATGGGATTGAAGCCCCCGTCAATAAAAACCTTGCGGTGCTGGAGCCCGTACACTCGAACCCGGTAATACTGGAATCGACACCTGTTGCGGAACAAACACCCGCACTCAACTACGGGCAATGGCTGCGCGCCGAAATAAGTACGGTCACAGGATTCAAAAAAGAACAAATCGACTTCGATCAAAGTTTCGAAAGCCTGGGTATCGACTCTCTCGGCATGGTCGATATTTTCGAATCCCTGGCCCAGCACTTCCCGGAAAAGAAAGAGCTCACCTCGCAGCTCTTTGATGCCCCCACTCCTACCGCCTTGCTGGCGCGGCTTGAAGCCGATCCGCAGGCACCTGCCGTGGATGTCGAAGCATGGGTACTGGAACAACTGGCGAATATCACCGGTTTTACGGTTGACCAGATCGACCAAAAACAAAGCTATGAAAGCCTGGGCCTGGACTCCCTCGTGCAGCTGGACTTCCTGGAGTCGGTCGTCGCATTGTGGCCGCAACTCAAGGCCAACAGCACTGAGCTGGCCAACGCCAAGTATCCGCAGGCAACAATCGCCCTGATTAAAGCCGCCCTGGCCGCCCCCGAGTCGACATCAACACCCGCTACCGAAGTGCAAGCACCTGCCTCAACGGACGACCAAGGGCAGGCAAGCAACCTGCTTTTCAACTCCCTGTCACCCCTGATCCCGGACGCGCCACAGTCGATCGACATTGAGACGCCCTTTGCACAGTTAGGGCTCAACGGTTTTGCCCGAGAAGCACTCTGCCAATCAATGGCGCAACAGTGCTCTGCCAGCGAGTTTGCCGGTGAAGCACTGATGTCGCGTCGTACGCCGCAGGACGCCTTGTCGCTTCTGGCACGACTGAGCTGAAGCACTGAGCCGCTGTAAAAAATGGCATGGAATCCGGGTGATCGGACAGATCACCCAGCATTTTGGCAATCAGGAGACAGGGTATGAATGGCGCGGTAACAACAGAGGGCGACTTTTGCTTCAGCGCAATGGCCGGCGAGTTTCCCGGGGCACCGTCAACGGATGCGCTTTGGCATTTGCTGACGCAAGGACAGATAGCACCTATCAATTCGATGCTGACACGCTGGGAACTGGATAAGGCGTCAATCTATTCAGCAAAGGCAGGTGAAAAGGATCGCGTTTACCTGGACAGCGCTTTTTGCCTGACCGATGACGCATCAACCCCTTCACGGCATGAAGGACGGCAGGTCGCCATCGGTAAGAAAGTACTGCAGACACTCCTCGCCCAGCTTGCCGGACAAGGCTCGACTCTGATCAAAGAACGCACCGCATTGGTGGTCGCAACATCCTGGAGTGACGAGAGTTATTTCGTCACCGGCATGTCCGGAAAAACCGAAGCACCACAGGGCTACACGCCGGGTGAACAAGTGGCTGAACTGGCGGCGGCTTTTGCCTTCGGTGGCCCGGCGTTATCGGTCGACACCGCCTGTAGTTCGTTCCCCTATGCAATCGACATGGCTCAGGCCCTGGTCAATAGCGGACAGGCGGATAACGCGATTGTCATGGCACTGAACACCGTGCTGCCACCGGCGCTGTTTCTGGGCTTCTCGCAGTTGACCGCCTTTTCCGCCCGGGCCCAAATGCAGGCGTTCGGCCAGGACGCTGACGGCATTGTGCCGGGCGAATGTGCAGTCGCCTTTTTGGTCGAACCTGTATCGCAGGCCCTGATTGCGCAGCGCCGTCCCCTGGGTGTTTTACGGGCATTGGGAATGTCCGCCGATGGCGCCGAAGGTTCAGTGTTTGCACCTGGCAAACAGGCCCAGTACACGGCTTACCAGCGTGCCTATATCGGTCTTGATCCCAATGACGTGGACTACATCGAAACCCATGGCACCGGTACTCCGCTGGGTGATGCGACAGAGCTGGACTCGCTGAACAGCTTCTTCGCCCCCCACTGCACAGACGGCAAAAAAATCACCATCGGTTCGATCAAGTCCGTCATTGGCCACCCACTGGCCGCCGCTGGAGGCGCTTCGCTCGCCAAGGCGCTGATGATCTTGCGTCACAAAGGGATTCCACCTCAGCCCGACTACCGTACCAGCGCAAAAGTCGACGAGACCAGCCTGCGACTGGCCACAAGGCAGATACAGCCCCTCGCGGACCGGCAGTCAGCGATCCGTATAGGCATCTCGAGCTTTGGCTTTGGCGGCGCCAATGCGCATCTGGTAGTGGATGAATATATTCCCGACAACCGCCCTGTCGCCCCTCACGCCAACCCCGGCGTGTTAATGCTGGACCTTGCGATTGTCGAAGCTGAAGCAGCGATCGGCAGTCACGGCTCGTTGCAGTCATTCAAGCAACAGCTCGATCGGCCGGCAGCGCCATCAGTCAGTTTCCCTTATGGGCGTTTCGTTGATTACACCCCTGCCCCAGGTCAGCCATTACTGGGCCAATTCCTGGCGCAGGATCGCGTCATTGATATCGACGGTTTCGGCATGGGTCCCAAACCTCTGGCCCATGTCGATCCATTCAAGCTGTTGATCACCGATCGCGTCAATCATTTGCTGCGACGCCTGCCGGGTGTGGCCGGCTCACACGGCACGGCGATGGTCATGTGCTGCAACATGGGCGGGGAACGCTTCAGCAATGCGTACAGCAGCGCTCACAGCTTCTACTCCCAGGCTCAAGGCACGCCACCGGGCGTGGAGGTAGCGGACGTCGCAACCATGTTGCCGAACATGTTGTCCGGCTACCCGACGCAAATTTTTGACTTCAAGGGTTTCCATCAAACACTGGTCGGCACCCCGGGTCTGTTCTGGCAAACCTTGCTGGCATCGCAGCAATGGTTCAAGAACGGCATAACCACGCTGTTGCTCGGTGCAGGGCGCTTTATCAGCGGTGAAATCGAGATCGAGCGCGCCCGACATTCAGCGACGGTGCAAGGTGAAGGACTGGGGCTGATTGCGCTGCGTCCCTATCAACCAGACGCCAGCGACAAACCTTTACTGGTGATCCGCGCGGCGGTCCTCGCCCATGCCGCGAACTCGCTGGAAGAGGCTTGCCAACTGCTGGGCAAATCGCGGAGTCAATACCAGAACATTGAAGTCTGCGAGCTGCAACCTGACGCGACTCATGCCAGTGGATCTCTGCAAGAGATTACCGGTTTCCTGGCTGAAGCCAGTGGCATCGAAACCCTGCTGGCGGTGATGTTGAGTGCATCGGCTCACACGGTGATCGAGGTTCGCGAAGCCGGCAAGGCAGTGATGTGGTTGTTTACTGAAAAGCTTCGGGAATGGAGCACGGTGGCCGAACCCGCTCCTGCCATCAAGCATCCCTTTACCCTGCGTTTTGCTCACTCGGCCCACCATGAACTGCAACCGGTGATCCCGCCTGCCCGTCCTGTCAGCCTTGTCCGCGAACCACAAAACGACGGCGTCGACGTGCTGCAACTCAGCGACATGCTGACCAACACTCTGCTCTCAGGGCTGCGTGTCCGGGTTCGCGCCATGGAGAGTCTTTTCGCCCTGCACCGTGGTACTGAAGTCCAGCGCCCGGCGCACTGGCAACGTTGCCCGGAAAACGTCGTAATCACCAACGTCCAGCGCGGCGCTCAGTCACTGCACGCCCAGCTCGTGGTGAATGAAGCGCACCCTTATTTCTTCGATCACCCTCTTGATCACATCCCCGGCATTCTATTGCTCGAGGGCGTGTTGCAACTGATTGAACTCGCCATGCCGCCACTGAGTGGACGAGTCGCGTATGTCAAAACCCTGAATATCAAGTTCCAGCAATACGTACAAAAGGAGGGTGTGATTGATCTGCATCTGGAACAGGAAAAAGACTCCCAGGTGTTCAATGCCAAGGTCATGCAAGCCGGAAAGCTGATGTGCACCTGCGTCCTTGGGATGGCCTACAGCTCGGCGTTCGAGAAATCGCCCGCCGGCGAGTTCACGGCCACTCGCTGCCGTGACAAGGCCTTGCTGCACAAGGCCAGGGAAGAAAACGTCATCGTCAGTGACATGAGCGGCATCGCTCAGGGCTTGAGCGTGGACACGCTCAAACTGCCGGATGAGCACTTCTTCCAGGAGGGCGACCCCGAGCACCATTCGATGGTGTATTTCCTCGAAGTTGCCCGCCAGTGCTACATGCAGATTGCCCACAGCCATCTGCGGATTCCACTCAACACCCCGATGAACCTGCTGGCCTTGAGTTTCACCCTGGATCGGCCAATCCCCAGGAACAGTCCGCTGTCATTGGCACCGCAAGCGGGTTTTGACGCACAACAGCCGTTCAAAACCAACCGCATCTATATCGACCTGTTCAACCGGGGCGAAAAAATCGGTCAAGCCAGCATTACAGCTCAGGTGCTGAGTCAATCCGCACCCGCGGCCTGAGGCACTCAATTGATCCCACTCTCCCGCATGACCGTGCCCCCAACAATCAAGGTGTCGCCGTGAACGATGTCAAAGTGCAAGTCATAGTCAAATCGCCGCGTGCTGAAATCTGGAATATCTGGAGCAATTTTTCAGAAGCGCCGCTATGGGATACCGACGTTCGCCAGTGTGAACTCAATGGCCCGTTTCAACCTGGAACGCGAGGCAAATGCGTCCTCAAAAATGGCCTGAACATGCCGCTGAAACTGGAAGCAGTGAAGCTGCATGAAAGCTATCGGAACACGGCAAGACTGCTTTGGATCGACCTTGAGTTCGATCACCAGATGCGCAGGCTTTCCCCGAATGAAACCCAAGTCATCCATAGCGCAAAGATCTCTGGCCCCTTGAGTTTTTTATACCGCGGGCTGCTACGCAAAATGCTGACCGCGGCAATGACTACGGCACTGCGCAACCTGTGCACGCTGGCTGAACAACGAGCGAATGCCATCAGTACCCCAGGGCTCGAAAAACCTGGAACGCATTTGCACCGTGTATGAAATATCCCGGGAGGAGCGTGTTGCACGCTCGCTCCCGCCCCCCCCCCCGCTTACTTATCGATAACGGCACACTTTGGACCGAGCATGAACCTATTTAAAAAACCTCTGTATCTCATGATGGGCGTCATTGGCATGGGCATTATTGCCCCTGAGTCCAGTTCCGCCGACACGCTCGGCCCTTACGTCAGCGTCATGGGTGGTCTGAACTGGGTGGCTCCGCAGGACCTTAACCAAAACAACCTCGACTTTGTCGAGATGGAATTCAACCAACCGTTACACTCCGGCTACGCCACCGGACTCGCACTGGGCTGGCGATTCCCCATCGGGCTCAGACCCGAAGTGGAACTCAGCTACCGCAAAAACACCCTGACCCAGTTCAATAACCGGGTCTACGAAGGCGGCGGGAGCATCGACGGGAAAGGCGAAGAGGAAGCCACCAGCGTCATGGCCAACCTCTGGTATGACGTCTTGAACCTGCCAGCCCCCTTCAATCGGTTCACCCCTTACATCGGCGGCGGCCTGGGTTACACCAAGCTGTCGGTCAGTGGCCTGGAAGCCGGCGGCGTCCAGTTCGGCAACACTCATCGCGACACTGTATCGGCCTATCAACTCGGCGCCGGGGTAGGTTACGAACTCACCGAACAATGGTCCATGTCCCTGGATTATCGATACCTCAAGACTCGCGATGCGCACTTCGGTGACATTCAGGGCCTGCCCCAAGGCGATGTGCGTACTGACTACAGCGCCCAGTCATTAATGCTCGGCCTGCATTATTGGTTCTAAGCGGGAAACTCCTCGATAGGTGCAGTTTCACCTATCGAGGAGTCCGGGGGTCCCACCGTATCCCGTTTTTTCGACTAAATAACCGGAATCATATTGTTGATAATCTCACGCGTGTAGCTTGCCAGTTCTTTGGCGCTCATACGCGCGACCTCATCCGCCTCGATGGGTTGATGGGCGACGATACTGACTTCAGTAGGGCGCAATGAGTTGTAGGCAATGTCCCCAACGGCAGGACTGATCGTGACTGGAACGATCCCTACTCCCATCTCCTTGGCAATCCGAAAGGCCCCCGCCTTGAAAGGCAGCATATCCCCACCTTTGTTTCGGGTGCCTTCAGGAAAGATCCAGATGGAAGTATTGTCTGCGACAACACTCTTGGAAATCTTGCGCAAGCTCTGGATAGAAGCCCGGGGGCTGTTTCTGTCAATGAACAGGCTCCCCGTCAGCCAATACAGTTGCCCGACCAGAGGCAACCACCTAAGCGATTTTTTACCGACAATAACGGTGCCTGGTTTCAACGCCTCAGCAACAATCAGAACATCATAATTACATTGGTGGTTGGCCACATAGATATAAGGCTTGGCAGTGGAGATAGTATCGAATCCATTCACAGCGACACGAACCGAGAATATTTTATTAATCACTGAATATGACCGACAGGCCACATGCAGATTCCTGTTCTTTATAGGATTGATTAACATGTATACGCATAAAAAAGGAAAACTCAGGACAATGAACAGCAACACCAACAACCATCTTACAAACGAAATCATAGGTTACCCGCCTTTTCTAAATCACTTGAGCCGGTGAAAAAACCCTCTCGAACATCATTACGTTCAATCAGCGCGACACCATAAAAACCTTCATCATCAACACACGCCATCACCCCAAAACTTTGGGCCGGAACACCATTCGCCATTTCGGCCAATTGATAGGCGCCCACCAGAGACAGACTCAGAGCCTTCGCCCGATCCAGCATCTCGAACCGCGCCCCGAAGGCACGATTCAGGCTGCTCAAGGACATCTGCCAGGAATCCGCAGCAGCGAGGTTCACTCGACTGACCTGATCAAGTTCAACACCCTGTCCTGCCAGAAATGTGAGTATCAGGTCGATCAGGCCGGCCGAGTCAGAGGAAAATAGACGCCCCGTCATGCATGACCTGACGATCAATCCCTGGACCTTCAGGTCAGCAACTGCCTGAAAGCTGAAAATCGCCGCCGTATCCAGTCGTTTTTCAGCAGGCAGATTAATGCTCTGTGCGTAGAGCGTTCCAAACTCACCGCTAAACGTTTCAATCGCCGTCGTGTAGATATAGTCAGACTCGCCTCGCATGGCAATTCTTAACCCCTGAACTAATGCGTGATAGAAGCTCAACTCTTTCGCGCACAGAGAAACGTTCGGTCCTTTAATGCCATATTTGATCGCCAACTGACCCAATGAAGAATTTATGACGGTATTGGGGATTTGTGCCGGATTGACCTGAAATGCAAAACGACTCTCGTTCGACTCTTTTATCAGTTGAATAACGGTGTCGATGGAACCATTGGATGTTGCACCGATAATGGCTGAACCCGCCAGGGAGTCTCCGTCATTGCCATCCTCAATCAACGACATCGCCGCCAATAGCAACAGGGATTGTCGATCGAAATTTTTCAGCTCACGGCTCGGCACAAGTTCGCCGGAAGCCAGGTCCCACGCAGGTCTTTTTCCGCGATGTAACTCCACTCCCCCTTGCTCGAATACACCGGGCATTTGCAACATGACCCAATCGTTTAAAACCAATGCAACGATAGCGTCACCCGTCATTTGAGATTACCGAATACCAAAATTGAATTATTCCCGCCAAAAGCGAAAGCATTATTGACCGCCACATCGATTTTTCCGGCTCTGAAGCCCTCCGCGACGATGTCGATGGGTATTTCAGGGTCCTGTTCAGAAACATTGATCGTAGGAGGCAATCCCTCGCTTAGCGCAAGCATGCAGGCAATGGCTCCAAAACCAGCCGCCGCCCCCATGCTGTGCCCCATCATTGACTTAATGGAACTAACCGGCGGTGGCGAATGGCCAAAGACCCTCTCAATTGCCATGTATTCATTGCTGTCATTGGCAACCGTACCGGTACCGTGAGCGCATATATAGCCAACCGCTCCAGGCGCGACCAATGCATTTGCAAGCGCCGACTCCATGCAATCGCCAACACTATGATGATTGAGTCTCACCATATGGTCGGCATCACAGTTCATCGAAAACCCGAGGACTTCGGCATAGATAGGTGCCCCGCGACGTATTGCCCGATCGTAATCCTCAAGGACCAGTGCACTACCACCTTCTGCGGTCAAAACGCCTTTGCGGCCTGAATTGAAAGGCGTGCAGTTTTGGTCTGTCATGCTGCCCAATCGATGGAATGTTGCAAACGTGGCCTTGTAGATCGCATCGCTTCCACCGCAAATAGCAAGTTCGCAGTCCCCGGCCTTGATGGCCTCGTAACCGAATATCAACGCGGTGTTACTGGCTGAACACGCATTGCCAATCGTGACTGACTCACCGGTCGAACCTATCGATCTCAAGACATCGCGGCTTATTTCAGACGCAAACGTATGCTGCACTGATGCGTGCAGGCCTGGCTGAGGTTCGGCCATTGCCGTAACCATGTTGTCAATCAGATTGGACTCACCATAGGTCGTGCCGAAATAACAATTCACTCGCTTGCCGGAAATCGCTGCCCGTTCAATTGCCGCATCCGTTAGAGCGAGCTCGGTGGCGGCAAGCGCAAAATGGCTGGGAGTCCCGGAGAGAGCGAAAGAGTCAAAATCCGGAATCAATGTGCTGATGCTGGATTTCACCTCACACCCATACTTTCTTTCAAACCGGTCGGTATCGATTTTTGAAAGCAGTCCCGTGCCGTTTACCCCAGTTTTCAACGCATGAAAGAACGCGTCTTTCCCAATTCCGATCGGGCTGACCGGCCCCAAGCCAGTGACGACAACCCTTCTGCCCTTGCCGGAGCTCATCATGCACACTCAGCCTCAAGCAGGGTCTTGTCGATAAACGAGAGAATTGAATCCACGCTGGTTATCCGTGGAATGTAAGCTTCATTGACTCGGACCTGAAAAGCGCCCTCGATACCGGCCAGGATTTCTATTCCTGACATCGAATCAGCACCGTAAGCCTCTATGAAGTTTTCGTTGTTGCGGATCTCTCCGACGCTGACGCCCAAGACCTGAGAAACAATCTCTTTGATTTTTTCTTCGTGAACGTGAGTCATATAATCTCCTGAAATGACGTTATCAGATAATAAAAGGAATTACTTTGTAGCTGTCGAATTGGTACTGGGTGTAGGCTGCGCCAAAATAATCAACCAACATTTTCTCTTCGCCATGGATTCGTTTAAGAACCAATAAAAGTGCGACAGAGAAGACAATCAACGCGGCATAAACGCTCGTATAGAAAGCGAAACCCGTGACAATAAGCAGCGTTCCTAGATACGCCGGGTGCCTGATGTACTTGAAGGCGCCGGCCTTGACCAACTCATGATCGGTCAGCAATCGCAATGAGTGCGAAAAATGCCGTCCCAGTATGATTTTTCCATGAGCCCGCAGACCGATGCCACACAAGATCATGAATGAACCCACCATTTGAAATAAGAATTCACTGCGCATCAGCAACTGCAACAGCATGACAATCGATATCGCACACGACACCAGAAATCCACTTTTGATGCCTTTATCGAAAGCGCTATCGCTGTCTGTCTCTTGTAGAAAATACAGTTCTGAACACAACAGAACACTCGCCATGATGATCGGCGGAAGCAACGCTAAACCCGAGTAATAAAGCAGTACCATAGAAGAGCACAACAGTGGTACCAACAAACTGGCGGCGACATCAACTCTGAATGCTTTCAAAATATCCCTCTACCAATACCGATAACTTCGTCCGAGTCAAGATCACGCTCACACCCTTTTCGATATGCCACGGGCAAATGAAAAGATCGTTGAAGCGCGCCCATGGAAATAATTTTCTTTGGCGCCTGAAGAGGTCCATAAAAGACAGAACTTTGTAAATCCTGAACAAGGAGCGTACTTTCACTCTCCGCAACCTGGCATTGTCCTCTGCCGTCTGGAGCCTGCCGTACACTTCGCCGACCAGATCGTTATAGGTCACCGTGTCCTCGCTGAGGAGATAACACGTTTGCAGTGCCTGATCAGGGCTGCGCGCCAACCATTGGATAATGCACTGGGCAATACTTTCCACACCAATGACGTGCAGCGCCGGGAGGTCATCTGTCACCAATGGCAGTAGTTTCAACTTGCACAGTGAGATCATCGGCAACAGGTTCTTGTCATGACGACCCAGTACGGTCGGCACCCGCAAAATCACCCCTTGCACCTTGTTGCTATTTGAATGGATAACTTGCTCTGCCGCCCACTTATCATCGGCGTACGCATCCAGTCTTTTTTCAGGGTTGTGAGCCTTGACGCTACTCAAGTGGAAAAAATTCTTCTTGTCAGCGGTACCAACGTGAATCGACGCCAGTATCTGCTCCGTGAGTACCTTATTACTGTCGGTGCGCGCGCCCAGGCGACTAAGACCGATCCCCGTGCAGTTAACAATAAAGTCACTATCGTTAACTAATTTTATAAACTCCGCAGAGCCGATTTCGCAAGCATCATAACCAGCCCTCGGCAAGCGTGAATGGCGGATAAGCTGAATATCCTTCACTTGGCTGAGGACCTCGTAGACACCCTGTCCGATAAAACCGCTGGCCCCTAAAAGCAGTAACTTCTTCACGTGTACGCAATCCCTTTCATGGTGTTAAAGACTCGACCGTGAAACACCCTGAGCGATAAACCGTGTGAGCCTGCATGCCCTGTTTTTGCAGTGTTTTCCTGACGGTTCTGAGAAACATACCGTGGGATACGACAATCATCGTCTTCCCTCTCCCGGCGCTGGATTTGTAAAGCTCATCGGCGACACTTACAGCCCGAAGGTGTTCTGCTTTTCGGGAGACAGCTCCCAACGAAATCCCCAGCAGCCACAGAACTCTGTGCAGAGCGAACCATTGCCTTAACCCCAATCTCAGGAAAGGAATGGCGCTTACCCGCAGGTCGTACTCCTGTAATCGACTATCTTGTTGAATACGCGAAACTTTGAATAGTTTGCACGCCGTTGCATAAGCTCTGTTGACCGGCGAGGAAATGACGGTGGCCTCGGACGCCAAAAGTGGCTGCGACAAATCCGGACGCGTCAAGAAACCTGTAACTTCATCCTCATCGATATTTGAGGTCTGGTTATATTCTGCCAGAAGCACTTTCGCCGAGGCGGCATTGCAACGCCCGTAATTGACCAACGGTGAGGCGTGACGTATTAAATAAATCACAGCAGATAGACTCCCGTTACAATCGCATTACCGACAATAAACAGAAACGGTGTATCCCACGTATGAGGGGACTTTGCCTCCGTCAAGGTAAGGGCAAGAGGATAAACAGCACACAGCAGTACAAACTGATGCCATTCAAAATAATCCTTGAACAACACACAAAACAACATCGACATCACGAATACGGTTGCAGACCCTTCCAGGGTTCTTTTGAATTTCTTGTCAACAAAAAATCCTTTGGCAACATACTCGTGTTTTCCAAATCGGATACCGACAGGTTCTGCCAAGCCATCACCAAAGGTGGTGGCTAAAATGGTGATGTAAATCAACTCAATCGGAACACCGACTGCCAACCAGACATATTGCGTCACCCACAATACCAGCAAGCCCGCCACGGTTTGGCTTACCAACCAGGAAAGTGTATGCGGCGAGTCTTCCGGACGATCAATACTCGCAAACATATGCTGTGCAGTCAGATAACGACGACGCGCCCACCCGCACATGCCCAAGAATAAAATAGCCGTGGACACCACAGACAACAGTAATCGCTCATGGGTACTTTGAATGTTGAATAACACAAAGAAAAGGCTGGGCAGCAAGAACATCGCAAAATGCCCAACCTTTCTCGTATAGTTAACCCGCACTCCTTTATTCAGGACTAAAAGCCCCAAACCCTTGCATAGCATAAAATAGAAAAGAACAATCCCTAACAGAGCCGCACCCACCTGGACCATTTCATTACCACTTCATCGACGTCTTAAATAGTAGGCGGGCCTGCACCGCACCGTTACGACTACTGGATAAATACGAGCTGTTTAAATAATCTTTCGCAATGCATCAATACAGTGATCCACATCGGCAATCGTGTGGTTGTACGTCAGGCATAACCTGATCCTGGATTGATGATTCGGCACAAAGGGCGGTACGAACAGTGAGCCCATGATCCCTTTGCCGACCAACTCGGCATTGACCCGGGCGGCTTCCATCGGATCTTTGAATACCACTGGGATCACGGCAGTCTTCGAATAGAGCTTATCGACACCCAGTGAGTCAATTTGCTTATGTGCGTAGCGGGTGAGCTCAGCAAGTTGAAGCCGACGCGCAGCCCCTTCCGTAGCGTTGATCTCTAGCGCGGTGCATGAGGCCGAGGCGACACCCGGTGAAACCGACCGTGAAGCATTATAGGTAGGGCAGCGGAACCGGACTCTTTCAGCGAACGCCTCATCCTTGAATACAACGAACCCACCGGATGAGCCAAAAGCTTTGCTCATGGTACCAACTATGTAATCGATCTCTGAGACCACTCCAGCCGACTCACAGGCCCCTTGGCCTGAACCGCCCAACATACCGACACCATGAGCGTCATCGATGTAGATTTCGAGGCTCGGATGGATCTGTTTCAACCGAGCGATCTTGCCGAGATCAGCGACATCACCGTCTGCCGAGAAAACCCCATCGGTAATGATCAAAATTCTCTTGTCTTGATTCAGTCGGACTAATTGCTCCAGCATTTCGACGTTGGCATGACTGTAGGCCCTGAATGGACGGCCCGACAATTTCACACCGTCCCAGATCGACACATGTGACAATTTATCCAACAGAATCAGATCAGCATGCTCAGCTGCCAACGGGATAACACCAAAATTCGCCTGATAAGAGGTGGTAAACATCAGCGATGTTCGCCCTGCATACAAATCGCTAAAGCTATTTTGCAGGCGCTCATGGTATTCGGTGAAGCCACTGAAAATCATCGGGCCGCCGATGTTCGAACCGTACTGCAGGATGGCGGCAATAGCCGACTCCTTCATGCGTTCGTGATTTGAAAGCCCCAAATAGTCGCACGATGCAAAGTTCAACATTTTCCGACCATCCGCGAGCGTCATATCCCGACCGCAGGCAGAACGTACTTGAGGAAAATATGTGTAATAACCCAGCTCTTTCGACTTTAATGCAACATCATCAATACGCATAAGACTCTCATTCTACCGGCGCAGTATATCTATAAATGCGATAGGCTCTTTCGTGACAAATACCGTCCCGGGTGAGATGACGCATAGTTCGAAGAACCATGACATTATCTTCCAGCATCCAAGACACGCTGATTCTGCTACGACCGACCTTGCTCAGCGCGATGGCGGTCAACTTTAAAGTGAGCGCTATCGACAATCCTTTACGTTGATACTCAGGAGCGACGCCAGTAAAAAAAGCGCGGCCGTACAACCCCTGCTCATTCATGGCGGGTGCAAACATAGTAAAGCCGACAATTTTATCGTCATGCTCGGCAACCAACGCCGATATGTTTTTAATATTACGCGAGGCTATTTCAAACTGTTCTTTTGACGCAGGGCTGTAACCCCAATTTCGCTCCCAAGATTGATTATAACAGTCTGCTAACAATTGGCTTCTGGCAACCAATTCGTCTTGCCCGTAGTGATGGAACTCAATACCCGTCAATCGCTGAGTGAGCTTTTCTTCCAAGGCATGCTGTTGATACCCTTGAGCGGGCGGTTGAAAGACAATTTCAACCAGGTCTTTTTCCTTTCGGAATCCTGCCTGCACCAAGGCATCAGTCAACTCAATCGTATTTGATGGCAACGAAAACACATTGAAATCAGACTCAAATGTGCGCAGCCCTCGCTCAATCAAGAATGAACTGTGGATAGGGCCTACCAAGTCAGACACCCGCCGAGGCAGCAACCGAGTACTGTTTATATACTCAATTGCACAGCGCATCAGCTGCTGGAGGACACTCGCCACCGGCACTACTATCAGCGTTGAAAAGTACGCACTGCCAAGCCCGTTGACCTTGCGCTGCTTGTCGAAATGCACGATGCAAAAAGCGACTATCTCGCCACTCTCGTCCTTCCAGGCTATCGGTACATTATGCTCAGTTGCGGAGTGCTCGCAGGCCGCTGTCACTCGCTGCTCAAGCTGTTCCTGAGTGCGGCCCACCACCGAAATACGTTCGTCCAAGCACTTCAGGGCATACCAATCGCATGCCGCCAAACCTATGACTCTACTCATCGGCATTCTCGACTATCATTCGCTGTAAAGTTTTTAGGCGGCCAGACGCAAAGCGCTAGTGGTTTTGTCGTCGATTTCGATCCAGAAGGGAACGATACTTTTGTTGTCGATCAGCCGCGGCGGCGAAATCCTGCATGTATTGACGCCCATCCGTTTTAGCAAACGCTCATTGCCTACAGCACTGAACGCGATCAATCGAAACGCGCCTTTTGAGCGTGCGACGTCAATCACTTCCCTCACCAATTTCACCGTATTTTTCCAGGCCTGTTCAGCACTCAATACCTGGCCTTTCGGGTGGCTAATAGCGAACCGGGAGAGCTCCCATATACCCGCAGAGAACGGCGGAGGGTTCCCTCCCATTAAGTGAGGGAATACATCCCCCAGCAGGTATGGACGATTAGTAGGAATTAACCGAGCGCAACCAAATATTTCGTGATTATGATCACAGGCCAAAACATATACCGTATCAGGGCGATCGAAATCATCTAACTCAACCCCCTCCTCACAACGTAGAGGCCAGCCTAACTCTTTAACGAATACCTGATACCTATATTTAGCGAGCGCACATGCCATCCCAGGCAAAAGATCATTAACAGTCCCTGTTATAACAGTTAGCATGACAACCTCTCGGCAAATGTTATCCGGCCAGTACAACAAATCGAGAGCTGTATTAGTAGCTGCCCAAATGGGCAGGTTAATTAAAACCGCATCCAACAATGAGCAACATCAACGGTTAAACAATTGACAATTTTTATCTGACTGAGTTGAAAGTTGCGCCCTCCCTGTGGCGAGGGTAAAAATCCAGGCACTTAGAAATATCGACTTTCTAGCACTGACGTACTAAAAAATACAGAGAGCTACTGCGTCCTTGCGGGAGATTTATCTGTGCTACGGACCTTACCGGACGTGGTATTGCCGCTGTATTCAGCAAATATTGATGCACTCCAGGGCTACCTCCCTGGCACGCTCCAATTCTGTATAATAGCCCCCCGCCCTTCTCACTGGGGGCGCTGACCACGGAAGGTAGTATTGGTGAAAGAATGGCGCGAAGACTTCATTGAGTTAGTTTCTGGCTGCACTTCTGAAAATGAATTATTCAATGAACTGGTTAAAATAACTTCCAACCTGGGATTCGAATTCTGCTCCTACGGACTAAAAATCCCCTTATCGTTAACATCCCCGCAATATTTTCTACTTTCAAATTACCCTGCCCCTTGGGAAGAAAAATATGTAGCCGAACATTATTTTTCCCAAGACCCCACTGTCAAACATGGGTTAACACGGTCCATTCCCTTGCGCTGGTCAGCAGAGCAGCAAAGTCAAAGTCTGAAATTCTGGGAAGAAGCGCGGCATTACAACCTAAATCATGGATGGTGCCTTTCATCGCAGCGCGGATTCAACAGTATCGGCTTACTCTCTGTTTCCCGCTCCAGCGAATATATTTCACCGACAGAACTGGAGAGTAAAGAGACCAAGCTAATTTGGCTGACTCAGTTAGCGCATGAATCCATGACGCGTTTCTTTTCCGAAAAAAACATACCCGAAATGTATAAACCACTGACCGCTCGAGAAAAAGAAACCTTAAAATGGACGGCCACTGGAAAAACTTATGTTGAAATCAGCATTATTCTAAATATTGATATTCGGACCGTGAAATTTCATTTAGTCAATTCCATGCGTAAACTTCAAGCATCAAACAAAGCCGAAGCAGCGGTCAAAGCATCCTTGATGGGTTTGCTGTTCTAAGCACAATATGCCACAACGCCTGAGACCTGTATTTTTCAACCGGTCAACCTTCGTGCTCGGCAAATGAAAAAATGCTCCGTATCTTTCGATACGGAGCATTTTTTTAGCACCGTGCTTCAAACACATCAGCCAACTTATTTATTACATAACCCAGTCTCTAACTATCGAACGCGATCGACACTCACACTGCCCACACACAAACATAACACTTCAACAAGATTCAGACTAACACTAACGAGCCTCGCTGACTTTTTATAACATTCATTGACACGCAAACGCAGACCTCCTAGATTACTGGCACTCTGCCAACGCCAAGACTACGCATAAACTTTGTTAAGTTAATGGAATGCTGAGTTTCTGAGTTATTTCATTCCTGGTACAACGCATGAAATATGTAGACGATATTACGAAACTCTTTACACGTTTTGGTGCCAATGCGGAAACTTACCAGGAAATACAACCAAACTATAAAGATTTCAAAGACGACCCGATTACATCTGCAATGGCTGAGCCAGAACCAGAGTCGGCGGCCTTGTCTCCCACAACGCCAACGTCTCCTGTGTTTCAACTGGACGAGCCACAGTCTTCTTTATTGACTGGCGCGCCGATCGAGCCTGTGAAGAATGTTTTCCTCCCGCTGCCTTCGCCCAAGTCCCCTCCCCTGACTGAGCCACCTGCGAGTGCTGCTGCGGATGACCGTCAGCGATTGAGCGACCTGTTGCGTGAACTCAACCAGGTTCGTCGGGACGGTCTGCCAGAAACGATTCGCAAGCGGACCAAGGCGAAGGTCATTGCCATCGTTTCAGCGAATGGCGGGGTGGGTAAAAGCACCATCGCCGCTGGCCTCGCGAAAACACTTCGGCACCCTGGCGGGCGAGTCATCGCGATTGATCTGGACCCTCAGAACGCGCTGTCCAGCCACTTGGGTATCACCAGGCCGGCTCCCGGGCTGATCCAACTCAAAGAGCAGGACGCCGACTGGGGCGCTCATCGCCTGCCGGGCTTTAGCGACAGTGAGTGCCTGCCCTTCGGCACTGGCGAGCTGAACGATCGCCGATTGCTCAGGCAGATGCTGCTTGAAGATGCTGACTGGTTGAGCCAGCACCTGGCGTCAATGCACCTCAGCGAAAACGATACCGTGATCCTGGATACGCCTTCGGGCGCGACCGTCTATTCGCAACAGGCACTCGACGCTGCCGATCTGGTGCTGGTGATGACGGTGGCCGACGCGGCCTCCTACCTGGCACTGGACACCATGACCCAATGGCTGGAAACCAGCCCGCGACGCGCACAGCAGCAGCGGTATGTGCTCAACCAATGGGATGACTCCCGTGCGTTCAGCAGGGACATGGGCGTGCTGTTTCGGCGACGGCTCGGCGCTAACCTGATCGGGACGATTCGCCTCGATCACCAGTTCAACGAGTCGCTGGCCTATGGTCGGGACCTGTTGCAGCACGCGCCTGAGAGCATTGGCTGTCAGGACATTCTGTCGCTATCAGGCGCGGTCCATGCCCTGCTTTTCACGGATGCTTCCAGCCAGCAGGGCACGCTATGACCGTCCAGCTGAATCAGCTACCTGCAAAGACCTGGTGGTTGCAGAAGCTGCTGGATAGCTTCCAGGATCGCTTCAGTCAATGGCCCCTGCGTTGGCGCCTGGGCCTGAAAATTTCAGGCGGGCTGATTGCAGCATTATTGGTGCTGGGTATCCTCACTGCACCGCAGAATCTGTATTCCCAAGCCGTGTTTGCCTCCGTCTGTTTTGCCGCCAGCCTGATCATCCGCAAGCAAACCGGGCGTCTGGCGATCCTGACCCTGATCACCCTCTCGCTGATCGCTTCGTTGCGTTACATGTACTGGCGCCTGTCCGACACTCTGGACTTCGACAACTGGCAGGATGCCGTATTTGGCTACGGGCTGGTGCTGGCAGAACTGTATGCCTTGCTCGTCCTGGTCTTCGGCTATATACAGACCGCCTGGCCGTTGCAACGTAAGCCGCAGTTTCTGCAACAGCCACCCGCTGAATGGCCGACGGTGGATGTGTTCATTCCCACCTATAACGAAGCATTGGGTATCGTCAAACTGGTGGTACTCGCGGCTCAGGCCATTGACTGGCCCGAGGGCAAACTGCGGGTGCACGTGCTCGATGACGGACGCCGGGAGGAATTCAAGGCTTTCTGTCAGCAGATTGGTGTCAACTACATCACCCGCGACAACAATCAACATGCCAAGGCCGGCAACCTCAACGAGGCACTCAAAGTCACCGATGGCGAGTTCATTGCCATATTCGACGCCGACCACGTGCCCACCCGCTCCTTCCTGCAAATCACCATGGGCTGGTTTTTAAAGGACCCGAACCTGGCGTTGCTGCAAACGCCGCATTTTTTCTACTCACCCGATCCGTTCGAAAAAAACCTCGATACCTTTCGCTCGGTACCCAATGAAGGTGAGCTGTTCTACGGCTTGGTGCAGGACGGCAACGACCTGTGGAACGCGGCATTTTTCTGTGGCTCCTGCGCGGTCATCCGGCGGACTCACTTGCTGGAAGTCGGCGGCATCGCCACCGAGACCGTGACCGAAGATGCGCACACGGCACTCAAGCTCAATCGACGTGGTTTCAACACCGCTTACCTCGCCATTCCACAAGCGGCGGGACTGGCCACCGAAAGCCTTTCCCGACACATCAGCCAGCGCATACGCTGGGCACGGGGCATGGTGCAGATTTTTCGGACCGACAATCCCTTGTTTGGCAAAGGGCTGAACCTGGGGCAGCGCATCTGCTACCTCAACGCCATGATGCACTTTTTCTACAGCCTGCCCCGCCTGGTGTTCTTGACCGCACCATTGGCCTACCTGTTTTTCGACGCGCAGATTTTCCATGCCTCGGCGTTGATGGTCACGGTCTATGTGCTGCCGCATATTTTCCATTCCAGCCTGACCAACTCCAGCATCCAGGGGCGCTTCCGCCATTCCTTCTGGAACGAAGTGTATGAGTCGGTGTTGGCCTGGCACATCATGCGACCGGTCCTGCTGGCCCTGATCAGCCCTTCGCTGGGCAAATTCAACGTAACCGACAAGGGCGGCACCGTCGAAAAGGACTATTTCAACTGGAAGCTCGCGCGGCCTTACATCGTCCTGTTGACCTTGAACATGATCGGTCTGGCGATCGGCGTGGTGAAACTGGTCGGGAGTGATTCGGCCGAGGTCACGACCCTGCTGATCAACCTGATCTGGACCGTGTACAACATCATCATCGTCAGCACCGCCGTGGCGGTGGCCACTGAGTCCTCTCAGGTGCGCAACGAGCCCAGGGTGCCCGCGGATCTGCCCGTGCGCGTCTATCGCGAAGACGGCACATCGTTCGATTGCATAACCCGGGACTTCTCACAAAACGGCGTGGGTCTGGCACTGCCACCGCAAGTTCAGCTCAGCGCCAAAGAGAAGCTGCGGCTGTGCATTCTGCGCACACCTCCCTCAAGCCTCTTTCCCGCAACAACGATCTTCAGCAACGACAACGTGGCAGGCGTGAAATTCGAGGGTTTGACCCTGCGCCAGCAAAGTGAGCTGGTGCGACTGACCTTTTCACGGGCCGACACCTGGGCCAACACGTGGGGCAACGGCCGCCTCGACGCGCCAATGTCAGCGTTGCGCGAGGTCAGCAGCATTGGCTTGCGCGCCATCCTGCGCTTGTTCGTTGCCACCCTAAAGGACAGCCAGGCGCTGCTGCGCAAACGCCCGGCCACTCCATCCCCCATCGACCCCACCGCGGACACGCAACGATCTTGAAGCCTTCCACTCGCCGGACCTTTCCTCCTCGTCGCTCACTCATGCTGCTCGCCTGCTCACTAGTGGGCTGGAGCGACTGGGCGTTGAGTGCTACCACCCCAATCAACGCCACAGAGCCGGCGGTGATGCCGGTCGCATCGTTGCCCGGGACCGATGCCCCGAGCAACAGCTATACCCGCACCCTCAAGGAGCTCGGCAAAAGCTATTCGATGAACCTTAAAGGCGTGGAGGCTACCGACAGTGTGAACTTCAATGTGCGCGCCGATGAAGTCGTCACGGCTGCGCAGGTCACGCTGCAGTACAGCTATTCACCGGCGCTGCTGGCCGACCTTTCGCAAATCAACGTGCTGATCAACGATCAAGTGGCCGCCAGCCTGCCCCTCCCGAAGGAAGAGGCCGGTAAATTGCAGACCCGGACCGTGCAGATTCCGCCGCAGACCATCACCGAATTCAACCGGCTCAGCCTGCAGTTCATCGGTCACTACACGATGCAATGTGAAGACCCTCTGCACTCCAGCCTGTGGGCCAAGATCGGCAATGAGAGCCAGCTGAGCCTCCAGGTGTCCTCGATTAAACAGCCCAACGACCTGTCCGCTCTGCCTCTGCCCTTGTTCGATCGTCGAGACGCTTCGCCCCTGAAGCTGCCCTTCGTGTTCACTGCGCGCCCGAGCGGCCCTGAGCTTGAGGCCGCCGGTATCCTGTCGTCCTGGTTTGGCGCCCTGGCCAGCTACCGCGGCGCAACCTTCCCCGCCAGCCTCACCAGCCTGCCGGCCAAAGGCAACGCCGTGGTGTTTGTCAGCAGTGGCGAATCGACGGCCTTGAGTGGCTTGCCGATCAAAGCGGCCACGGGGCCGACATTGACACTCGTGAGCAACCCGAATGATGCTCAGGGCAAACTGTTGATCGTCTCCGGGCGCGATGGCGCCGATCTCAAGGTCGCCGCGACCGCGCTGGCCCTCGGTGGCTCGGCTTTTTCCGGGCAGAGCGTGGTGATCGACCGGATCGACTCGCTCAAGCCACGCCGACCGTACGACGCGCCTAACTGGCTGCCCTCCGACCGCCCGGTTCGCCTGGGTGAACTGGCGAAGCCCGCAGAACTCAATGTATCGGGTTACAACCCGGGACAAATGACGGTTGCGCTGCGCTTGCCACCCGACCTGTTCAACTGGCGTGAACCCGGCGCACAACTTGACCTGAAATACCGCTATACGCCGCAGCCGGTCTCCACCAATTCCTCGTTGCTGGTCCACTTCAACGATACCTTCATCAAGTCGATCGATCTGCCTTCGATCGAGAAACTCGGCAGCAGCGACAGCCTGCTGGCGATGCTCAAAACCGACGACAGCCTGGCCCGCACGTCGCGCATGCTGTTGCCGCTCAATTCCGTAGCGCTGCAATCACGCCTGCAATTTCGCTTTATGTATGACTACATCAAACAGGGCGACTGCCGCGACATCATCATCGACAACATGCGCGGTGTGATCGACCCGGACTCGACCCTGGACCTCAGCCAATACGAACACTTCATGGCCATGCCCAACCTCGGGGTGTTCAAGGACAGCGGCTTCCCGTTCACCCGCATGGCCGACCTTTCTGAAACATCGGTGATCCTGCCCAACGAACCAGGCCCGGCCGATCTGAGCGCCTATCTGACCGTGCTGGGCCGCTTCGGCGACTCCACCGGTTATCCGGCCACCGGCGTAAAGGTGGTCCACGCCGACCAGGTGGCCGAGCAACGCGACCGGGATCTGCTGGTGCTCGCCTCGGGCAACAATCAGCCGCTGCTGGAGCAATGGCAAAGCCTGCTGCCGGCCAAGGACGAAGCTGCTGCGCAGTACTTTGAACTGTCTGACCTGCCCTTGCGTCTGCGCAACTGGATCAGCCCGGATACGAAAACCAATCTGCGTGAAGCGCGCAGCAGCTTCAGGTTCAGCGCTGACGACGGCAGTGCTTATCTGACTGGATTCGAATCGCCGCTCAAGAGTGGGCGCAGTGTGGTGTTTATCGCCAGCGCAAGGCCCAACGGCTTGGCCGACGTGACCAACGCCCTGCTCAGCAGCGAAGAAAACGCCCACGAGTTGCAAGGCAGTCTGGTGGTGGTCAAGGGCAAGCATGTCAAATCGCTGGTCGCCGAACAGGACTACTACGTCGGGAGCCTGGGGCCATTGCGCTATCTGCAGTGGTACCTCTCGCAAAACATAATGGCGCTCATGCTGTTCACGCTCCTCGGGGTCCTGCTGCTTGCTTCGATGACTTACCTGGCCCTGCGCTTACGGGCCAAACGTCGTCTTGGCCAATGAGCTGCGCATGCCTGTGTCGTCCATGAGCAGCCGGGCGGTTTCACTTCGCCAGTGCCTGCGCGGTAACGTGCGCAGGTTGAGCGTTGTGCTTGCGCTCGCCCTGCCGGTGCCTGCGATAGCCGCCACAACTCCCTGTGAGTTGCCGGCCTGGCCACTGTGGCAAACCTATGCAACGCGCTTCGTCCAGGCCGACGGCCGGGTTCTGGAATCGAGCCTGGAGAACAATCACAGCACTTCTGAAGGGCAATCCTACGGCATGCTCTTCGCACTGATCGGCAACGATCAGGCACGCTTTGACAAACTCTGGCGCTGGACATCAGCCAACCTCGCAGGCTCCGCCACCGCCACCGCCACTCGCCTGCCAGGCTGGTTATGGGGGCAAGGCACGGACGGTCAGTGGCGCCTGCAGGACGCCAATTCGGCTGCCGACGCCGACCTGTGGATCGCCTACGCCCTCCTCGAAGCCGCACGCCTGTGGCATCGGCCGGACTATCGCCAGGATGCCCTGCACCTGATGGCGACGATTGAAGCGCAATTGGTCGTCACGCTGCCCGGGCTGGGTCCGATGGTATTGCCTGGACCACAGGGCTTCATCCTGCCGGATGCTCTCTGGCGCCTGAACCCCAGCTACCTGCCACTGCCACTGTTACGGCGGCTGGCCAAGGAAGCTCCCAACGGCCCCTGGCAAGCGATTGCCAACAACACCGCGACGATGATTGCCCAATCAAGCCACCACGGTTTTGTCGCTGACTGGGTCGGTTATCAAGGCACTTCAGCGCAATCGGGTGTCTTCGTCAGCGACCCGATCAACGGCGACACGGGCAGCTACGATGCCATTCGCGCGTACCTCTGGCTGGGCATGAGTGACACCTCCGAACCGCTGGCAGCGCTCCTGCTCAAACGGCTGGACGGCATGGCCCGCAGCACTGTCGCGACGGGCTCCCCCCCGGAAACAGTCCGAATTCTCCACGGCAGTGTTCAGGGTCAGAGCCCGTTCGGATTCTGGGCTGCACTGATTCCCTACCTTGAGGCCAAGGGGCATCCCCGGTTGGCCGATCAACAACGACAGCGCGTGGAGCTCGCCTTGCAAGAGGCGCTGGCCAGGCCTGATACCGACGCCAGTCCGCCGCGTTACTACAACTTCATGCTTAGCCTGTTCGCGCTCGGCTGGGCAGATAAACATTACCGATTCCGGGAAGACGGAACGCTGAAACTCTCCTGGGAGACCGCATGCACGCGCACCACCGCACGCTAGCCATCGCCGTCATGAGCGCATGGACGGCTGCTGCACACGCTCAAAGTCCGACGCCACAGACGTTACTCGTCGAGCAAGGGCATTACTGGCAGTCGCACAACAACCCTCAACGCGCTGCGGAAGTCTGGCAGAAAGTCCTGCTGCTGGACCCGGTCCAGGTTGACGCACTCTATGGCCTGGGCTTGATCGGCGTGCAACAGGGCAAGCCACAACAGGCGCAGCAATACCTCGCCCGCTTGCAAGCCATCCAGCCAACGCCTCGACAGGCCCTGCAATTGGCGCAGGACATCGGCGTGGCCCAACCGCAGAACCAGCAGCGCCTGGAGGAGGCTCGGCGCCTCGTCGATGCCGGTGAGCGTGACAAGGCGACCGCCGTGTTTCGCTCGCTGTTCGATGGCCGCCCACCTCAAGGTACGATCGGCCGCGAGTATTACAACAACCTTGCCTTCAATCAGGCTGACTGGGCTGAAGCACGCAGCGGATTCCAGCGCCTGCAACGTGAGATGCCCAACGACTCGATCGTCGCGCTGTTTTACGCCAAGCATCTGGTCCGTCGTGAAGACAGCCGTGCCGAGGGCATTCGTGCACTGGCCGCACTGACCCAGCGTACCGACATTGCCGGTGATGCCGACGAAAGCTGGCGCCTGGCACTGACCTGGATCGGTCCGCCCAATCCGGCACAAGTACCGTTGTTCGAGGCGTACCTCAAGACGCATCCGGATGACGTGGAAATCCGCGCGCAGATGAACAAGGGCAAGCAACAGCCGGCAACGACGGCCAGCAAGGAATGGCAACCGCCCGCCGAAGTCGCGCGCGGTCTGAAGGCGCTCAAAGCAGGCGACCAGGCCACCGCCGAACAGGCGTTTCAAGCACGCTTGAAAACCCAGCCCGATGACGCTGACGCGCTGGGCGGCCTTGGGGTTATTCGCCAGCAGCAACAGCGACTGGCCGAAGCGGAAAAGCTCCTGGGGCAGGCCACGCGACAACACAACGGCAGCCGCTGGCAAGTGGCGCTGAACGAAGTGCGCTACTGGTCTGCGTTGCAGCAGGCCCGCGATGCCCAGGCCAAAGGCCAGACAGCCCAGGCACAGGCCTTGGTGAACCAGGCGCTGCGGCAGAATCCAAACGGGGCGGATGCTCTCCTCGCCCTGGCGGATATTCAGGCCAGCGCGGGCCAGTTCGATGAGGCTCAGCGCAACTATCGGCAAATTTTGAATCTGCGCCGCGACGACCCTCGAGCACAGGAAGGGTTGGTTAATGTGCTACTCAAGAGCGGCAAGAACGATGAAGCCCTGCAACTGATCAACAGCCTGCCAGCCACCGGACAGGCAAAGACCGGCCAGTCCGCACGCCTGCAAGCCTTGCGCGCGACGCAACTGGCCGCCCTCGCCGAACAACGCAACGACCTGCCCGCTGCGCGCAACGCCTTGCAAGACGCGCTGCGCGTTGAGCCGGACAACATCTGGACACGTTTCGCCCTGGCCCGCCTGAACCTGGCAATGGACGAACCGCAAAAGGCTCGGGACCTGATCAACACCATGCTCCAGGCCCACCCCGACAATGCCGATGCGCTTTACGTCAGCGCCTTGCTGTCGGTCCAGATGGGTGAGTGGAAAGCCGCCCAGGCAACCTTGGGACGCTTGCGCCCCGACCAGCGCACCCCGGACATGGAAGCACTGGCCGCTGATGTCAGCCTCAACCTGCAACTCAGCCAGGCGATCGGGTTGGGCAAGCGCGGACAGCGACAGGAAGCCCTGACCTTGCTCGATCGTACTCAGCCGATGGCCAACAACAGTCCAGATCGCACGGCGAGCCTGGCCTCGGCCTATGTCGAGATCGGCGAGCCGACCCGAGCGCTGGCCCTCATGCGCGGCCAATTGCAACACACCGCTGCGCCCTCGGCGGACTTCATCCTGCAATACGCCTCGGTCCTGCTTGAGTCCGGGGAAGACGCCCAGGTCAACGAGATTCTGCGCGACCTTCAGAACAAGCCCTTGAACGCACCGACTCGCAAGCGTTTCGACGACCTGCTCCATCTCTATCGCATCCGCCAGGCTGACCATCTACGCGAACAAGGCAATCTGGCCAGCGCGTATGACACGCTGGCGCCCGCGCTGGCGCAACGTCCCGGTGACAGCGCCGCCGTCGCGGCGCTGGCACGAATGTATTCGGCCAACGGCGACACGACAAAAGCCCTCGAACTCTACAAGCCGCTGTTACAACGTCAGCCAAACGACCCACAACTGCTGTTGGGTGCCGCCGACGCGGCGGTGCTGGCACATGACACAGGTTTTGCCGAACAGGCACTGCAACAGCTGCTCAAGACCGAATCCGGTAACCCTCAAACGCTGACCGAGGCCGCACGCCTCTACCAGAACATGGGCAAGACCGGCACGGCGACCGATCTGCTGCGCAAGGCAGTGGCCATCGAGCAGAGCGAGAAACGCAGAAGCCAGAGCGGCCAACTGGCCGGGTCGACGGTGGCACCCAACCCTTTTGCGGGGGTGTCGGGGCCACGTAGCGAGGTCAGTCGCGACACCTTGCTGGCAGCGATCCCGCCACCGGCTCAGGAAATACCGGGCAGCGTGAGGTCTAACACCCCTTTTGGCATCGACGCCCTGCCAAGGCCCCAGCAGGCGAGCAATCCATTCGAGTCGCAGCTGCCGCGCGCAGCACTGGTGAGTGAAGACATCAGCCCCGCGCAACTGGCGCTGAATAAAATCCTTCAGGAGCGCAGTGCCTACGTCACCCAGGGCGTGAGCATTCGCAGCAACAACAGTGAGTCGGGGTTGAGCAAGCTGACCGATATTGAAACGCCGCTGGAAATCAATATCCCGCTGGATGAAAGCCGTGTCGCCCTGCGCGTGACGCCGGTCTCGCTGAACGCCGGCAGTGCCAGCGGCGAAGCACTGCAGCGCTTCGGTAGCGGTGCGCAGAGCGAAGGCGCCGGCTCGCAAAAAGCCGAGGGTGTCGGTCTTTCCGTCGCTATTCAACGGCCCGCGGATGGGCTCAAGGCCGATCTCGGCACCACCCCGCTCGGCTTCAAATACTCCACCGCCACGGGCGGCATCAGCGTTGATCGCCCCATAAGCGACTCCTCTAATGTCCGCTACGGGGTGAGCGTTTCCCGGCGTCCGGTGACTGACAGCGTCACCTCGTTTGCCGGCACCACGGACAAACGCAGCGGGCAGTCCTGGGGCGGTGTGACCGCCAACGGCGGGCGCGGCCAGTTGAGCTATGACGACAGTGAAGTCGGCGCCTATGGCTACGCCTCCTGGCACCAGCTATTGGGCAACCATGTCGAATCCAACAGCCGCAGTGAACTGGGCAGCGGCATCTACTGGTACCTGCAAAATGCAACGGACAGCAAGCTGACCGTCGGCCTGAGCATGACCGGCATCAGCTACGCGAACAATCAGGACTATTTCACCTATGGCCACGGCGGCTATTTCAGTCCGCAGACGTTCTTCGCCCTGGGCGTACCGGTGACCTGGGCACAACGCACCGGGCGCTTGACGTATCAAGTCAAGGGCTCGGTCGGCGTGCAGCATTTCGAGCAAGACAGTGTCGACTATTTCCCGACCGACAAAGCCCTGCAGGCGGCCTCGGGCCTGCGTTACGCCGGGCAAAACAAAACCGGGATCGGCTACAGCGTCGCCGCAGCGGCTGAATACAAGGTCGCTTCGAACTTCCTGCTGGGCGCCAATCTGGGCCTGGACAACGCCCACGACTACCAACAATTCAGCGGCGCCCTGTCTTTGCGTTACCTGTTCGAGGACATCAGCGGCCCCATGAGCTTGCCGGTCAGTCCGTACGCCTCACCTTATTCCAACTGATCATTCTGGAGTTTCCGATGCCCACTTCTGCCCTTGCCGGCCTGACGCTCCTTGTTCTTGGGGAGAGCCATATGAGCCTCGCGGACCATTTGCTGGAGCCGCTGCACGACAACCTGACTCGCCAAGGCGCCCTGGTTCACTCCATCGGTGCCTGTGGCGCCAGCGCCGGCGACTGGCTGATCAGTAAAAAGGTCGACTGCGGTGCCGAGCGCAAAGGCAACGACAAGATGGTGATCAAGGGTCGTGACGCCACCACCACACCGATCCAGGACCTGATCGCCGCCGACAAGCCCGACCTGGTGGTACTGGTCATCGGCGACACCATGGCGTCCTACGACAAGCCCGTGTTTCCGAAGGCCTGGGCATGGCAAAGCGTCACCGGCCTGGCCAAGGCCATCGCGGCCACCGGGACCCGTTGCGCCTGGGTGGGCCCGGCCTGGGGCAAAGCCGGTGGCATGTACCAGAAGAATGATGCCCGCACCCAGTTGATGTCGCAGTTTTTAGCCGCGAACGTGGCGCCTTGCACCTACATCGATTCGCTGACGTTCTCCAAACCCGGGCAGTGGATCACCACCGATGGGCAGCACTTTACCGTTGCCGGTTATCAAGCCTGGGGCACTGCGATTGGTGGTGCGTTGGCCAAGTTGCCCGCCGACACCGTCAGCAGCACAGGAGCCGGCAAATGACTCGATCCGCATGTGGCTGGGCGCTGTTCGCGCCCTTGATGCTGAGCCTGCACGCCCAGGCCGCCGACATTGCCCTGTACCCGACGGGCCCGGATCAGGACTCGGCCTTCTTGCGCTTTATCAACGCCGCCGACCGCCCCTTGCAGCTGCTGGCCGAAGGCTCGCGGGCCAGCCTCAGGCTCGAGGGTTCGAATGCCGTGTCCGACTACCTGCCCGTGCCCGCCAACCAGCCGATCAAGGGCACCCTGGAACGCAACGGCAAAAGCCAGCCGCTGGACATCCAGGTGGCAGCAGGCGAATTCGCCAGTGTGATCGCTTTGCCAGATAGCGCTCAAGGTATCCGTCAGGTCGTCATCCGTGAGCAACCCGACGATTTCAATAGCCTGAGAGCCTCGCTGGCGTTTATCAGTGCCGATCCAGCGTGCACCCAGGCCGGTTTGCGTGCTGCGGGAAAAAACACCGACCTGTTCAAGGAGGTGGCCGACGGCAGCGTGCAACGCCGAGCGATCAACCCGGTCAGCCTGTCGGTTCAATTGGTCTGCGCCCAAACCAATGTCGGTGCGCCACTTGACCTCGGCCAGCTCAAGGCCGGCGAGCGCTACAGCGTTGTGCTGCTGCCTGGTGCAAATGGCCCGCACCTGTTGCTCGCGACTGACGTCCTGGCCCACTGATCGGATCGCGCCACCACCATGGTTTTTGCCTCTCTCGAGTTTCTGACGTTGTTCCTGCCGCTGTTCTTGTGCAGCTATGCAGTGTGCCCAGCCGCCTGGCGCAACGTCACGTTACTGATCGGCAGCTGGCTGTTCTATGGCTGGTTGAGCCCTCGGTTCCTCGCAGTGCATGTGGTGCTGACGATCACGGCGTGGGCCGGCGGCTTGCTGATTGACGCCTTGCGGGAAAAAGACAAGGGTCGCGTGCGGCTACTCGTGACACTGATCGTGCTCAACACAGCGGTGCTGTGCTGGTACAAGTACGCCAACATCGTCGCCGGTACGTTGATCGATGCCCTTGCCTGGTCTGGCGCCATGCCGCTGGACTGGCAGCGAGTCATCATGCCGGCCGGGCTATCGTTTATCGTCTTGCAGGCGATTTCCTATCTGGTGGATGTACACCGCCGCACCGTGCCGGCCGAACGCAGCTTCATTAATTACGCCACCTATATTTCGATGTTCGGCCATTCGGTCGCCGGTCCCATCATTCGCTATAACTGGGTTCGGCGTGAGCTGAATCAGCGTCACTTCAACTGGCAGAATTTCTCGCTGGGCGCACGCCGGTTCATGGTCGGGATGAGCATGAAGGTCCTGGTGGCCGACACCCTGTCGCCGGTGGTCGATGTGGCGTTCAATGTGCAGAACCCAAGTTTCTCTGACGCCTGGATCGGCTGCCTTGCTTACTCCTTGCAACTGTTCTTCGACTTCGCCGGCTACAGCGCCATGGCCATTGGTCTTGGATTGATGCTGGGCTTCCACTTTCCCGAGAACTTCAACCGTCCCTATCTGGCCAACAGCATCCAGGACTTCTGGCGCCGCTGGCATTTGTCGCTGTCCAGCTGGCTGCGTGACTATCTGTATATTTCGCTGGGTGGTAATCGCAACGGCACCTGGAAAACCTATCGCAACCTGTTCCTGATCATGGCTATCGCCGGCCTCTGGCACGGTGGCGATAGCTGGAATTATCTGCTGTGGGGCAGCGCCCATGGTATTGCGTTGTGTGTGAATCGTGTCTGGAACAGCTCTACCCTGCCCCCGTTACAGCCAGTGTTTTCCCATGGGCTGACCCTGCTGTTCGTCTGCCTGGCCTGGACACTGTTCCGCGCCCCCGACTTTCACAGCGCGCTGAGCCTGTATGCCGGACAGTTCGGCCTGCAAGGCATTGCCCTCGGTGACGAACTGTCCGCGACCCTACGCCCGGTACACGGCCTTGCGGGTTTGCTGGGGGTGTTCGGTGTCGTTGCACCGTTGTTGCACCCTTACTGTGAGAAACGACTGGGCGGCCTATTGCTCCACACCACCGCCCTTTGGCCCATCGCCGGTTTCATGCTGTCGTTCGCACTGATCGCCAGTCGCGAAACCGTACCCTTCCTGTACTTCCAATTCTGATGACAACCCTAAAGCCTCCCCCGCTCCCTACTCAGCCAGATGATTTGGCGATTCGCAGCAGTCGGTTGGCAGGCGTGGCGCTGCTGATATTCCTGTTCGTCGGACTGCTGTCCTCTGGCCGTCTGATCGTTTCAGGGCAGATCTCACTGTTACCCGGTGAAGTGCAGACCTCGCAGATTCTTGACGGCGATATCACTCATCGACTCGCCAAGGAACTGTCGAACGCTCACCTCCCCACGACCTTCGCCAAGCTGGAGCGCGGAGTCAGTTGGCTGCTCCTCAGTGACACCGGGCCGAGGGTTCGCTCAGGTTGTCCTGGCTGGTTGTTTTTGGCCGATGAGCTCAAGGTCAACCATCAAGCGCAGCGCAATGCCGATGCCAAAGCCCAGGCCGTGATTGATCTAAAGCAGCAGCTCTCCCAGCGTGGTATCAGCCTGCTGGTGGTCATCGTTCCAGACAAGAGCCGCATCGCTTCCGAGCAGCGTTGCACACTGCATCGCCCAGCCGCTCTCGAAGGACGCATCCAGGCCTGGACCTCAAAGCTGGATGCGGGCGGCGTGTCGAATCTGGACCTCACCGCGGCGCTGACGCCACTGGGGGCCAGTGCCTGGTTGCGCACCGATACGCACTGGAGCGAATCCGGCGCGAAAACGGCGGCCGATGCCATCACACAGCGCCTGAAGACCCTGGGCATCAGCGCCACGCCAAGCAGGTCGTTCAATGAACGTCATGCCCCGCTCGCGGTTCGACCTGGCGATCTGGTCCATCTGGCGGGCATCGACTGGCTGCCGCTCAAATGGCAACCCGCACCTGACATGGTCGCCCAAACCAGCACCCACGAACTTCCCGTTACGTCGGCCGCCAACCCTGACACTGAGGCAGACCTTTTTGGCGATGCCGACCTCCCCAACACCGCGCTCATCGGCACTTCATTCTCACGCAACTCCAACTTCGCAGGGTTTCTGCAGCAGGCACTGGGCGCCCCCGTGGGTAACTTCGCCAAAGACGGTGGAGCGTTCTCTGGCGCTGCAAACAGCTACCTCAACAACCCGGCTTCCAAAGAAACGCCGCCAAAGCAAATCATCTGGGAAATCCCGGAGCGGGACCTGCAATCGGCGTACGTCGACCCCATTGCCTATCGCTCTTTGCGGTAGGCAATCACACCTGGCTGAAGGCAATCTTCGCCAGCTCGCCCCGTGTGTTCAGGGGCATTTCTCTCGATTGTTACCATCTTCGCAACAGTGTTTCTCCTTTCCGGCAAATGACAATTTGTCGCAGGGCTCGCTTTTTTTGATATCTTTGCGCAATTAACCAAATAGTTAACAACTATTTTCAGACTTGCCTTCACTGCTCTTAACCCTCCCCACAAACGTTCATGCGTCAGTAGGATCATGCAACATGACTAAGTCTCGACCTTCGGCATCCGTCAGCCGCTGGCCCATCTGGGTCGTCGCCTTCGGTGTGCTGGTATTTGGATTATTCTTCGCAGCAGGTGGTGGCTACCTCGCCACGCTGGGCGGCAGCTGGTACTTCCTGCTCGCCGGTTTCGGTTTGATCGTCTCTGCCGTACTGCTCTTCAAGCAGCGTCTGCAAGGTGCCTGGCTGTTCGCGGCGGTGATGGTGCTGACCGTGATTTGGGCGCTGGCCGATGTCGGACTGAATTTCTGGCCACTGATCTCTCGCTTGTTCGCCCTGGGCGTGCTGAGCCTGTTGGTGGCATTGGTCTACCCCCATCTGCGCAAGGCCAATAGCCTGGCCAGCGGTCGCAGTGGCTACGCTCTGAGCGGTGTGCTGGCAGTCGCCATCGTTGCAGGTGGTGCCGGTATGTTCGTACCCCATGCCCCTGTTTCGCCGACCGGTGACGGCCCTGGCCTGACCACGGTCGACCCTGCCAAGGCCCAGAAAAACTGGGAACACTACGGTAACGACGAAGGTGGCGGCCGCTTCGCTGCTCTGGACCAGATCAACCGTAGCAACGTCTCGAAGCTGGTGCCGGCATGGACCTACAATACCGGGGACATCGCGATCAGCGACGGCAATGGCGCCGAAGATCAGATGACACCGTTGCAGGTTGGCGACAAGGTGTTCATCTGCACCCCGCACAACAACCTCATCGCACTGGATGCCGATACCGGTAAACAGCTGTGGAAGAACGAGATCAACGCCAAGACCCGTGTTTGGCAACGTTGCCGCGGTATCGCCTACTTCGACGCTACCGCCGCGCTCGCCCAGCCTGCTGACGGCAGCACACCTGCCAAGCCCGTATCAGTACCGGCCGGCGCCAACTGCCAGCGCCGTCTGCTGACCAACACCATCGATGCGCGCCTGATTGCAGTGGACGCCGATACAGGGGAGTTCTGCCAGGGCTTCGGTAACAACGGCCAGGTTGATCTGAAAGCAGGTCTTGGCGACGTCCCTGATTCCTATTACCAGCTGTCATCGGCACCGCTGATGGCCGGGACCACCGTGGTTGTCGGCGGCCGTGTCGCCGACAACGTCCAGACCGACATGCCAGGTGGCGTGATCCGTGGTTTCGACGTCGTCACCGGCGAGATGCGCTGGGCATTCGACCCGGGCAACCCCGAAGACAAGCAGGCTCCGGCGGCCGGCAGCACCTACGTGCGCAGCACGCCCAACAGTTGGGCACCGATGTCCTACGACCCGGCGATGAACACCGTGTTCTTGCCGATGGGCAGTTCGTCCACCGACATCTACGGTGTGGAACGTACGGCACTGAACCACAAGTACGGCGCTTCCGTTCTTGCACTGAACGCAACAACCGGCGAAGAAAAGTGGGTCTACCAAACCGTCCACAACGACCTGTGGGACTTCGACCTGCCCATGCAGCCAAGCCTGATCGACTTCACCAAAGCCGACGGCAGCAAGGTGCCCGCCGTAGTGATCGGCACCAAAGCCGGCCAGATCTTCGTGCTTGACCGCGCCACCGGCAAACCGCTGACCAAGGTGGAAGAGGTTCCGGTCAAAACCTCGAACATCCCGAACGAACCTTACTCGCTGACTCAGCCGAAATCGGTGGGCATGCCAGCGATCGGCGCGCAAACGCTGACCGAGTCGGACATGTGGGGGGCAACGCCGTTCGATCAACTGCTCTGCCGTATCTCGTTCAAGAAAATGCGTTACGACGGGCTGTACACCGCACCAGGCACCGATATCTCGCTGAGCTTCCCGGGCTCGCTGGGAGGGATGAACTGGGGTGGTATCTCGACTGACCCGGTACACGGTTTTATCTTCGTCAACGACATGCGTCTGGGCCTGTGGATCCAGATGATTGCGGCGCAGAAAGATGCCAAGACCTCTTCCGGTGGTGAAGCACTGAACACCGGCATGGGCGCAGTACCGCTCAAAGGCACCCCGTATGCAGTGAACAAGAACCGCTTCCTGTCGGTTGCCGGCATCCCTTGCCAGGCACCGCCTTTTGGCACACTGACCGCGATCGACATGAAAACCCAGAAAGTCGCGTGGCAAGTGCCGGTCGGCACCGTCCAGGACACTGGCCCGTTGGGTATCAAGATGCATCTGCCGTTGCCGATCGGCATGCCGACGCTGGGTGGTACGCTCTCTACCCAGGGCGGCCTGGTGTTCATCGCCGGTACACAGGACTACTACCTGCGCGCCTTCAACTCCGCCAACGGACAAGAGGCCTGGAAAGCCCGGCTACCCGTGGGCAGCCAGGGTGGCCCGATGACGTATGTGTCGCCGAAAACAGGCAAGCAGTACATTGTCATCACCGCGGGTGGTGCGCGTCAGTCACCCGATCGCGGCGATTATGTGATCGCTTACGCGCTGCCTGATAGCAAGTAACCCGTAACAACAAAAAGCCGCTGCCGCCCTGTGAGGGTGGCAGCGGCTTTTTGTTGTCTGCACGCTTGGCCCGTTGAACTCGCTGGCTCGGCGCGAAGCGGGTTTTAAAAATCGAAGAACACCGTTTCACCCTCCCCCTGAATACGTATGTCGAAACGATAAGCCGCCTTGCCATCCACCTCGCAACGCTGCGCTATCAGCGTTTCGCGACGCTGCGGTTGCTCGATCAGATTAAGCACCGGGCACGTCGCGTTGGCTTGTGGCTCATCGGCAAAGTACAGCCGGGTTTGCAGGTGAATATTGATCCCGCGGGCAAACAGCGACACATTGATGTGCGGCGCCATCGGCACCCCGGCGGCATTGTTCACCACGCCCGGCTTGATGGTATTGAGTGTCCACTCCCCCGCATCGAAGGTGGTGGCGGTTCGGCCGAAGCTGTTGAAGGTTTTTTCCGAGTCGAAGACCGGGTCGTAGACACCTTCATGATTGGCCTGCCAAAACTCCAGAAACGAGTCTCGCACCAGGTGACCGTTGCCGTCATAGACATGACCGATCAGCAGAATCTGTTCGCCCTCGGCACCCGGCTTGGCCATCTGATTCCAGATTTCTTCCGGCCGTGTCGGGTTGCCGGCAGCCTCTAGGGCCAGACCGATATGCACATAGGGGCCGGCCGTTTGCGAAGGGGTTTCGGGTAGCAGTTCGATAGGCATGGACGGACTCCTCAGCAGTTTTCGAAGTGGGTCTTGCGCTGGCCGCGCAGCACGATGTCGAAACGATAGGCCAGGCAATCCATCGGATTGGCATTACCCATGTCGAGCCGGGCGATCAGGCTCTGTACCGCCTCTGGATTGGCGATCGACTTGACGATCGGGCACATCGGGATCAGTGGATCGCCTTCGAAATACAGCTGGGTGATCAGGCGCGTGGCGATCGATGGCCCGCTGATGGAGAAATGGATGTGCGCCGGGCGCCAGTCATTCGGACCGTTGCGCCAAGGATACGGACCGGGTTTCACGGTGCGGAAGCTGTAGTAGCCGTCACGGTCGGTCAGAGCCCGGCCGACACCACCGAAATTCGGGTCCAGTGGTGCCAGGTAGCGATCATTCTTGTGCCGGTAGCGACCGCCGGCGTTGGCCTGCCACATCTCCACCAGGGTATGCGGGATGGGCTTGCCATATTGATCACAGACCCGGCCGGAAACGATGATCCTCTCGCCCACCGGCAGCCCACCATTATTGAAGTTGAGTAGCAGGTCGTTATCGAACCGCCCCATCTTCAGGTGAGAGAAATCCGGGCCGCTGGTTTCGCTGGCCGACTGGGGGATGCTCACCAAGGCTTGGCGTGGAGAACGGGCGACAGAGGTTTTGTAATCAGGGGTCAGGGCTTTGGGGTGCCAATTACGGTCACGAATAACGAAACGACTGCTGTCTGCATCAGACATGTCGATCTCCTGTTGTTTGATTTATGGAGCACTACCTGCGCAGTTTCAAACAACAGAAGGCTGGGGAATATTGAAAAGCCACCCTCAATACATAACCAAATGGTTATGGATAAGACCCTTCGCGATACGCCTGCCCTACCTCGCGCAGCACCTCGACGCACCACTGGGCCGCCAGTGACAACGGCAAGCTGGCGTTACTGGAAATCCCCACCGAACCACCCGGTTCGCGCTGCCCCAGGTTGATCTCAAGCAGTTCGCCGCTTGCCAGATCCAGGCGCACGGCATCCAGAGGCGCGATCCAGATCGCCTCGCTGGACAACACATAACGACGGCTCAGGGTCACGGACAAGGTTTCCAGACGCTGCCGCGACTGGCTGATGCCACATTGCACGAACAGGCTATCGGCATATTTGCGAATCGTCGTTCCTGCCAGCGGCAGCACCAGCGGGAAATCTTCCAGGGCGCTACGCTCCAGTGGCTCGGCCAGCAAGGGATGATCGGGACGCACCACCAGTGTCATGGATTCACTGTACAGATGCTCGAAGGTCAGCCCCTGAATCTCCGGGCTATCTGTCATACGGCCGACCACCAGGTCCACGTCACCCACCCGCAACTGCGACAACAAATAGGCGCTTGGCCCGGTCACCACACTCACCACCAGCGCCGAATGGCGCTCGTGCAAGCGCCGTACAACCTCAGGCACCAGCAAACTTTCCACTGTCGACAACACGCCGAGTCGAACCGTGCCTGCCGCATATTCGCCACCGCGCAAGGTGTTCACCCCATCACGCAACGCCTGCACCGAAGGCCCGGCATAACGCAAAAAGGCAACCCCGGCTTCGGTCAGGTTCACACCACTTTTACTGCGTATAAACAGACTTGCCGCCAGCAGTTCCTCCAGCTCCTTGAGCGTCTTCGACATCGCTGGCTGACTCACCGCCAACACATCCGCCGCCCGCGCCAGACTGCCCTGACGAGCCATTTCGAGAAAGCACACGAGGTGACGGAATTTGATGCGGGTGTCGATGTTCACTACGGAGCCCCGTGAGGTTGCCTCATTGGTATCGAAACGTTTGCAGGCAATCTTAGCGTGCGCTCAATTTCCTGGTGATCGGATGGTGGCAATGGACTTTTTTGACTTGCTCGGAGGGGATGTCAAATACAGGACATTGCGTCAATTAGGGCTTGATGTTCTTCAATTTATTGAGCAGTTCCAGCAACTGCTCAAGCGACTCCGCGCCGAACTGCTCCTGAATCTTCAAGTAGTTGCTTTCCATCCCCGCACTCATGTCGACGAAACACTGCTGCCCCTGCTCGGTCAGGGCGATGAATACCCGGCGCTGATCTTCGGACGACTTCCTGCGCCGGACGATACCGTCGCGCTCCAGCCGGGACAGCACGCCGGTCATGCTCGGTTTGAGGATGCATGCCAGATTGGCCAGTTGATGGCTTTCCAGTTCGCCGTGCTGACGCAAGATACGGATCACCCGCCATTGCTGTTCAGTCAGATCATGTTCGTTGAGCAACGGCCGGAAAAATGCCATGGCTGCTTCGCGGGCCTGCAACAAGGTGAGCGTAAGGGACGGTCTGGGGGTCGGCATGGTTCACGCGGAAAAAGAGGTCGAAGCGTCAAAGCTTAGAGTCGGCACAGAGTGCATGCAACATCCCCTCTGCAGCACATCATTAACTTATAAACAAATAACTGATCTCAGATAAAAAATAATCGCCACCACCCCTATTCCTTCTGAAAAAACTGAAAAAAACGCTACGCAAATAATAGATAAGATGTTAACTATATGACACCCCTTACCGAATAGGGGGTGATACCTACAAAAACAACAAAAGGACCCCCCTCATGCATTCGTGCCTCCTTCGCACGGCGGCAAGCGTTGCCCTGTGCGCCGCGTTTAGCCCGTTTAGCGCTCACGCTGATTTTGTCCAGGACAGTAAAGCCAGTTTGGACCTGCGCAATTTCTACATGAACCGAGACTTTCGTCAGAGCAACGCACCACAGAACAAGGCCGAAGAGTGGGCCCAGGGTTTTGTATTACGCCTGGAGTCGGGTTACACCGACGGCATGGTCGGTTTCGGGGTCGATGCCTTGGGCGAACTCGGGGTGAAACTTGACTCCAGTCGCGATCGTCGAGGCACCGGCTTGCTGCCCTTTGGCGCCAGCCAGCAACCAGAGGACAGCTACAGCGAATTGGGCCTGACCGCCAAGCTGCGAACATCGAAGACCGTGCTCAAACTCGGCACCCTACAGCCGCAACTGCCCGTGGCCGCCTATAACGACACCCGACTGCTGCCCTCAACCTACAGCGGTGAGCTGGTCACCTCCCAGGAAGTCGACGGCCTGACCCTGAATCTGGGCCGCCTGGAAAAGCAGAACCTACGAGACTCCTCCAGCAATGACGAGATGAGTTACGCCGGTGTGCAAAGCAGCCATCTCGATCTGGCCGGTGGCACCTACGCGATCAATCCACACCTGGCAGCGACCTATTATTACGCCCGGATGCAGGACATCTACAGCCAGCACTTCATCGGTCTGGTGCATGAATTGCCCTTGGCAGAAGGTGTGAATCTGCGCAGCGATTTGCGCTATTTCGATACTCGCGAACAAGGCAACCATGAATTGCGCAGTCCATCCAGGGTCGATGGCGGCAAGATCGACAACCGTTTTTTCAACGGCATGGTAAGCCTGTCGATGGGTGCCCATAAATTCGGCCTGGGGTACCAGAATCTCTCCGGAGACGGCGACTTCGCCTTTCCGGGCCTGGCCCCATATTCAGTAAACCTGGTGACCATCAACGTCTTCACCAAGGCCGAGACCGACGCCTGGCAGGCGCGTTACGACTACAACTTCGCGGCCCTGGGCCTGCCTGGGCTGACCTTCATGACTCGCTATGTCGACGGCTCTCATGTGCAAACCTCCACCGTGCGTAACGGTCGGGAATGGGAGCGTGACACCGACCTGGTTTACACGGTGCAGAGTGGTCCGCTGAAGAACGTCAATGTGCGGCTACGCAACGCCACTCTTCGCTCAAGCAACGGCCTGACCAGCGATATAGACGAAAACCGGATCATCATCGGCTACAGCCTGGCCTTGTGGTGAGCCGCCCATGAAAAGTGCAATCGGTTCCCTGTAAAAGCCATTTTTCAGGGCACCGGCTGCGACCATGATTGCTCGACAAACACTCGGCGCCTATCGAGAAGCAAACATGGCTACCTCAGCGCAAACCCGACTGCCGCAGGCGGTACTCCCCAGGGGTCACCAGCGCATAACGCTGGAAAAACCGACTGAAATAGGCCGGGTCCTTGAAGCCCAACTGGTAGCAGATTTCATTGGCCGAACTGCCAGTGAACAACAACAGACGCTTGGCCTCCTGCATCAGCCGTTCAAGGATCAAACGTTTGGACGGCAGGTCGGCAATGCGCCGGCAGACATCGTTGAGCCGTGCCTCGGTAACACCAATGCCATCGGCATAGCGCGACAGCGGCCAGTGCTGCAGGTAATGGTCTTCGATCAATTCGTTGAAGCGGTGGAAGATCCGCAAGTCTTCATGGCGTGCCGGGCGGGCTTCCAGGGAATTGGCGCACAGCCTGAGCAGGCTGATCACGATCAATCGCGTCAGGCTCTCCAAGGCCGCCCCCCGCCCTGGCTTGTCGCCGTTGATCTCGTTGCACAGTTCCTCGAACAGAAACTCCAGTCTCCTGACCTCGGGCTGGAACTGTGGTGCCAGCCCCGCCAATGCCACGCAAGCCGCTGGCAACTGCGAGCCCGGCGCCAGACTCGGATCGGCATCGATCAACTGCCAGACCAGTTGCTGGCGCACCGTCAACACATGCCCGTCGGCGTCCGCTTCGGTGACGAAGGAATGGGCCACCGTCGGTGGCGTGAGGAAAAACATAGGTCCCGACTCGAGGTATTGCTGGTCATCCAGATAGACCCGCACCGCACCGCTCTTCACGTAATGCACCTGGAAGAACCGGTCGTGTCGGTGCACGGGCATATTGCGGCCGAAGAACTCAGCCAGATTGCCGAGTTTGTCGTAGTGCACTTCGGCATCGCTGTAACGCTGGTCGTAGACCTGACCGATGTTGATATTGGGGATCGGCTGACGATCGATCATCGCTCGGTTCTCTTTCTTGTTTGCGTGTTGGCAGTGCAAGGACTTTCATCCTGCGCCGGTTTGCGGCGGCTAACCACTGCCAGCGCATTTTGCCACGCTTGACGATTGTTAACATATTAATTATAACGTTAACAGGTTAACGAATATTTCGCGAAGCAGTCACTGCTCCGCCATTGCCAGGAGAAAAGCATGAGCCGTGCCCTGCATGATGTTGCGAACGGCACCCTGTTCGGCGTTGCGCTGAACTATCAAGGGTTGCTGAACCAGCGTGTCGCCGAATTCGAGCAAGCGCCTTACCAGAAGCCGCCGGTTAAACCGGTGCTGTTCATCAAGACGCCCAACACCCGCAATGGTCATGACCGCACGGTGATTCATCCGCAAGGTGAACGCCTGCAACCGGGGCCTGCACTGGGTGTGGTGATCGGTAAAAGCGCCAGCCGGGTCAGCATCGAGAATGCGCTGGAACATGTGGCCGGCTACACCATCGTCAATGAGTTCAGCCTGCCGGAAGACAGCTACTACCGCCCGGCGGTGAAAGCCAAGTGTCGTGACGGCTTCTGCTCGCTGGGCCCGGAATTGGTGGGCCGTGACCAGCTCGCCGATCCGCATCAGTTGAGTCTGAAACTGTTCGTCAACGGTGAACTACGCCAGGAAAACTCCACGGCCAACTTTGTCCGCAGCATTCCCCAGTTGATCGCCGAAATCAGCGAATTCATGACCCTCCACGAAGGCGATGTGCTGATCACAGGCACCCCTGAAGGCCGTGTCGATGTCCAGCCCGGTGACACCGTCGAAGTCGAAATCAGCGGCCTGGGCCGCCTCGTCAACCACATCGTGGCCGAGTAACAGGAGCTTCCATGAAACACGCCCGTATCCGCTTTGAAGGTGAAGTCCACCTCGTCCATGTCGAAGAGCACAACGCCGTGCGCCTGGCCGACGGCCGCCTGCTGGCCGAAGAACAAGTGCAATGGCTGCCACCGGCCACCGGCAGCATGTTCGCCCTGGGCCTGAACTACGCCGACCACGCCGCCGAGTTGGCCTTCAAGCCGCCCACCGAGCCCCTGGCGTTCATCAAGTCCCCGGGCACCTACACCGGCCATAACCAGGCTACATGGCGCCCGGACAACGTCGCCTATATGCACTACGAGTGCGAACTGGTCGCCGTCATCGGCAAGCCCGCGCGTAACGTCAAGCGTGAAGACGCCCTCCAGTACCTGGCCGGCTACACGGTGTGCAACGACTACGCGATCCGTGACTACCTGGAAAATTACTACCGGCCCAACCTGCGGGTGAAGAACCGCGATGCCACGACGCCGGTCGGTCCGTGGATCGTCGACGTCGCCGACGTGCCGGACCCGAGCAACCTGAAACTGCGCACCTGGATCAACGGTGAGTTACGTCAGGAAGGCTCGACCTCCGACATGATTTTCGACATCCCTTACCTGATCGAATACCTGTCCAGCTTCATGACCTTGCAGCCCGGCGACATGATCGCTACGGGCACGCCGGAAGGTCTGGCCGATGTGGTTCCCGGCGATGAAGTGATTGTGGAAGTGGAAGGCGTGGGTCGCCTGGTTAATCGAATTGTTAGCGAAGCGGAATTCTTCTCCGCCCGTAAAGAGGCTTGAGCAGCATGATCAAACACTGGATCAACGGCCGTGAGGTCGAAAGCAAAGACGTTTTCGTCAACTACAACCCGGCCACCGGCGAAGCCATCGGTGAAATCGCCAGCGGCGGCGCCGAAGAAGTCGCTCAGGCCGTAGCCGCGGCCAAGGAAGCCTTCCCCAAGTGGGCTAATACGCCAGCCAAGGAACGTGCCCGACTGATGCGCAAGCTCGGTGAGCTGATCGAGCAGAATGTCCCGCGTCTGGCCGAACTGGAAACGCTGGACACGGGCCTTCCGATCCATCAGACCAAAAATGTGTTGATCCCCCGCGCTTCGCACAACTTCGATTTCTTCGCCGAAGTCTGCACCCGCATGGACGGTCACTCTTACCCCGTCGACGACCAGATGCTCAACTACACCCTGTATCAGCCGGTGGGTGTTTGCGGTCTGGTGTCACCGTGGAACGTGCCGTTCATGACAGCCACCTGGAAAACCGCGCCGTGCCTGGCACTGGGCAATACTGCAGTGCTGAAGATGTCCGAGCTGTCCCCGCTGACAGCCAACGAACTCGGTCGTCTGGCTGTTGAGGCTGGCATTCCCAATGGCGTGCTCAACGTCATCCAGGGTTACGGCGCCACCGCCGGTGACGCACTGGTTCGGCACCCGGATGTGCGCGCAATTTCGTTCACTGGAGGTACCGCCACCGGCAAGAAAATCATGCAGACCGCCGGCCTCAAAAAATACTCCATGGAACTCGGCGGCAAGTCACCGGTGCTGATCTTTGAAGATGCGGACCTGGAGCGCGCCCTCGACGCCGCACTGTTCACCATCTTCTCGCTGAACGGCGAACGCTGCACCGCTGGTAGCCGGATCTTCATTCAGGAAAGCGTTTACCCTCAGTTCGTCGCCGAGTTTGCTGCCCGCGCCAAACGCTTGATCGTCGGCGATCCACAGAACCCGAAGACTCAGGTCGGCTCGATGATCACTCAGGCCCACTACGACAAGGTCACTGGCTACATCAAGATCGGCATCGAGGAAGGCGCCACCCTCCTCGCCGGTGGTCTGGAACGTCCGGCCAACTTGCCGGCGCACCTGAGTAAAGGCCAGTTCATTCAGCCGACGGTGTTCGCCGACGTGAACAACAAGATGCGTATCGCCCAGGAAGAGATCTTCGGTCCGGTGGTGTGCCTGATTCCGTTCAAGGACGAAGCCGAGGCCCTGCAACTGGCCAACGATACCGAGTATGGCCTGGCGTCTTACATCTGGACCCAGGACATCGGCAAGGCCCATCGCCTGGCCTACGGCATCGAAGCCGGCATGGTGTTCATCAACAGTCAGAACGTGCGGGACTTGCGTCAGCCGTTCGGTGGTGTGAAAGGTTCCGGTACCGGACGCGAAGGCGGCCAGTACAGCTTTGAGGTGTTCGCCGAAATCAAGAACATCTGCATTTCCATGGGCAGTCATCACATCCCGCGTTGGGGTCTCTGAACAGCCGATGGTCGCTGCTGAAGGCAGCGATGGGCCGCGCATCGGCTCATCGCAGCCTTCACTGGCCACCAGATTGAATCGAATAACAACAATTTCAGGAGAATCATCATGGGCGAAGTCGTCCTGGCCGCGAAAATCTGCCATGTACCCTCGATGTACCTGTCGGAACTGCCCGGCAAGCATCACGGTTGTCGCGAGGCGGCAATTGCCGGACACAAGGAAATCGGCCGTCGCGCCCGCGAGCTCGGTGCCGACACCGCCGTGGTGTTCGACGTGCACTGGTTGGTCAACAGCGGCTATCACGTCAACTGCGGCGAGCATTTCAAGGGCATCTACACCAGCAACGAACTGCCGCACTTCATCAAGAACATGGAGTACGAGTACCCGGGTTGCCCAGCGTTGGGCGAGCTGATCGCCACCGAGGCCAATCAGGCCGGGGTGCGCACCATGGCCCACAACATCCCGAGCCTGGAGTTGGAATACGGCACTCTGGTACCTATGCGCTACATGCACATGGGCGTCCCGGACGAGCAGAAGTTTGACGTGATCTCCATCGCCGCCTGGTGCGCCTGGCATCGCCTGGAAGACAGCTTCGCCTTCGGCGCTGCCGTGCGCCGGGCCATCGATAGGAGCGACCGCAAGGTGCTGGTGCTGGCCTCCGGCTCGCTGTCCCACCGTTTCTCCGACGACCGTGAAGCCGAAGCCAACATTCACAACTGGACCCGTGAATTCGACAAGCAGATGGACCTGCACGTGGTCGAGATGTGGAAGCAAGGTCGCTTCAAGGAGTTTTGCGCAATGCTCCCGGACTACGCCGAGCACTGCTTCGGCGAAGGCAAGATGCACGACACCGCCATGCTCCTCGGACTGCTTGGCGGGCCCGAGTACAACAAACCGGTGGAAGTACTGACCGAGCCCTTCGGCAGTTCAGGCACTGGCCAGATCAACGCCATTTTCCCTCTCTGAGGTACCAGACAGGAACTGGCGTAGCAGCTGTCGAGCGGAGCGAGGCGGCGTCCGAGGACGTAGTCCTCGTAAAACCGGTGCTCTCGATTTACCTGAAACACAGAGGTGTATGGGGTTACGACTGCTTCGCAGCCGGACGCTGCCTCGCTCCGCTCGACAGCTGCTACGCGATGCGAAACATCAACGTTACGGGAGACTCACATGCCTCATTTCATTGCTGAATACACCGACAACATCGAACAACAAGCCGACTTGCCCAGCCTGTTCGAAAAAGTCCACGCCTCCCTCGGCGACAGCGGCGTGTTCCCCCTGGGCGGCATCCGCAGTCGTGGAGTGCGCCTGGACACCTGGCGCATGGCTGATGGCAAGCACGATTACGCCTTCGTCCATATGACCCTCAAGGTCGGTCACGGACGAGATCTGCCGACCCGGCAGACAGTCGCACAAACACTGTTCAACGTAATCACCGAGCACTTCGCCGAACTGCAGTCGCAACGGCTGCTGGCGCTGTCGTTCGAGATGATCGAGCTGCACCCCGAACTGAATTTCAAGCAGAACAACGTGCATGCCTTCTTGAAGAACCAGGCGGGCTGATTCACGCCCTCCTTCCGCCAACGGCCACTCAAACAAAAAGTACAACATCATGAGCACAGCCAATACCGCTGACAGCATCACCCTTGCCGAGCACGATCGAACCCACAGCACCGTTACCTGGCGCCTGATGCCATTGCTGTTGATCTGTTACCTGTTCGCCCATCTGGACCGGATCAACATCGGCTTCGCCAAGATGCAGATGAGTACCGACCTGCACTTCAGCGACACCGTCTACGGCTTCGGAGCCGGACTGTTCTTCATTGCCTACGCGCTGTTCGGGGTACCGAGCAACATGGCCCTTGACCGGGTCGGACCACGGCGTTGGATCGCCAGCCTGATGGTGGTCTGGGGCGTACTTTCTGCCAGCATGTTGTGGGTCGAAAGCTCCAGCGGTTTCTATGTCCTGCGCTTTCTGCTGGGCGTAGCCGAAGCCGGCTTCTTTCCCGGGATCCTGGTGTTCCTCAATCGCTGGTACCCGGCCCGGCGCCGGGCTCAAGTCACCGCGCTGTTTGCCATTGCCGTGCCGATGGCCGGAGTCATCGGCGGACCGCTGTCCGGGGCGATTCTGGAAAACCTCCATGACTTCGGTGGACTGCGCGGCTGGCAGTGGATGTTCCTGATCGAAGGAGCGCCGGTGGTCTTGCTGGGCCTGGTGGTGCTCAAGTGTTTGCCGGATAACTTCGAAGTCGTGAAGTGGCTGAACCCGGCGCAGAAACAGCAACTGCGCGCGCAACTGAGCAGCGAAGAACAGCGTAAATCCATCACCTCCTTCGGTGGGATTGTGCGCGACCCGCAGGTCTGGCTGCTGGTGGCGATCTATTTTGCGGTGATGCTGGCGGTCAACACCCTGGCCTTCTGGATGCCAACACTGATCCACGGCGCGGGAATTGGCAGCGATGGCAAGGTAGGCCTGCTCAGTGCAGTGCCCTATCTGGCCGGTTGTTTCTTCATGATCGGCTGCGGACGCTCGTCGGACCGTAACCGCGAACGCCGCTGGCACCTGTGTGTGCCGCTACTGATGGCCGCCGCCGGTATCGCAGTGGCGGGCCTGGCGCCGGGCAACCCGCTGTTGGTGATGGGCGGCTTGACCGTCGCAGGCATGGGTGCCAGCGCCGCGTTGCCGATGTTCTGGCAACTGCCTCCGGCCTTTCTCTCCAACTGCACACAAGCCGCCGGCATTGCCCTGATCAGCTCGTTCGGCAGCATCGCCTCGTTCCTCGCGCCTTACCTGATCGGCTGGATGCGCGACACCACTCAGAGCGCCAGCCTGGCCCTGTATGTCCTGGCGCTGTTAATCGCTCTCGGCGGCTTCCTGGTGCTGCGCACCAATGCGGCCATCGTCAATCCACAATAAGAGATCTTCGTCATGCTCGATCAACAGCAAATCCTTCACGCCGCCGCACAACTGGATCGGGCTGAACGCTCCAGGGAGCAGGTCCGGCAATTTTCCCTCGATCACCCGGCTATCACCATCGAAGACGCGTATGCCATCCAGCGCGCCTGGGTCGCCCAGAAAATCAAGGACGGGCGCAAACTGGTCGGGCACAAGATCGGTCTGACCTCGCGGGCCATGCAAGTGTCCTCGAACATCACCGAGCCGGACTTTGGTGCCTTGCTCGATGACATGTTCTTCGACGAGGGCACGGACATTCCGTTCGAGCGCTTCATCGTGCCGCGGGTGGAAGTGGAGCTGGCGTTCATCCTTGGCAAGCCGCTCAAAGGTCCGAACTGCACGATCTTCGACGTGCTCGACGCCACTGAATGGGTGATCCCGGCGCTGGAAATCATCGATGCGCGAATTCAGCAAATCGACCCGCAGACCAAGGCGACACGCAAGGTGTTCGACACCATTTCCGACAACGCCGCCAACGCTGGCGTGGTCATGGGCGGTCGTGCCGTGCGGCCGACCGAGATCGACCTGCGCAAGGTGCCTGCGGTGCTCTACCGCAACGGCGTGATCGAGGAGTCCGGGGTGTCGGCCGCCGTGCTCAATCATCCGGCCAAAGGCGTGGCCTGGCTGGCGAACAAACTGGCCGCCTACGACGTCACCCTGGAAGCGGGCCAAATCATTCTCGGCGGCTCCTTCACCCGCCCGGTGGCGGCCAACCCCGGTGATACCTTCCATGTCGATTACGACATGCTGGGTTCCATCTCCTGCCGCTTTGTTTGATCCCTGGAGGACTGTTCCATGGACATGCCCATCAACCGTTTCAAACAACGCCTCAAAAGCGGCGAAGCTCAGATAGGCCTCTGGCTCGGTCTGGCCGACGCCTACTGTGCCGAGCTGGCAGCCAATGCCGGTTTCGATTGGCTGCTGATCGACGGCGAACATGCACCCAATGATCTTCGCGGGTTGCTCGGCCAGCTTCAGGCAGTGGCGCCCTACCCCAGTCATCCGGTGATACGCCCGGTGATCGGCGATATCGCGCTGATCAAGCAGGTGTTGGATATCGGCGCCCAGACCCTGCTGGTGCCGATGGTTGAAAGTGCCGAACAGGCACGGGAACTGGTGCGTGCGATTCACTATCCGCCCCAGGGCATACGCGGTGTCGGCAGTGCGCTGGCCCGTGCGTCACGCTGGAACAGCATTCCCGGTTACCTCGACAAAGCGGATGAACAAATGTGCCTGCTGGTACAGATCGAGAACCGCGAAGGCCTGGTCAACCTGGATGCCATTGCGGCGGTCGAGGGCGTGGACGGGGTGTTTATCGGCCCGGCGGATTTGAGCGCGTCCATGGGCCATCGCGGCAATCCGGGGCATCCCGAGGTGCAGGCGGCCATCGAGGACGCCATCGTGCGGATTCAGAAGGCCGGCAAGGCCGCAGGCATTCTCAGCGCCGACGAGACACTCGCCCGGCGCTATATCGAGTTGGGCGCGGCATTCGTTGCCGTGGGTGTCGACACCACCGTGCTGATGCGTGGCCTGCAAACCCTCGCCGGCAAATTCAAAGATGCTCCGGTGCCCACCAGCTCCGGCGGCGTGTACTGATTTTTCGAGAAGCCCGATGAAACTTAACGATTTGAAACTGCTGCGCGAGCAGGCTTACATCAATGGCCAATGGGTCGACGCCGATGACGGTTCACGCTTCGCGGTGACCAACCCGGCGGATGGCGAAGTCATCGCCCAAATCAGCTCCCTCGGCCAAGCCGAAACCGCCCGCGCCATCGCCGCGGCCCAGGCTGCCCTGCCCGCCTGGCGCGGCAAAACCGCCAAGGATCGCAGCAAGGTATTGCGCACATGGTTCGAGCTGATCATGGCCCATCAGGAAGATTTGGCTCGCCTGCTCAGTTGGGAACAAGGCAAACCGCTGGCCGAGAGTCGTGGCGAAATTGCCTATGGCGCGAGCTTTATCGAGTGGTTCGCCGAAGAGGCCAAGCGGGTCTACGGCGATGTGATTCCTCATGACAAGCAAGGTCGGCGGCTGGTGGTGATCAAACAAGCCATCGGGGTGGTGGCGGCCATCACACCGTGGAATTTTCCCAATGCAATGATCACCCGCAAGGTCGGTCCGGCGTTGGCCGCCGGTTGCACCGTGGTGCTTAAACCGGCTTCAGAAACCCCATTGTCGGCTTTGGCCCTGGCTGAACTCGGCGAACGCGCCGGCATTCCGGCGGGCGTGCTGAACGTCGTCACCGGCACCCGCTCTCGAGAAATCGGTGCGGAGCTGACGGGTAACCCGGCAGTGCAAAAACTCTCGTTCACCGGCTCCACCGGCATCGGCAAATTGCTGATGGCCCAGTGTGCGCAAACCATCAAGAAAGTCAGCCTGGAACTGGGCGGTAACGCGCCCTTTATCATCTTCGAAGACGCCGACCTGGATGCCGCCGTGGAAGGTGCGATCGGCTCGAAATTCCGCAACAGCGGCCAGACCTGTGTCTGTACCAACCGCTTGCTGGTACAAAACAGTGTCTATGACGAGTTCGCCCGCCGCCTGGTGCTGGCGGTCAACACCCTCAAGGTCGCCCGGGCCGAAACCGAAGGCGCGCAACAAGGGCCGCTGATCAACGCCAAGGCGGTGGCCAAGGTCGAGGAACACATCAACGACGCACTGGCCCAGGGCGCGACGCTGCTGGCCGGCGGCAAACCCCACGCACTGGGTGGCAACTTCTTCGAGCCCACGGTCCTCGGCGACGTCACCCCGGCCATGCTGGTGGCCCGGGATGAGACCTTCGGCCCGCTGGCACCGCTGTTCCGTTTCGACACCGAAGCCGAGGCAATCGCCATGGCCAACGATACCGAGTTCGGTCTGGCGTCCTATGTCTACACCCGCGACCTGGGCCGGGCTTGGCGCGTCAGCGAGGCGCTGGAGTACGGCATGGTCGGAGTCAACGAAGGACTGATCTCCACCGAAGTGGCGCCGTTCGGCGGGATAAAGCAGTCAGGGTTGGGCCGCGAAGGTTCCAAGTATGGGATCGATGATTACATCGAGCAGAAGTACATGTGCCTGAGTATCAAATAATCTCTGTACAACGCGTCATTCGATTTCGCGAGCAAGCTCGCTCGCGAAATCGCTCCGATATTGTCAGCGCTTGATGGTCTTCAACTCGTTGAGCAGCCCGAGCAACGTCTGCAACTTCTCCTCTCCCAACTGTGCCTGCAACCGTTGGTAGTTCTCTTCCATGCACTGGCTCATGGACTCAAAGCACGCCTCGCCCTTTTCGGCCAGGGTCACCAGCACCCGTCGCTGGTCCTGCTCGGCCTTGCGCCGATGGACCATGCCGGCCGCCTCCATGCGCACCAGCACACCGGTCATGCTCGGTTTGAGGATGCACGCCAGTTCCGCCAGCCGGTAGATTTCCAGCTCGCCGTGCTGACTGAGAATGCGGATAACCCGCCACTGTTGTTCAGTCAACCCGTGCTGGTTGAGCGAGGGACGAAAAAAACTCATGGCTGCTTCACGTGCTTGCAGCAGGGTCAAGGTCAGGGATTGCCGGGGTTTGAGCATCGGAGTCAGGATCACGGTTGATTTAGTTAATAATTTAACGAAACTCTATCATCCTGTCCCCCCGAACGCGCCATAACTTCTTATCGCAAAGGCCTTCTGGCGCGCTGAATCAAAAATCCCGGCATAGAGAATCAAGACATCCACCGAGCCAAGGCTCTTAATAGGAGTCATCCGGTACAGAGCTAATCAAAGGCCCTGCGTTGAGTTTTTCTTCACTTTTTCAGGCTGCGCCATGATCAATATCGAAACGCCCACCTATTACACGGCCACCAAAAAATACAATCTCAGCTTCCCGACCCTGGAACAGGATGTGGAAGCCGACGTTGTGGTCATTGGCGGTGGTTTCTCCGGCATCAATACCGCGCTTGAGCTCGCCGAAAAAGGCATCACCAACATCGTTGTGCTGGAGGCGCGTTACCTGGGTTTCGGTGGCACCGGGCGCAATGGAGGGCAGATCATGGCCGGCATCGGTCACGACCTGGAGAAGATCAAGAAGGACGTGGGTGAGGACGGTCTGCGCCAGGTCTTCGAGATCAGCGACCTGGGCGCGGACATCATCAAGGACCGCATCGCCAAGTACAACATTGATGCCGACTTCTGCCACGGCTACGGCTACATGGGCTTCAACGCTCGCCAGGAAAAGACCCTGCGCGCCTGGGAAAAAGACTTCAAATCGATCAACAGCAAACACGAGATTCGCTTTCTCGGTGGTTCGGACGTCAAGCAAATCATCGGCTCCGATGCCTACAGCAGCGCATTGCTGCACATGGGCGGCGGTCACGTCCATTCGTTGAACCTGCTACTCGGTGAAGCCAAGGCACTGGTTGGGCACGGCGTGCGGATTTTCGAGAACAGTCCAGCGCTGGAAGTCAGCTATGGCGAGCGCATCACCGTGCGCACCGGCCGTGGTTCGGTCAAGGCCAGCAAGCTTCTGTGGGCCTGCGACAGTTTCCTCAACAAGCTGGAACCTGAGCTGCACCGCTCGACCATAAACACTTACGCTTTCCAGATGATGACCGAGCCACTGTCGGACGAGTTGATCAACCGCATCAGCCCGATTCGCGGCGCCTACAGCGACATTCGTCCGGTGATCGACTACTACCGCGTCACCAACGAAAACCGTCTGTTGTTCGGTGCGGCCACACCGCTGGTCGAGCACATTCCCCTGGACCTGAAAGCCTGGAACCGCAACCTGATGCTGAAGATTTTCCCGTACCTCAAGGACGTGAAAATCGATCTGGCCTGGGGCGGTCCGATGGCCTGCAGCCCGAATCTGTTCCCGCAGATCGGCACCCTGCCCGGTCGCAGCAACGCCTTCTTCGTTCAGGGCTATTCGGGCTTCGGCGTCACCCCCAGCCACATCATCTGCAAGGTGCTGGCCGAAGGCATGAGTGAAGGCTCGGCGCGCTATGACCTGGTCAGCTCGATCCACCGCCCTACCATCCTTGGCAAAGATGCGTTTCGCCCACTGTTGCTGACCGCCGGCAAGTCCTGGCACCAGCTGTCAGGTTATTGGAACGGGCGTCGGTAACTGCCAAGGCGCTCTTCCCTTTTCTGTTTTTTTACTCATCAGGAGCAACTGCCATGACCCTTACCACCCTCAAGAAAGACATCCAGCTGTCCGAACTGGACGCCTGGGGCTCCGTTGCCGACCTCGGCTCGGAAATCCTCGAAGGCGAAGTCAAAGCCTTCGGCAAAATGACTTTCGGCGCACCGACCGACCCGGTCAGCAGTGCCTATTTCGGCACCACCCAGGGCAAGTTCCGCATGGTCTATCCGTTCGCCGAACAAGCTACGGTGGTTACCGGCGAAGTGGTCCTGACCAACGAATCCACCGGCCAGAGTGCTCGCTACAAGGCCGGCGACAGCTGGTTCGTGACCAAAGGCACTCCCGTGCTGTGGGAAGTGGTCAGCGAAAGCTTCGTCAAACACTACTTCGCTGTCGCTTGACCGATTCGGGTTGCCGGCGAACAGCCGGTAGCCCCTTGGCGAGGTACCGAACATGAATGCCCTCCCCACCCAGGAAATCGCCGGCCATTGCCTGCAAGCTTTCACTCAACTCGTACCTGCCAGTCAGGCGGCGTTCTACTGTGTCGACCGGCAACTGCAAGCCCGTGACTTCCGGCTGCATTGCATGAGCGATGAGATGCATCGCGACTATCTGGACAACTACCGTCGGTTCGACCCTTTGCAACCGCGAAATTGCCTGTCCAGCGGGCGAGCCGTGGTGCCTCTGGGTTTTGCCATGGCCCGACAGCCGACACGGGACAGTCGGCGCTATCGGGACTTTCTGCAGCGCTATGGCATTGTCGATGTGGTGGAAATCCTCGCCCATCGCGCCGGCCAGCCTCAGGCCGCGATCTCGATGTTACGCACCGCCGAACAAGGCGCCTTCACCACCGACCAACTGGCCCAGCTCAATGCCTTGCAGTCCCTGCTGCAACTCGCCGTCGCGAACATACAGCCCTGCGAAGATCCGCTGACCGGCCTGACGCCCAAGGAGCGGCAGATCGCGTTGTTACTGCGCCAGGGCGCCAGCAACAAGCAACTGGCCCTGGAACTGAAAGTCGGTCTGCCGACCATCAAGACCCACCTGATCAACCTGTTTCGCAAGACCGGCGTCAGCAGCCGCACCGAGCTGGTCGGAACCCTGTTTCTCCAGCTCTGATTTTTTAGCCCGGCTCAACCATCCGGTTGATAGGCGAGCTTGTATGCGAACCGCATGCTCCAGATTGTTATTTCACTCAACTGGAGCATTGCAATGACAACATCATCCGACTGGATCACCGTTGGCGCCCTGGCCGACGGCTTCGCCCCTGAAGCCTTCATCCTGCCGAACCTGGCCGACCTGAACGGCAAGGCCTTCACGCTGAACTTCGCCAATGGCTGGCAGATCGAACATCGTTTCGACACCGAAGCCCTATCCTGGACCGCTGCCGATGGGCACTCCACGGGCACTGCAAACTATCGAGCCACCTCAGTGCGTCCAGGTCTGTACCTGGTGGACTTCATCAAGCACGAAGGTGGTCAAGCCTGGTCGATCAGCCTGGTGCTCGACACCGTTAGCGCTGCATTCACCGCCGTGATCGGCCGCATGCCGACCCAGGATCAAACCCGTGAAGGCCTCTACAGCCGTGCGCTGGCGGGCAAGCACCTGACCTCGGTCGAAGTCGAGTTTTTGCATGGCAGCCTTGATCGTCCGTGGCAGGAAGGCCAATGCCCTCACGCACCGACCAGCGAACTGAGCGGCCTGCGCAACCTGTATCGCTACAGCCCAAGTGAAGTCTACGAACACATCTACCTCAACGATCAGTTCTATTCCTGGCAGTGCCTCAAGGGCGTCGAGCAAGGCCTGTGCGACACCGACCGCTGCCACTACTACAAGATCGCCGATCAGCTGTACCTGTTCGTCTGGCGCGAGAAGATCATCCCGACCCTCGGCCTGGTGCTGATCGACCTGCAACAGCACCGCAGCGACGGCAAGATCTTCGGTTATGCCGGGTCGTCCTTCGATGAACTGTCAAACTTTCCGATCAGCTCTTACTGCCAGGTTCTCAACCGGACGGAGTATCCCAATGCCTGAGCCACGTACCGTTGCAATCACCGGTGCCGGGACGGGTATCGGTGCTGCCTGTGCCCGGCTGTACGCAGCCGAAGGCGCCAATCTGGTGTTGATCGGCCGCCGCCGCGAGCCCCTGGAGCAAATTGCCCGGGAAACCGGCGGGCTGGTTTTGGTCGGCGATGCCGCCTGCCCGGACACCTGGGAAGGATTCGTGGCGCAGATTCGTCAGCGCCACGGGCGCCTTGATGTACTGCTGGCCTGTGCCGGCGGCCTTGGCCTGGGCAGCGCCACCGACACTAGCCCGCAGACCTGGGAAGCAGCGTTGCGCAGCAACCTGGACAGCGCCTTCTACAGTGCCCGGGCCTGCCTGCCTCTGCTGCTGGAAAGTACCGGCAACATCGTGCTGATCGGGTCCATTGCCTCACTGGCGGCGGGCCCCGAAGTCTGCGGCTACACAACGGCCAAGCACGCGCTGCTCGGCCTCAACCGCTCGCTGGCCAGGGATTACGGCCCGCGCGGTGTACGAGTGAACGCCGTCTGCCCGGGCTGGGTGCGCACGCCCATGGCCGATCAGGAGATGCAGCCGCTGATGGACTTTTATGACGAAACGCTGCAGCAAGCCTATGACCGGGTCTGCGCCGACGTGCCGTTGCGACGACCGGCCAGCGCCGAGGAAATTGCCAGGGTTTGCCGCTTCCTGGCCTCTAGCGAGGCGTCGATTATCACGGGCGCAACCGTGGTGGCCGACGGCGGCTCGAGCATCGTCGATGTGCCGACCCTGGCCTACACCCACATGGAGCCGTCTCATGCCTGATGACCTGGATTTCAGCGGTAAAACCGTACTGGTGACCGGCGGCGCCCAAGGCATTGGCCGGGCGATCGTCGAAGCCTTCGCCTGGCGCGGTGCGCGAGTGGTAATCGCCGACCTGCAACTGTCACAGGCTCAGGCACTGGCCAGCGAATTGTCCGGGCAGACGTGTCAGGTCGAAGTTGTGGGCGTCGATCTGGCCGATGCCACGGCAGTGTTCGACATGGTCCGGGCACTGGAGCAACGCTGGAGTCGGCTCGATATTCTGGTGCACAACGCCGGGTATTTTCCGCTGACACCGTTTGCCGACATCACGCCATCCATTCTCGAGCGCACCCTGGCGGTCAATCTCTCGGCATTGTTCTGGCTGACCCAGGCGGCCTTGCCGATGTTTCACCGTCAGGGCGGTGGTTGTGTGCTGGTCACTTCGTCAGTTACCGGCCCAAAAGTGGCTTATCCGGGGCTGAGCCATTACGCGGCATCAAAAGCCGGGGTCAACGGTTTCATCCGCAACGCGGCACTGGAACTGGCCGGACACAACGTGCGGGTCAATGGCGTCGAGCCGGGCATGATCGCGACGCCAGCCATGGGCAATCTGGGGGACGACCAACTGAACGAAAATATCGCCAGTCGAGTGCCCCTGGGACGGCTTGGCAAGGCGGCAGATATTGCCGGAGCCATGCTGTTTCTAGCATCGGATCTGGCAACTTACATCACCGGACAGACGCTGGTGGTCGATGGTGGCTCGACCTTGCCAGAGGTTTGATATAGCGTTTTTTCATGCTGGAAGGGGGCTTTGAAAAGCCCCCTTTTTTATCCAGAGAGTCAAGCCGCCCCCACCGCCTGTTGCAAATGACTGGAACGAAAATCCTTGGGTGACAACTCGAACTGCTTCTTGAACGAGCGGCTGAAATGCGCCGAGTCGGTGAAGCCCCACTTGTAAGCGATGGAGGTGATCGATTCGCTACGCAAGAACGGATTGGTCAGGTCATCGGCACTGCGCTTGAGCCGCGCCCGTTGAATGTAGCGGCAGACGCTATCGTCCTGCTCTTCAAATAACCGATACAAGTGCCGCACTGAAATGTTCAATCGATTGGCCAGCCCGACGGGACTCAAGCCCGGCTGGGTCAGGGACTCGTCGATGACTTTCTGCACATAACTGCGCAGGTTGTTGCCCTGCAACGAAGTAACGTCATCCCCCGACACCTGATCCTGATCGAATGCCGAACCCAGCAACGATACAAAAGCCGATTGCAACGCCTCACCCTCACCGACTGCGCCCTCGCCCACCCACGCGTCCTTGCACAGCTGATCCACCAGCACATGCAGCATCCGCCCACAGGCCTTGCTCGAGGAAATCTTGCCGAACGTCCGGGACTGGCTGCCAAGCTGTTTGCACACTTCGTTGCGGGACAAGGAGACCGAGACATGCTCGATCAGCCCGAATGGGCTGATTTCAATGGAACCTGCCGAGTCCATCAGCAGCAGGTCCCCGGGAGCCAACTGGATGCTCTGTCCGTACTGGGTGATCTGGCAGTAACCGCTGCGCTGGCTGACCAGGAAACAATCCTGTTCGTTGTCGTGATCGGCGTTGGGCTTGTCGCGCTTGATAAGCCCTGCGTTGGTACGCAAGTTCGCCAAGGACAGACCGCCCCGGGAACACTCGGAAACCTCACCAATGAACAGCGAACGGTTGTAGGCCAATTCTGTGTCGAAATGACCACAGGCTGCTCGCAGATCCCGGGTCCAGGTTTCCAACCCGTCTTGCACAGACTGATGGATGCTCATGGGGCTCTCCACAATGGCTTTTTGTTTTTGTTGCGCAATAGTTAACATGTTATCTATATGCGCGCAACAAGTACGTGTCTGCCAAAGTGAGTAGCACTAATGATGCCAAAATCGCGAATCAGAACGTGCGCAACAGGCGCTGCAATCCAGTCAACGTGTCAAGCAGCCAAGTACGTTGATCACGGCTCAAAGCGATGTAGCGACGAAAGGCCGGCATCCGGTTGACCACCTCGCTGCCACCCATATGCTCCAGCCGTACGCACCACTGATGCCCTTGCAGATCGATGCGCAAGCGTTTGAAGTCCAACGGCATCAAGGCCTGGTGCAGCGCACTGTCCTCCTGCAACCTGGCCTGCAACCTGGCTAATAGCGCGGCGTCTCCAGCACGCTGCCGACAGCGGATCCCGGTCCGTCGAACAGCCCCGCTATGGTGCAGTTCGAAGCTCGCCGCGCCCTCAGTCGAGGCAGGCACCCGGATCACGAACTCGGTCATGACCAGGTGCATCAACAGCTGCGACTCGGTGCGCTCGACGATCTCCAATTGCAGGCTGCCATCGTCCAGCGAAGCCCGGGCCGCTGTCGGCTCTGTCTGCTCGAAACTGGCCAGACCGAGGTTGCGCCGCAGGTGCTCGAGCGTCACCCCAGGTCGATAACCGGCTGGGGCGCGTCTGGCGCTGAACAGCTCAGACAGTTTTTGCAGCATGGTCGATATACCCGTTGTCAGGGTGCCCCGGTTCATTGGAGAACTCCTTGGCCAGCACTTCTTCCACCGAAGCAGGCTTGAATGGATTGACCTTCTGCACGACTAACGTCCAGAACAGCGCGTACACCGCGGTGCCACCAAGCATCACCGCGAACGGGACATAGATATCCGCGGGGTTCATGCCGGGCGGCGTGATAAACCACATGCCCAGCAGGATGCCGACGCTGGAAAGGATCTGTGGCAACGGGAAGAAGGGCGAGCGATAGGCCCGTGGCAGATCGGGACGACGGATGCGCAGCATTACCACCGACAGCGTCACCAGCAGATAGGCAAAACTCCAGGCACAAACGGCGGCCAACACCAGATGCATGATGTTGTCAGTGTTACCGCCCAGATACAGCGCATGCAGGCAAGGAATCAGCATCGCCACCAGAATGCACAGCAGCGGCGTCTTGAAGCGTGGGTGCAAGTAGGTGAAGACCTTGGGCAACGCGCCGTCGACTGCCATGCCGTAAAGAATCCTCGGCACACCCGCCATCAGCGTATTGATGGTCGCCGCCCCGGCAAACAGAAAGCCGATCCCCAGCCACATCGGACCGATATTGCCCATCACCTGCTCGGCGAACTTTGGAATGGCCATCGGTGTATCGAGCAGATGCACGCCACCGGCGGCATCAAGCAACACGTTCTCCACTTGACGCTTCATTGCCGCGCCATAGATGAACATGCACGACGCAACGCTCAACAACCCCAGAATCATCGCCTTGGGCATGACCTTGGCCGATTGGCGCAAGTCCGGCGCCAGAGGGGTGACGAACTCACAACCGACGAACATGAACATGGCCATGCCCACCAGCGACAGGATGGTGATCAGGTCAGTACCCACAAGGGATACACCGAACCAGCCATCCAGTTGCACCGCTGGCGCCGCGATCAACCCCATCACGCCAAACACCATCAACGTGGTCCACATGCCGAAGGTCAGAATGATCTCTGCCCTGCCGAAGGCGCTGACGCCGAAGGCATTGAGAATCCCGAACACCACGACGAACCCAACCCCAAGCAACCAGGAACCACCGGCAGATTCTGCCAAGGTATTGAGGTGCTCGAAGTTCACCAGGGCCATGACCCCGGAAAGAATGGTCTCGGCAGTGCCTGCGAACACATGCACGATCAGGTAGGCCGACAACGTGCCAGTGATAGCAAAGAAGCGGCCCATGCCGCAATTGATGTAGTCGTAGACCGAACCGGTAGTCGGCAGGATCGATGCCGCTTCAGCGAAGGTGGTCGCCTGGGCCAACATCATCACCACGGCAATCAGCATGGCCACCGCGAAGGCGCTGCCGCCGATGCCAAAGCCCATGGTCGCGGTGAGAATCACCGGGCTGGCCATGATCAGACCAATGGTACTGGCGAGCGCAGTGGGAAAACCGACCGTGCCCCGGTTCAAATGCTCGGTGAGTCTGTCATTGATCGACATAGTGCAGATCCTCAAAAACGGATTTTTATCGTGGATGTAACGAGCCGTTCAAGGAGCTGGCGACAAAGCCCTCCCCAGCCAGTCCCTGAGCGAAACGGCGCCGTGTGCAGAGTGACTGTGCTCCTCTGCCACCCAGATCGTCTTGCCCATGTCTGCCGCCGGTCTTGTTGCTCCCTGCCATGCTTCACCGCGTGGCTGACAGGATCAAATGCCTGGCACGCAGGTGAAAGACTTCCCCCACCTCCAGTCGCCCTAATGCGCACTCGACCTATCGAACTGTCCAACAAAAGCTGGGGAAAACAACAATGGAGCAAACACTGAAAGTACGAGCGCTGCCCAAGGCCGTTGGTCTGGGGATCGCGCTCTTGATCGCCGACTCGTCGGCCCAGGCGTACGAGCTGTATGCCGATAACGACACCAAGGTCACGGGCAACTTCCTCGCGGTCTATGGGATGTTCAACAGTCGCAAGAACTATGACGGCACCACAGGCGGGTCTAGCTGGCGCGAAGGATTTATCAAGTATGGCTTGAGTGTCGAGCAAACGCTCGGCGGCCTGGGCAGCGCCTACGGCACGGCCAATCTGGTCAGTTCCGGCACCTGGGGCGATGGCGATGCCGCGGGCATCACCGACGGTACCGAACGAACCACAAAGTTTGATGAAGCCTTCGCCGGCTGGCGTTCCGGCGACCTGTTCCCGGTACTTGGCAAGGATGGCGTGGATGTGTCGTTTGGGCGCCAGGTCATTACTCTCGGTGACGGTTTCATCATCAACGACGACGGCCTGAACCTGGGTAAAGGTGTGGCGGATGGTGAGTTCAACCGAGGTGGTGCCTATTATCTCGCGGCGCGCCACGCATTCGACGAAACGGCCGTCCTGCGCCTGGGCGGCAAGGAAGGCGTGCACGGCAGCCTGATGTGGATCAAGTCGGACAACCGCGCCCAGGCCAAGACCGAGATGGCCGCCAGCACCCTGGAATACACCGCCGCGCCAGGTACCCTCGGGCTGACGTATATTCACGGCATTGACGTCGATGATCGTTATGCCAGCGACTTCCAGAAGCAACGTGAAGGCATGAACATCTATAGCCTGCGGGGCGCTGGCAATGCCGGAATAGAGAACGCTCACTTTTCCTTCGAATATGCCTGGCAGGACAAGGACGCCGGCCCGGAAAAAGCCTGGTACACCGAAGCCGGCTACACCTTTGCCGACCTGCCATGGTCGCCGGACCTGACGTACCGTTACAGCCGCTATTCCAAAGATTGGGATTCGATGTTCAACGGTGTCAACCGTGGCTACGGCACCTGGTTCCAGGGCGAAGTGGCCGGTAATTATTCGGGCCCGTTCAACAGCAACACCGCGATCCAGCATGTGGCGCTCAAAGTCAAACCACTGGAGCCAGTGACCGTTGGCGTGCTGTTTTTCGACTACAAGACCCTGCACAAGAACAATGCGCTGGACCTCGATGGTCGTGAACTGGACCTGTATGCCGAATGGGCGGTGAACGAGCACCTGATCGTCACCCCGTTGGTGGGCCTGTATAAGCCGGAAAAGGATGAAAGCAACGGCGGTAATCAGGTTGGTGGCAACGGCACCAATGTCTACAGCCAACTGACCGTGGCCGTGCCTTTCTAATCCATGTCAGGAGCTGCCTGGCGCAGCTCCTGACGCGGTTTACTGTTTGTGCTGATGCAACATCGTCTGAATCTGATGAGTCGCCTGGCGGGTATTTTCCGCCAGTTTGCGCACTTCATCGGCCACCACTGAAAACCCGCGCCCGACCTCCCCCGCCCTGGCCGCTTCGATGGCGGCGTTCAAGGCCAGCAAGTTGGTCTGGTCGGCGATGCCTTTAATGACTCCTACCACCGTCGCGATCTGGCCGTAGGTCGCCTGATTCTGCTCGAGCATTCGTTGATGGGTGGCCTCGGCTGAACGCTCATCGCTAATGTCGCGCACCGCGCCGATCACTCGGGTCAAGCGGCCCTGCTCGTCACGGGCTGCGCGACCACGCTCGCGACACCAGATGTAACCTCGGGTCTTGTGGCGCATCCGGTATTCAAAGACGTATTCACCACTGCCGTGGGTTGCGAGGATTTCCCGATCGAAGATCGCCATGATCTTCGGCAGATCGTCAGCATGGGTGATGTTGACTTGAGCATCCCAACCGTCGGGCAGCTCGTGCGGGGCATACCCCATGAGGAGGCGGAACTGACTGGAAAACCGCATGCAACTGGCTGGATCCTGGACATCACCGTTGACCACGGTGATGTCCCAGCAACCCTCGGTCAGCGTCGACTGCAACAGCTCCCAGATCTGCTCCTCCTGCCGGTGCTGGTGGGACAACTGCACGTGCAGGCTTAACTCGGCCTCCAGCGCCTGCTCGCGGAGCCGGGTCTGTTCCAGCTGTTGGCGAAGCGTTTCAAGCGCCTGCTCGCTGCGCTCCAATTGGCAGGCCTGGCCCTTGGACAGCTCCTCGGCGACCCGCAGACGTTGCACGATTTGGTTTTTTTCTTGTGTAAACCGTTCCAGTTGCAAGGCCTCGGTGAGCGCCTGCTGCTGTTTATGTTTCTTGAAGAACATCAGCCTGTCCTTTGTTCATCGAGTCGAGACACTGGATCTGATAGCAAACGGGAGATGATTGCTTGTACGTGGCTGCTGAGGCGTTTGCTCCTGTCTGCCACACACAAAAGGCCTTCCTGTAGCAGCCATCGTGCATCTGTAGGATAGCGATACTCTCTCAACCCGCCGATACTCGTCCTCAGGCCCTGCCCACGTCCAAACGACGTTTCGGTCCTTAATGACTTCGTGACGAAAACAATAAAAATGTCGCACAGAGGTACATACGAATGAGCCGTCATGATCATGGTCACGCCAGCCTCCTGGAGGCGTTCAGTGCAATGACACTGGAGCTTCAGCGCCTGGCACAGGACAAAGACATCGAGCATTTCCACCACGCCGCGCTGGGCTGCATCAACCAGTTGTTACCCTTCGACAGTGCCTGGTGGGGGCGTGCGGCGCTGATTGAAGGGTTGCCTGAAGAACATAACTCCTATCTCTACAAATTGCCCCGCAGCTACCTGTCGGACTGGCAATCGATTCGCCATATCGACGTGACCGTCGGCAGGGTCCACGACATCCCCGGGCAAGCGGTCATCGTCGACATGCGCGACCCTTCCAACGGTTCCGGACTCAACTGGCTCGGCGAATCCTATGGTATTGGCGAATTGCTGTGCATTGTGTACGTCGACCCACAAACCCACCTCAGCGATCACCTCACGGTGTATCGCGCTCCCGAAGCACCGCGCTTTTCCGATCAGGATTGTCGGTTGCTGAACAACCTCATGCTTCATCTGGTTGCTGCGGTATCGGCCAACCAGATCCGCACCCTTGTGGCCATGCGCGAAACCCTCACCCGCCCGCGCAATCTGGCGCTCGCCGTATGCGACCAGCGCGGCACACTGCACTGCGCGGAACGTGGTTTCGTCGACTTGCTGCTGACCGAGTGGACGGACTGGACCGGCCCTTGCCTGCCGGTGGCAATGGACGCTAATGGGTATGAAGGCAAGTATCTGCAGATCGAGGCCTCGACGGTCGGTGATCTGTTCTTGCTGGCAGCCCGCAGCCGCACTGTGCTGATGCAATTGAGTCCACGAGAAAACGATGTGGCTCAAGGCTTCGGCGAAGGCAAGACCTACAAGGAAGTCGCCCGCGATCTGGGCATGTCACCCAATACCGTGCGCCACCACATCCGCGCCATCTACAGCAAACTCGGGGTCAAGGACAAAGCCCGAATTGCCCATCTGCTGCACGCCCCGCCTGACTGATCTACCCCGCTGACTCGCGCTGACTTTTTAGCTGCCTTTTTGACAGCCACGGGACACTTTTGCCCTTTTTTCCCTATGCCACGTAGGGGCGATCCGTTCGCCGCACAACAACTCAAAGAAGAGACGCAATGCCCATGACCAGTACCTTCACCCGCAACACTGCACTGGCTCTTATCAGTGGTCTGTCGAGCCTGCATGCTGGCGCCGCCGACCTCAACGCCCGGGATTTTTTCGGCGCCCCTTCGGGCACCACCCTGGGCGTGCTGTATTTGCCGGCAAGCCGCGCCAATGATTTCCACGGCCCCGCCGACAGCACGGGCAAGGCCGACCTTAAGGTCAACGCCGTGGCTTATCGCCAGGTCTTTTTCACCGACATCTGCGGCACCCTCTGCACCCCACAATTCATCGTGCCCTTCGCCGACATCAGCGCCCACCTGCCAGGTGCCAGTCAGCACACCGGAGAAAGCGGTTTCGGTGACCCTCAGGTCGGCGGCACCCTGTTCTTCATCAACGACCCCACCTCGCGCACCTACAGCGGGTTGCTGACCCTGATTACCCTGCCGGTGGGCGAGTACCACAGCACAAATCCCGATGTGTCACCCGGTGCCAATCGCTGGGGGGCAACCTTCGTTTACAACTACACCCAGGGCATCGGTGAAAAATGGGTGCTGGAAGCCAACCTCGAAGCCCAGCTCTATGGCAAGAACGACGACTACTTCAGCAATGACCTCAAACAGGACCCTCTGTATCGCTTGCAAGCTTTTGCCTCTTATGACTTCACGTCGAGCACCTATGGCGCGTTGCGACTGATCCACGCCGATGGCGGCGAGTTGCGGATCAATGAACAACGCATCGATGACACCCACAAGCGCTACACCCAGGTGGGTTTCGAAGTCGGTCACTGGCTCGATAAACAGAATCAGTTGATGTTCAGCCTCTCGCAGAACGTCGCCACCGACAACGGCTATCACGGTACCGACGCATTGCTGCGTCTGGTCCATGTGTTCTGAATTCATTCATCGGAGCTTGAACATGAACACCCAGACCAAACCGCTGACCAATCACCGCTCGCTCGCATCATCCCAACTGGCATTGCTGGCAGCCATTGTGTTGTTCGCCGCCATCACCCCGACCATCCTCATGACCGCACCGGCTGTGGCGGCGCAACTGGCAACTCAATGGCAGCTGAGCCCGTCACAGATAGGCAATCTGTTCTCCACCGAACTCGGTGCCATGAGCCTGGCCACCCTGCCCGCTCTCTGGTGGCTCAAACGTATCGACTGGCGCCGCGCCGCATTGCTGGCCGGGATACTGTTCATTGCAGCCAACCTGCTCTCGATGCTTGCCCACGATTATTCGCTACTCCTGGCATTGCGCTTTTGCAGCGCCCTGGCCGGCGGTTCACTGATGATCATCTGTCTGTCCAGTGCCGCCTCGACGTCCAACCCCGATCGCGTCTATGGCTTATGGGTGATGGGGCAACTGGTGGTCGGGGCGATTGGCTTGAGCATCCTGCCACGCCTGTTTGAACACTACGGGCTGTCAGCCTGCTACTTGATCCTTGCAGGGCTGATGACGGTCTTTTTGCCAATGGCCCGTTACTTTCCCCAAGGCAGCCCGCCGACTGAGAAAACCGCCGAGCGAGTAGCCCTCGCCTCGAAGTGGAAGGCGGCACTGGGCATTCTTGCCATCCTGAGTTTTTACATCAGCCTGAGCGGCGTCTGGACCTTTATCGGTTCCATCAGCACCCACGCCGGCCTCTCTGCCGAGTCCAGCGGCGAGATTCTTGCCGTTGCTACGGTGACAGGCATTGTCGGTGCGGGTTGTGCCTCGCTGATCGGCAATCGTCTGCCACGCCTGCTGTTGTTGCTGCTGGGTTACGGGCTGATGGCAGGCTCGGTGCTGCTGTTGCTGGGCCAACCTGAAATGCTGCGCTTTGCTTTGGCTGCGCTGCTTTTCAAGTTCACCTGGACCTTCATTCTGCCGTTGATTCTGGCCTGCCTGGCCGACCTCGACCGTTCCGGAAAACTGATGAATGCCTCCAACCTTGTGATCGGTGGTGGCCTCGCCATCGGCCCGACAGTGGCTGGCCGGCTGATCGAAGCCAGCGGCGGTTTCCAATCGCTGCTTATCGGAGCGGCCTGCATCACTTTGCTGTCCCTGGTGTTGATTCTGAGCTGCCGCCCTAGCGCGTGAGTGGTCCTTTTACCCTAAAGAAAATGGAAAGAACGATGAGCCGAAAAAGTGCGTTTTTCTTCGACGAACTCAGCCTCTGGCACAGCGCCGGACTGCACGCCTTGACCTTGCCGGTGGGAGGTTGGGTGCAACCGCCTGCCGCTGCCGGCCACGCCGAATCGCCGGAAACCAAGCGCCGTCTGAAGAGCCTGCTGGACGTTTCCGGCCTGACCCGACACTTACAGGTACGAAGCGCCAATGCGGCAGCGGATGAGGATCTGCTACGGGTTCATACGCCTGACTACCTGCAACGCTTCAAGGCCATGAGTGATGCCGGCGGCGGCGAATTGGGGCCGAACGCTCCCATTGGGCCCGGCAGTTATGAAATAGCCAGGCTGTCCGCCGGACTGGCCATGGCAGCGGTCGATGCCGTACTGTCCGGCGAGGTCGACAATGCCTACTCTCTGTCACGCCCACCGGGTCACCACTGCCTGGCCGACAGCGCCATGGGTTTCTGCTTCCTGGCCAATATCGCCATCGCCATTGAAGCCGCAAAAGCACACCGTGGCCTGGGCAAAGTCGCGGTGATCGACTGGGATGTGCACCACGGCAACGGTACTCAATCAATCTTTGAGGAACGCGGTGATGTGCTGACCATTTCGCTGCATCAAGACAGCTGTTTCCCCGCCGGTTACAGCGGTGAAGCCGATCGCGGCCGCGGCGCGGGATTGGGAGCGAATATCAATATTCCGTTGCCCCCAGGCTGCGGTCATGAGGCTTATCTCTATGCGATGGAGCGTATCGTGATTCCGGCGCTGGAGCGCTTCGAGCCCGAGTTGATCATCGTTGCCTGCGGTTACGACGCCAACGCCGTCGATCCCCTCGCCCGGATGCTGTTACACAGCGACTCGTACCGGCAGATGACTCGCTGCGTGCGCGAAGCCGCCGAACGGTTGTGTCAAGGCCGTCTCGTTCTGGTGCATGAAGGCGGGTACTCCGAAGCGTATGTGCCGTTTTGCGGGTTAGCGACCATTGAGGAATTGGCTGGCATCAGGACTGAAGTCACCGACCCCATGTTGGAGTTTGTGCAGCTGCAGCAACCGAAGGAAGCGTTTGCGGCATTTCAACGGCACTTGATCGATGAGTTGGCCGTAGCACGCTGAGCCTTGGCGCTGACAATGTTGCAGCGCAGTTCAACGGCCCGAGCGTGACGCAAAAAAAAATCCGATGCCATTACCGGCATCGGATTTTTCTACCCCAAGATCAAACGGTCAGCAGTTGCTGATCAGTCGTTTCAACACGGTTTTGAACGTTTCTATCTGCGTCTCGCTGAATTCGGCAAAGACTTTCTCTTGTTGCGCCTGAGCGATCGCCCAAAGGTCTTCGGTCTGCTCGATACCGGCAGCCGTCAGACGTACACCGTTGTCATCGTCGTTCACCAACCCCTTGCGTTTGAGGTTGGCGACGGCCTCATCGATTTCCCGAACAGGCATCGCCACCTCACGCAACAGATCGTCGGGGCTCAGCCTTGCGTCACTTTCCAGCACCATCAGCATGCGCGCCTCGCTGGTGCGCAGGCCGGTGGACAGTTGCCGTGGCTGGTAGCTGGACTGGTAGGCCCGCACCGCCTGGGTCATCAGGTAATACAGATTGTGGCTGAGGCGCCCCTGAAAATGGCTGCTCGGTGGCTGGCTTTCATCGCGTTTAGTCATGCGGGTATGAGGCAAGACCATGGAGTAGGCGCCCTGGTGATAGAGCAACGGCGAGCGACCGAAATCATCGAACGCCACCACCTTGCCGATCATGATCCAGTGATCACCGCCATCCACCTGCTGGTACTTCTCGCAGTGAAAACGCGCCGAGCAATCGGCGAACACCGGTGCCCCACCCTCGCCCGGTTCGAACTCGATCTCGGCGAAGCGATCTTCCTTGGGCCGGGCGAAATTATTGGAGAGGTCAATCTGGTCCGCCGCCAACACGTTGACCGCGAAATGGCTGGCCTGCTCGAACACCTCGTGGCTGTTGGAACGCTTGTCGATGCTCCACAGCACCAGCGGCGGATCGAGGGATACCGAGTTGAAGCTGTTGGCGGTCACCCCGACTTTGCGCCCGGATGCACTGGCGGCAGTCACCACCGTCACGCCGGTGGCGAAATTGCCCAGCGCCCGGCGAAAGGCCCGTGGGTCGAAGGTCGTTTCAGTAGCTGCACAAACGCTGTTATCAGACATGCAAGACTCCCGGACTGCTTTCAGGAGCAGTCCTGATTGTTGTTATGGGGACGCGGTGACGATCTGGCTCAGATCATGCTCGGGTCGGGCTCCAGCCCCATCAGCTCGCGGCCGAGGATCTGCGCGCAGACGTCGTAGTCGGTGTAGGCATGGGCCCCGGTCATGTGCGAGTCGCGGAACAGGCGTTGCATCTCGTTATGCTCGAACCAGGCATTGCCGCCGGCGGCCTCGAACAACCGGTCCACTGCCTGAATGCACATCTTGGTGGCGTAGGCCTGGTTGGTGCGCCAGAACGCCAGGGTTTCGCGGCTTGGGTATTCATGTCGTTCGCTGTGCTCGGCATGCTCCTGCCAGGTCTTTTCGAGAAAGGCCCGGGCCGCTGCTACCTGATGGGTCGACTCGGCCAGGCGCATCAACGCCGGGGTCGCGGCACCGACCGCCGCACCGGTGTAGGCACGCACGCGGGTTTTGGTTTTTTCACGGAACACCTCCAGCATGCGCTCGGCGACACCCAGGCTCACCGTGGAGAAACCGCTGGCAAAGTAAGGACGGTACGGCGAGTAGAAGATCTTGCTGTCCGGGTACAGACCGAAACCGGCGGACTTGCCTTCCATCATGTCTTTGGCTTTCTGGATGCGATGTTCCGGTACCAGCACACTGTCGATGATCAAAGTCTTGGTGCCACTGCCTTTCATGCCAGCGGCGAACCAGTCGTCACGGATCTGGTAGTCGCTGCGCGGCAGCACCGCGAAGCAGTAGTCCTGGGTACCCTCGGCATTCTTGCGACGGAAACCGACAATCGCCCACTCGGCATGGTCGCAGCCGCTGCTCCAGCCCATTTCACCGCTGAACAGCACACCGCCTTCGGTCTCTTCGGTACGGCCGAAAGGCGCGATGCTGCTGCTGGCGGTGGCATCCGGGTTGGTGCCCCAGACTTCCTGCTGCAATTTGGCCGGGAACATCGCCAGTTGATGGCTGTGAGTACACAGCAGACTCATGGCCCATGCCGTGCTGGCACAAGCGCCGGCGAGCAAGGCAATGCAGTCGGCAAATTGCGGCAGCGATATTTCCATCCCGCCGAACTGCTTCGGCTGAAAGGCACGGTGCATGCCGATGCTTTTGAGCAGCGCAATGTTCTCGTCGGGGACCTTGCGGTCCTGCTCGGCCTCAAAGGCATTGGCAGCGATGGTCGGCAGAATGGATTTGAGGTCTTCGAGGAGCGGGTTTGGCTTTTTCATGGACGGCCCTGCTTATTATTGGATGTCCGGCCGGCGCCCCGAATCGAGGCACGGCAGCGGATACAGGGCCAGTATGGAACCCGCCATCGCGGTAGAAAATGCACCTTCCAGAGCCAAGATTGTACTTTTCAAAGGCAATGGCCCAATCATTCTGCCCACACTTGAAGCCGTTCTGGCACCCACGGGCATGTAGCACGGCAGGCACAGTCAAGCCACGCATGCCCCCACGGATTAACCTCGGGTTTTTCTCTTGTTCGCGATCAGGAAAACCCCCATGAGCGATATTGCGCTGCTGCCTCAAGTTGAAGCCTTCCTCCGTCGAAGCCATGCATTGTTTATCGACGGCGGCTACGTCCAGAGCCGTTCCAGCCAGACACTGGAAGTGATCAACCCTGCCACTGGCAAGGTCATTGCCCAGGTCGCCAATGCCGATCCAGCCGATATCGACGCGGCGGTGGAATCGGCCAAACGTGGCTTCAAACAATGGTCCCAGGCCACACCGGCGACGCGGGGCAATGTGCTGCTGAAACTGGCGGACTTGCTGGAGCGCCACCGCGAAGAACTGGCACAGATCGAAACCTGCCAATCGGGCAAGATCATCCATATTTCCAGGGCTTTCGAAGTCGATCAGGCCGCTCACTTTCTGCGTTACTACGCTGGCTGGGCGACCAAGATCAGCGGCCAGACCATCACCCCGTCATTGCCCTCCTTCGCCGGCGAACGCTATACCGCCTACACCTTGCGCCAACCCGTCGGCGTGGTGGTCGGCATCGTGCCGTGGAACTTCTCCACCATGATCGCTATCTGGAAACTCGCCTCGGCGCTGGTGACCGGTTGCAGCATCATCATCAAACCCAGTGAGTTCACCCCGCTGACCATCCTGCGGATCGCCGAACTGGCCATTGAAGCCGGTCTCCCGGCCGGCGCACTGAACGTACTGACAGGGGGCGGGCTGGTTGGCAAAGGGCTGATCGAACACCCGGGCACCGACAAGGTGTCGTTCACCGGCTCGGTGCCGACCGGCATTGCCGTCGGTCAGAGCGCCATGGGTGCCGGCCTGACCCGCGCCACCCTGGAACTGGGCGGCAAAAACTCGGCGGGGTTCCTGCGCGACGTCGATCTGGATAAAGCGGTCAACGGCATCATCGAAGCCGGCTTCCTGCATTCCGGGCAAATCTGTGCCGCTGCCGAACGGTTCTTCGCCCATCGCTCACAGATCGAGCCAATCATGGACAAACTGGCCCAACGTTTGAGCACGCTGAACATCGGCTCGCCCCTGGACGAGCGCACCGAATTCGGCCCGGTGACCAACCGCCAGCATCAACTCAAGCTCGGCGCGTTTTTCGACAAGGCCCGTGCTGAAAACAACACCATCATCTGCGGTGGCAACCTGATCGACCGCCCCGGCTGTTATGTCGAACCGACGGTGATCCTCGCCAACACCGTCAACGACTCCCTGCTCAACGAAGAAACCTTCGGCCCGGTCGCCACCTTCTACCCCTACGACACCGAAGACGAGCTGCTCGAACTGATGAACAACACACCGTACGGCCTGAGCGCGAGCCTGTGGACCAACGATTTGTCCAAAGCCATGCGCATGATCCCGAGCATCGAAGCCGGCACCGTCTGGGTGAACATGCACACCCTCCTCGACCCGGCAGTACCGTTCGGCGGCATCAAGTCTTCAGGCATCGGCCGTGAATTCGGCGGCGCGTTTATCGACGACTACACGGAGCTGAAATCCGTGATGATCCGCTATTGATTCGGAGGATTCCAAAGTCACCAGTGGATCCAATAAATCGTTAATAAACAGAATCAGTTTGACAAAACCTCAATAAATCACCATTAATGGATCCACTAAATAACAACAAACAACCTTGGAGAATCTCCATGTACCCCAAGAACACCTGGTACGTCGCCTGCACGCCCGATGAAATCGCTGGCAAGCCATTGGGCCGTCAGATCTGCGGTGAAAAGATGGTTTTTTACCGCGGCCACGAGGGTAAGGTGGCGGCTGTCGAGGACTTCTGCCCTCATCGCGGCGCGCCGCTGTCCTTGGGTTATGTGGAAAACGGCAATCTGGTGTGCGGCTATCACGGCCTGGTGATGGGGTGCGACGGCAAGACTGTGGAAATGCCCGGGCAGCGGGTTCGCGGCTTCCCGTGCAACAAGACCTTTGCCGTGGTCGAGCGCTACGGCTTTATTTGGGTCTGGCCCGGCGATCAGGCATTGGCCGACCCGGCGCTGATCCATCACCTGGAATGGGCGGTCAGTGACGAGTGGGCCTATGGCGGCGGCCTGTTCCACATCCAGTGCGACTACCGCCTGATGATCGACAACCTGATGGACCTGACTCATGAAACCTACGTTCATGCGTCCAGCATCGGCCAAAAGGAAATCGACGAAGCGCCGCCGGTCACAACGGTCGAAGGCGATGAGGTGGTCACCGCCCGCCACATGGACAACATCATGGCCCCGCCCTTCTGGCGCATGGCCCTGCGCGGCAACAACCTGGCCGACGATGTGCCGGTGGACCGCTGGCAGATCTGCCGCTTCACCCCGCCCAGCCATGTGCTGATCGAAGTCGGCGTGGCCCATGCCGGCCATGGCGGTTATCAGGCTCCCCAGCAGTTCAAGGCGTCGAGCATCGTCGTCGACTTCATCACGCCGGAAACCGAGACCTCGATCTGGTACTTCTGGGGCATGGCGCGCAACTTCAATCCGCAGGATGAAGCCTTGACCGCGAGCATTCGCGAGGGACAGGGCAAGATTTTCAGCGAGGACCTGGAGATGCTCGAACGCCAGCAACAGAACCTGCTCAGCCATCCCGCGCGCAATTTGCTCAAGCTCAACATCGACGCTGGCGGCGTGCAGTCGCGTCGGGTTCTGGAGCGCCTGATCGCCAGGGAGCAAGCCCCGCAGGAGTCAATGGCATGATCGAAGTGCTGGTGGTATCGCGCAACAACGAAGCCCACGACATCTGCAGCTATGAGCTGGCCAGTGTCGATGACCGACCGCTGCCGGCCTTCAGCGCCGGTGCGCACATCGATGTGCACCTGCCCGGCGGCTTGATCCGGCAATACTCCCTGTGCAATCACCCCGAAGAACGCCATCGCTACCTGATCGGCGTGCTCAAGGACCCCACCTCCCGCGGTGGTTCACTGGCCATGCACGAGCAGATCCACCCCGGCACCCGCCTGCCGATCAGTGAACCGCGCAACCTGTTCCCGTTGGTCCATGAGGCCAGGCGCAGCCTGCTGTTCGCTGGTGGTATCGGGATCACGCCGATCCTGTGCATGGCCGAACGCCTGGCACACAGTGGCGCGGATTTCGAGCTGCATTACTGTGCCCGATCACGGGACCGTGCAGCCTTTGTCGAACGCCTGCAACGCTCGCCTTTTGCCGACCGGGTGTTCCTGCATTTCGATCAGGAACCCGACACCGTGCTGGACGCGGCCAAGGTTCTGGCCACGCCGCTGAACGACGTTCATTTATATGTGTGTGGCCCCGGCGGCTTCATGCAGCACGTGTTGGACACGGCCAGGAAGCAGGGCTGGCAGGAACAATACCTGCACCGCGAGTACTTCGCCGCTGCGCCCGTCGACACTGGCGCCGATGGCAGTTTCTCGATCAAGGTCGCCAGCAGCGGTCAGGTCTTCGAGGTGCCGGCCGACAAGAGCGTGGTGCAGGTGTTGCAAAACCAAGGCATCGAGATCGCCATTTCCTGTGAACAAGGCATTTGTGGCACTTGCCTGACTCGGGTTCTGGAAGGGGTGCCGGAGCATCGCGATCTGTTCCTCACCGAGGATGAACAGGCCTGCAACGACCAGTTCACCCCTTGCTGCTCGCGCTCGAAAACGCCGCTGCTGGTGCTGGATATCTGATAAACCGCGCTTATTCCGAGCGGAGAATGACCTTCATCCGCTCCTCGGCCGTCGCTGAGCCGAAGACCTCGGCGTAGCGCAACGTGGCGTTGGCGTGTTCGCGCATGATCGCTTCGGCACGCGCACCCTGGCGGTTAACCAAGGCATCGAACACCGAATGGTGTTGCATGTGGGCATAGTTGAAGCGTCGGTATTCCCGGACCATGTCGTTGCGGTCCACGGCCAGGGCGGTCACCGAAGCGAAGGGCAAATGATCGTTGCGCGCCAGGGCGTCGGCGATCGCCGGGTTATGGCTGCCTTCGACGATCACCTCATGAAAACGCATGTTGAGGTCGTGATAGACCTCCAGGTCTTCTATGGTCACGTACCCTTTATCGAACAGCTGATCACCCTGCATCAGGCACTGTTCGAGGGTCGCCCGGGCTTCATCCGAGAGCCCGCGCTCGGCGGTCTGACGCGCCGCCAGGCCTTCGAGTACGCCCCGTACTTCGACCGCACCGGCAATGTCATCGGGGCTGACCGAACGCACCTGAAACCCGCGCCCGCCAAAACGCACCAGCAAGCCTTCCTGCTCCAGCGTGCGGAACGCCATGCGCACCGGCATCCGCGAAACACCGAACAGCTGCGCCGTGGGGATTTCCATCAACCGCTCGCCCGCCGCCAGTTCGCCCGAGGCGATCATCTTGCGCAATGCGACCAACACCGTTTGACCGGGCTTACTCATCCAGGCAACTTCCAGAAAGGTGGGCCTGCATAGTAACGCAAGAGAGAGACGCCAGGTTTGGGCAGAGGTCGCGGTGTTCAGCCTTGATAGGCCGGATTCTCGATCAGCAGTGCCATACCCTGTCCTCCGCCAACACACGCGGCGGCAATGCCATAACGCAGATTGCCCTCGCGCAGTTGCCTGGCCAGGGTCAGCACCAGACGCAACCCGCTGGCGGCCAAGGGATGCCCCAGGGCGATGGAGCCGCCCCGCCGGTTGAGGCGGTCGCCGTCCAGTTCAAGCACCTGCGCCACGGCCAGCACCTGTGCCGCCTGGGCTTCGTTGATTTCCAACAAGCCGATGTCGTCAATGGCCAGGCCGCTGCGTTGCAGCAGCAACTGGATCGCCGGCGCCGGGCCGATGCCCATGAACTCCGGTGCCACGCCCACCACGGCACTGGCCAGCAAATGGGCCAACACCGGACGCCGAGCCGCAGAGGCTCGCCCCACCAGCGCGGCCGCCGCACCATCGACCACCGCGCAACTGTTGCCGGCCGTTTGCACACCGCCGGCATGCACCGACTGCAACCGGCCCAAAGCGCTCAGGTCGGTAGGTCGCGGGTGGCTATCGTGCGTTACGCGGTCCACGCCCCGTGGCAACTGAATATTGCGTGGCTGATAGCCGGCCAACTCAAAACGCTCATTACCAATCGCTACCAGTTCCGGCTCGAACCAGCCGTCGGCTTGCGCCTGCAATGCCAGTTGATGACTGCACAGAGCGTAGCGATCCACTTCGTCGCGGCTCAGGCCATGCCGCCGGGCCAGGTTGTCGGCGGTGGTGATCATGTCTACGCCCGGGGCCGGGTCGTAGAGGGCTTCCCAGAGAAAGTCCTTGAACGCCACCTCGGCACCGAGCCGGAAACCGCTGCGGTGGGTGTAAGCGGCAATCGGGTTGCGCGACATCGATTCGGCCGCCACACACAGGGCCAACTGCACGCCGTCATCCAGCTGCCTGGCGGCCTGCCGCAAGAGTTCGAAACCGGTGGCGCAGATGCGCTGCACCCCCAGCGCCGGAGTCTCTTGCGGCACGCCACTGTAGAGGCCGATATGTCGAGGCAGCAGGTAAGCATCGAAACTGGCCTGAGCCACGGAGCCGGCGAGCACGCTGTCCACCGAGGACGGATCGAGAGCGGCGCGGGCCAATACCTCGCGCCCAACCTTGATCCCCAGATCGATCGGCGAGACCTGAGCCAAGTCCCCGCCAAGGTCGACCCAAGGCGTGCGCAGGGCTTCGAAAATCGCCACATCGCTAAAGCTCGAATACTGCCCCGCACCGTTCACGGCAGAGGTCCGGCACGCAGGATGGAAGGATCTTCACCGCGATACAGCGCCTCGACCTTGTCGGCACGCCACTGCAACACCGCACGCTGATTGATCGAGCCCTTGTCGGTGATTTCACCACGGTCGATGGAAGCAGGTTCGTCGAGCAGCGCGATCCATTCCAGGCGGCTGGCATTACCGGTGGCGTCGCGGTTGAGCCGCTGCAGCCAATCGCTGAACCACTGACGCACCGACGCGCTGGCCAGAACCTCGGCATCGCTGGCGTGGGCACTCAAACCCGCCAGACGTCGGCATTCATACAACCGGGGAAAGACCAGCGCCCCCAGGCACTCGCGGTCCGGCGCGGCCACCACCAGGTCCTGAACATAGGGCGAACCTTCGAGCACCGCGCGATTGCGCAGCGGACCGACGCTGACAAACACGCCGGAGCTGAGCTTGAAGTCCTCGGCGATGCGCCCGTCGAACATCAGCCCGAGTTGCGGATCACAGGGGTCAGCCAGCTTTAACGCATCGCCAGAACAGTAGAAACCCTGTTCGTCGAACACCTCGGCGGTCTGCTGCGGCGCGCGCCAGTAACCGGGCATGATGTGCGGCCCGCGAAAACGCCCTTCCAGCTTGCCGTCCACCGGCACCAACCGCACTTCGCAACCGGGTGCCGGCAGGCCGATGTAGCCGGCCATGGACAATGGCCCGGTGGTGAACGTGCAAGACGGCGACGCCTCGGTCATGCCAAGCCCGGCCATCATGCGAATGCGTTCGCCACAATGCTGTTCAGCGACCCGGTCCAAGCGATCCCAAACCCGTTGCGACAAACCGGCGGCAGCGAAAAAGAACAGCTTCATGCGCGAGAAGAAACGCTCGCGCAACTCGCCATCCTGCTCCAGAGCGTTGACCAGCTCTTCCCAGCCCTTGGGCACGGTCAGGTAGGCGGTGGGCGATATTTCCTTGAGGTTGCGCAGTGTTTCAGCAAAACCCTGAACGGTCGGCTTGCCGTCGTCCAGGTAAAAAGTGCCGCCGTTGTACAGCACGATGCCGACGTTGTGGCTGCCACCGAAGGTGTGATTCCACGGCAGCCAGTCCACCAGCACCGGAGGTTCTTCGCCGAACACCGGGAAGGTTTGCAACAGCATCTGCTGGTTGGCGCAGAGCATGCGCTGGGTGGTGACCACCGCCTTGGGCAGTTTGGTGGAGCCTGAGGTAAACAGGAATTTGGCGATGCTGTCTGGCCCGGTAGCCGTGAAGGCGCAATCGGCCTCGGCACCGCCGGGTTGTTCCAGCAGGCTGGCAAAACTCGCCTGACGGCGGCCCGGTACTTGACCATGCACGGTAATCAGCGGCGTTTCGGCCGGCAGCACCGCGTCGATCGCCCGCTGATAGGTCGCGGCGTCGCTGACGAACACGAGGCCCGGTTGCAGCAGATCGCAGACATGCCGCAGCTTGGCGAAATCCTGGGACAACAACGAATAGGCCGGGGAAATCGGGCTATAGGGAATGCCGGCATACATTGCGCCCAGGGCAATCTGCAGATGCTCGATGTCATTACCCGAGAGGATCGCCAGCGGTCGCTCGGCCGACAGGCCATAAGTCAGCAGGCTCTGGGCAATGGCGCGGACGCTGGTCAGCATCTCGGCGTAACTCACCCGGCGCCAGTCGCCGCCCTCCTGGCGAGCGGCGACAAAGGTCTGTTGCGGGCGCACCCGGGCCCAATGCACCAGGCGATCGAGCAAGCGTACGGGCAACTCGGCCAAGGGTTCCAGGGAGCGCATATGCAATATGCCCTGCTCTTCGCTGACCTCGACCGCAGGACAGCCGATGGATACCTGGCGATAGCGTGGCGCACTGGCGTCGGCCTGGGGTGGCGATCTGAATTCGGAACTCACGTGCTTGTTCTCCATCAAGGCACGCCACCGGTCCGCTGCGAAGCAGTCAACTGGGGCATGGCAGCCTTGTTATTGTTATTTCTGGCCTGCACGCGGGCGACGGGCGCTCTCAAGCGTACGTCGCCCGACGCTGCGACAGCTGCTCAGATCGGGTAGTGCCGCGGGCCGTTCTGCAAGGTCACCCAGCGCAATTGGGTGAAGTGCTCGATGGACGCCTTGCCGCCAAAACTGCCATAGCCGCTGGACTTGACCCCGCCGAAAGGCATCTGTGCCTCGTCGTGCACGGTCGGGCCGTTGATGTGGCAGATGCCCGACTCGACCCGCTGGGCCAAGGCCAGAGCACGGCCGGTGTCACGACTGAAGATCGCCGCCGACAAGCCGAACTCGGAATCATTGGCCAGACGCAGCAGCTCTTCATCGCCCTCACCGCGCAGCACCACCGCCACCGGGCCAAAGGATTCTTCGCGGTACAGGCGCATGGCATCGGTGACGCTATCGAGCATAGTCGGCTGCAGAATACTGCCCTCCAACCGGCCACCTGCGACCAGGGTTGCGCCCTTGTCGAGAGCATCGTCGATCATCAGTTTGATCCGTTCGCCGGCGTTGCTGTCCACCAGGGAACCCAGCACCGAACCTTCCGCATTGGGGTTGCCGGCGGGCAAGGTGGCGATCTTCGCCGCCAGTTTGGCGACAAAGGCATCGGCCACCTTGGCATCGACGATCAGGCGCTCGGTGGACATGCAGATCTGCCCCTGATTGAAAAAGGCACCGAAGGCCGCTGCCTCCACCGCCGCATCCAGGTCGGCATCTTCCAGCACCAGGAACGGCGCCTTGCCGCCCAGTTCCAGCAACGCCGGCTTGAGATGACGCGCCGACAGCTCACCAACGATGCGCCCGACATGGGTCGAGCCGGTGAAGTTGACCCGACGCACCGCCGGGTTGGCGATCAACCGTTCGACAATCGCCGCGGCATCCTGGGGCGCGTTGCTGATGACGTTGACCACGCCGTCACCGAGGCCGGCGTCTTGCAACACTTGGCCAATCAGCCGGTGTACCGCCGGGCTCAACTCCGACGCTTTGAGCACCACAGTATTGCCGCAGGCCAGCGGCATGGCGATGGCGCGGGTGGCGAGGATGACTGGGGCGTTCCACGGCGCGATGCCGAGCACCACGCCACACGGTTGACGCAGGGCCATGGCGAAGCTGCCGGGCACATCCGAAGGAATGACTTCGCCGGTGATCTGGGTGGTCATCGATGCCGCTTCACGCAGCATGTTCGACGCCAGATGCACATTGAAGCCGTACCAGTTGGCCATGGCGCCGGTCTCGCCAGCGGCGGCGATGAATTCCGCGCTGCGGGCCTGCAACTGCTCGGCGGCGCGCAACAACCGGGTGCGTCGTTCATTGGGGGCCAGGGCCGCCCAGGTGGGGAATGCCGCTTTGGCCGCAGCCACGGCGGCGTCGGCATCTTCCAGGGTGGCGGCGGCAACCCGCGACACGATTTCGCCGGTCACCGGATTACGCCGTTCGAAGGTTCGACCGTCTCGGGCGGGGCACGACTGGCCGCCGATCAGCAGGGGCACGTCCAGCATGGTGATTCCTCTTTATTGTCTTTATCGGGAATACAGTCGAGGGGTTCACAGTAGCGCCTGGGCGCCGGGGCGAACAGCTGGCGGACGCTCGATCGCCCGGCCAGCTCGCCTGATGCAACGCCAGGCTTCAGCGTTTGTAAGCCTGCAAACCGGGCTTGATGCTCTTGTCGTCGAGGAACTGCTTCATGCCCTGCTCGCGGCCACCTTCGGTGTCCAGCAGGCGCGACTGATCGAGCTTGGCGTACAGGTAATCTTCGTTCTGCTCCCAGGTCAGTTCGCGGCAACGCTTGAAGCCATGCTTGGCTGCGCGCAGCACCACCGGGTTTTTCTCCAGCAGGTTACGCGCCAGTTCGATCGTCACCTCACGCAGTTGCGCCAGCGGCACGCTCTCGTTGACCAGGCCCATCTCGGCGGCTTTCTGCCCGCCGAAGGTCTTGCCGGTCATGATGTAGTACAGCGACTGGCGATGGCCCACGGTGTCGGCCATGGCCTTGCTCACCAGGTTGCCCGGCGGAATGCCCCAGTTGATTTCCGACAGGCCGAAAGTCGCTTCATCGGCGCAGATCGCCAGATCGCAGGCCACCAGCGGGCTGAAACCGCCACCGAAGCACCAGCCGTTGACCATGGCGATGGTCGGCTTGGCGTACATGCGCAGCAGTTTCCATTGCCATTGAGAGGCTTCGCGGCGGATTTTTTCCTGAAGGATTTCCGGGCCGGCGTCCACTTCGCGGAAGTATTCCTTGAGGTCCATGCCTGCAGTCCAGGCTTCGCCCGCCCCCGTCAGCACCAGGACACCGGCGTCCGGATCCTGCTCCAGGGTTTCCAGAACGTCGATCATCTCGCGGTTCAGGGTCGGGCTCATGGCGTTGCGTTTTTCCGGGCGGTTGAGGATGACCCAAGCGATGCCTTCCTCGATTTCCACTTTGACCGTTGTCCAGCGACCTTCGTAATTGCTCATGGCGATGCTCTCTTGTTCTTGGCTTGACGATGGGTAAAAACTAAACCGCAAATATAGTTATGTCAATTAACTATTAATAAAATTAACCGAGTTGTTTTCGTGCCTGAAACGGGCGCAGCGCCCAGAAATCTGAAAGAGGTCGTGGCTATCCCCGGCCAATCTCGGCAAACTAGATAGCCTTCTTAACCGCCAGCCCGAGGATTCACCCTGCAATGGCCAAGTCTTCCAAGATTGCCGCCGCCCCCGAGGCGCCTGCCGACAGCCCCGAAACCCAGGCGTCGCTGGACGCAGCCCTCGACGACCTGATCGGTTACGCCATGCGCCGGGCGCAACTGAAACTGTTCCAGAACCTGATTGGCCGGCTCTCGGCCCACGACTTGCGCCCGGCGCAGTTCTCGGCCCTGGCGATCATCGACCAGAACCCCGGGCTGATGCAGGCCGACCTGGCCAAGGCACTGGCCATCGAGCCACCGCAAGTGGTGCCGCTGCTGAACAAACTGGAAAGCCGGGCGCTGGCGGTGCGAGTGCGCTGCAAACCGGACAAACGCTCCTACGGGATTTTTCTCAGCAAGACCGGCGAAACCCTGCTCAAGGAGCTGAAACTGATCGCTGCCGAGAGCGACATGGATGCCACGTCCGCCCTCGACAGTCAGGAACGCGAAGAACTGCTCAGGCTGCTGAAGAAGGTCTATCAGGCCTGAAACGACTTACCAGATCGGCAAGGTGTAGAGCACCAGAAAGCGGGTCTGGTTTTCATCGCGAAACGCCGCGCCGGTGGGGAAGTCATTGCGATAGATCGACTTGCGCGCCATCAGCCCGACGTTCTTCAGCGGGCCACTCTGGATTACATACCCCAGCTCCATCTGGAACTCCCGCTCCTTGCGGTCGTCGGCGTTCAGCGCCGCCAGTTCGATATGGTCACCGCGCACATAACGCAGCCGGCTCTTCAGGCCGGGCACCCCGGCGGCGGCGAAGTCATAGTCGTAGATCGCCTGCCAGGTTCGCTCCTTGGCATTGAGAAAGTCCGAGCTCATGGTCAGCTCACTCATGCCCATCAACTCGGTACCCGACACATAAGGCGTCGCGGTGTCACCACTGGAGTGCATATAACCCAGGCTCAGGCGATGGCCGCCAAAGCGATAACCGAACAACGCCGAGAGGTTGCGGTTGTCCACCTTGCCGGCCTTGGCGCTGCCGTCCTCGTCGCTGAAAAAACTGCGCAAGTCAGTGGTCAACGTGCCCTCGCCTACCTGCAGCGTGTGCAGCAAGGCCAGGGTGTTCTGCTGATACAGATCCGCCACTTCGGCGTGATAGGCACGCAGGCTCAGATCCTTGTTCACCTGGTAATCGCCACCGACATAGGCCATGTGCGATGAGGTGGCCGCGCCGTTGAAACGCCGGTTCGGCGAGGCGATGCTCATCGGCTGGTAGTTGGTGGAATCGCGCTTGTTGATGCGATCGATGTAGCCAGTGTTGAAGGTCAGCCCGTCGATGTCCTTTGAACTGAGGGTGGTGCCACGAAACGTCTGCGGCAGCAGCCGTGACGGACTGGCGAAAGCGAACGGCAGGAAGATCGACACATCGCCGGTCTTCACCGTGGTCTGGGCAAAACGCATCTTGGCGGTCATGGCCAGGCGCGAATACTCGTCCGCCGCACGCTTGTCGCTGGCGGACACCGGCAACAACTCGGTGCCGCTGCGGTCCGGCGACGAGTCCAACTTGACGCCCATCAGGCCGCGAGCGTCCAGGCCAAAACCAACAGTCCCCGGAGTAAAGCCCGACTCCATATTCATGATAAAACCCTGGGCCCATTCCCGGGCCGCGGTCTTCGCCCCGTCGTCCTTGTAGTCCCGATCCAGGTAGTAATTGCGCAGGGTCAAGGTGCCGTGACTGTCATCGATAAAGCCTTCGGCCAGCGCCGGAGTGGCAATCACACTCAAACCCAACAGGGCCAGATGACGTGCGCGAACAGGTAAGGTTGAGATCGCCACGAGGGCGTCCCGAGGGAGATTTGGCATGTTCGATGTCCACTTATTGTTGTTGTTTTTTTGAACGGGATCGTCGGGTTGCCCCAAGGATCTCCGGTCAGAGAATGGAAACGCCTGAGGGTGGCGTCAATCCACAATGACCGATAATCGAACATTAATATTATTATCTATTTTTTAAATACATCTTCAACCTTATGTCATCACATTGATTTAAATGAAATTAATGGCATTTTTCAGTAAAAAACCTTTGTCATTCATTTTTTAGTTATCTTTGTTAATCTTAATTTCAGCCTGCTATCGCCTACAGCAATCAGGCTCGCGTTCCCCCGTAAGCCCCAACAAAAACAATAATGAGGTTCGCCATGGACACCCCATCACGTCGCACGACGCTGACCATCGCCCTGTGTTTTATCGTTGCACTGATCGAAGGCTTCGACCTGCAAGCCGCTGGCACTGCCGCCGCAGGCCTGCGCCAGACCTTTGCCCTGGACCCGAAAATGATGGGTTGGGTATTCAGCGCCGGCATCATCGGTTTGCTGCCGGGCGCCTTCTTCGGCGGCTGGATCGCCGATCGCATCGGCCGCAAGAAAATCCTCATCGGCGCGGTGCTGCTGTTCGGCGTGTTCTCCCTCAACACGGCCTATGTCAGCAGTTTTTCCGGCCTGCTGCTGGCGCGCTTCATGACGGGCCTGGGCCTGGGTGCCGCCCTGCCCAACCTGATCGCGCTGTGTGCCGAAGCCGTGGGTGAGCAACGTCGCGGCACCGCGATCAGCATCATGTATGCCGGCGTGCCGTTGGGCGGCGCGCTGGCGGCGGTGGTCGCCATGCTGTTTGCCGAGCATTGGCAGATGACCTTCATCATCGGTGGTCTCGTGCCCTTGCTGGTGGTGCCGTTGATGGTCCTGCTGCTGCCTGAGTCCAGCGCCTTTCGCCAGCAACAAGGCAGCGTCAACGTGGCGCGCGCGTCAACCGGCCAGGCGCTGTTCGGCGAAGACCGGACCCGCGTCACCCTGGCGTTGTGGCTGAGCTACTTCTTCACCCTGACCGTGATGTACATGCTGCTCAACTGGCTGCCATCGCTGTTGCTGGAACAGGGTTTCAGCAAACCCCAGGCAGGCCTGGTGCAGATGCTGTTCAACATCGGCGGCGCCCTCGGTTCCCTGCTCGGCGGACTGCTGCTGGATCGCTGCAACGGCATCAAAGTGGTGCTGTTTGTCTACGCCGGGTTGCTGGCGGCGCTGGCTGGAGTCGGCCTGTCGGTGGGCATCGTCCCCATGGCCATCGCCGGTTTTTCTGCCGGGTTGTTTGTGATGGCCGCGCAGCTGGTGCTTTACGCCCTGGCACCGCCGTCGTACCCGACCTCGGTGCGCGCCACCGGCGTCGGTGCTGCGGTGGCGATCGGTCGCCTCGGATCAGTAGCCGGGCCCTTGGCCGCCGGGCAGATTCTGGCGGCCGGGGCCGGCACAACCGGAGTTTTGCTGGCGACCTCGCCCGGACTGCTGATCGCAGCACTGGCGATCATCAGCGTGATTGCCCGCTCGGCCGAGCCGCCGTTGCGTACGGCGAACCCGGTTGCGGATAAAACCTGACCGGGGTGCACTCCTTGTAGCAGCTGCCGAGCCTGCGTGGCTGCGTTCGGCTGCGAAGCAGTCGTC
>NZ_JBWKUI010000017.1:0-122776 GCF_059420765.1 Pseudomonas sp. GW821-FHT03E01 | reverse complement strand
CCCATATCGATGCGCCGGCCCTGTTCATCGGTGTACACCAGCGTTTCCCCGCCCTCCGGGTGAGGCAGGATTTCAACGCACACCTCGTAGGACACGCTCCAACCCGCCCCGAACAACCCGTCGCGTCGCTCGTCGCGGCTGTTGTAGAAGCGCTGCCAATCGATCGGCAAGACACCGGGCAGCACGAAGTCCAGCTCTTCCTCGCCTCCCAGCACCTTGGCCCCGGTCGCAGCATGCACCGGGTTCGACGAGCCCATGGCGGCGTTGGCCATCGCGCCCATGGCGCTGCTGACGGCCATCGACGTCGCGCCACCGATCAGCATGCACGGCAATTTGCTGAAGAATTTTCCCTTGCCGCCCTTGAGCATCAGCAACGCGGTGACCGCCAGGCCCACGCCCGGGGTCTTGCCGCTGCGGATCTCGCGTACCACCACCGAGCCGCCGCCAATGGTCACGTTGGAGGAAATCAGCCCGGACGATACGACCTTGGCGTCGCAGGTGCTGCGGTCGCCGCTGCGCACGGCAGGCTGGCCGTTGATGGTGACCTTGTCCGAGCCCTCGGCCATGAACTGCGGCGGCATCGGCGGATGCTTCATGCAGACGAGCAGGTCCAGTGGCTTGGGCACTGCGCCGGGCGCCGGGGTGGCGACGGTGGGGCGCCACATCTGCGAGAAGAAGCTCTCGGCGATGTCCAGATAGCTGGGCTCGGCTTCGGGCTCGGGTGCCTCCAGCTCGGTGCCGGCCGGCGCAACATGGGACGGAATCGCCCCGGCGGCCCGGGCGGCGGGCATGTTGTTGGTCAGGGTGTTGGTGGAACCGGTGAGAATCGTCGCCTGCACCGTGGGCGGAAACAGCGCATTGCTGAAGCTCTCGCACAGGTTGCTCAGGCCCTTGTCGGCCCCGGTCTTGCTCATGGCAAGGCCGACGATGGTGCCCACCACCGCGCCGAGCAGAAAGCAACCGAGGCCGCCGGTGGCAACGGTGATGCCCGTGGCCGCCACCACGGCAGCCGTCGCCACCGCGGTGATCGCGATATTGGCCGCCACCTCCAGCACGCCGCCGAGGATGTCGGCCATCATTGAGGTGTGGTCGAGTGCATCGCCCAGGCGGGCGGCCCAGAGTGCGTCAGACATGCAGGGTGCTCATCAGGCCGGAACGTCGAACAACAGCGAACTCTTGATGGTTGCCCAATGCGCGGCTTCGGCATCGCCGAGTTTTTCCGCCTTCACGTAGCTCAGGGCGAGCATTTTGCGGGTGCCGGGCAATACCAGCGCCAACTGATATTGGAAGACTTTGTCGTTGCCCTTGTTGAACTGGCTGCGCAACTCGATGCCTTCGACCTCATGGCTGGCGCCCAGGCGCACGGCGACGCCCGGTTGAAAACGCAAGTCCTGCACTTGTTTTTCCAGGCGCTTGAGCTGGTCGTCGAAGTTGCTTTGCAGGGTTTCGCCCTCGGCCAGCAAGCTGCGGCTGACAATCAGCGAGGTGCCCAGTTCGGGGAACTTGAGGATGTTGATCGTCGCGTCTTGCAGCTCGCCTGCCGGCAGCTGGAACTGGAACTCATTGATGCGGTAAGTCATGGCGCTTGAATCTCGTGGTTAGCCCTTGGGCTTGGGGAATGCGGCATTGATATTGGCGTCGATGCTGGCCTTGACGCCCTGGCCGTCAGGCGTGGCGCCAGGGCCGCCGCCGTTGTTCAGGTGCAGCACGCCGCCGGTGTTGATCTCGGCGTCACCGCTGGCATAGAAGCTTATTTGCACGCCGGTCAGGTTGATCTGGCCGCTGGCATTGAGCTCCAGGATGCTTTCGCCGCATACCAGCCGCAGGTTTTCGCCCACTTCGATGACGTAGCTCTGGCTGATGCTGTCGGTCTTGCGCTGGCCCACCGACAGAATGTCTTCCTGCTTGACGATGCGCAGCCGGTTGTTGCCGATGGTCACCGTCTCGTTATGCCCGATGCTTTTGTTGCGGTCGTGGCCCACCGAGTGGCTTTCATCCACCTCGACCACGATGTCCTGATTGCGCTCGGCATGGATGTACAACTGCTCGGCGCCTTTTTTGTCTTCCATGCGAATTTCGTTGAAATTGGCCGGCGAGCCGCCCTTGCTCGAACGGCTTTTCATGCCGCTCTGGGTAGCGTTTTCCGGCAAGTCGTAGGGCACGGTCTGTTCGGCGTTGTAGACGCGGCCGGTGATGATCGGCCGATCCGGGTCGCCTTCGAGGAAGCTGACGATGACTTCCTGGCCGATTCGTGGGATTTGCATCGAGCCCCAGTTTTTTCCGGCCCAGGATTGCGACACGCGAATCCAGCACGAGCTGTTTTCGTTGGATTGGTCGTGACGGTCCCAATAGAAATGCACTTTCACCCGGCCGAACTGGTCGGTCCAGATTTCCTCGCCCTTGGGGCCGACCACCAGTGCGGTCTGCGGGCCTTTGACGATTGGGCGGTGGGTGTTGGGCAGGGGGCGATAGCTTTGTTGTGCATCAATGCAGGTCAGGCTGCTTTCGAACTGCGCCGAGGCCGCGCCACCGCTGGTTTCCAGGCTTTCCTGGTCAATGTGGTAGCGGGCGCCGACGATCAGGTATTCGCGGTTCTGGTCCTGGCGGCTGAAGCCGGTGAGGCTGAACAAATGACCCGACCCCAGGCCTCGGGCGTTGCCGGCCAGCTCGACCTGTTCGTGCAGGGTCTGCAAGGCTTCGATACGGGTACGTGCGTAGTGTTCGCCGTCTTCGCTTTGCACATAGGTGCCGGGGTAGTCGTACAGCGGATAATCGCCGGCGGTGTGCGGACGGGGCATGGCCGAGCGCACGTCAATCCGCGCGCCAGGGCGCTGGAAGTCATAGTCGTTGAGTTCCAGCGAGCCCGGCTGGACTTGCTGGGCCAGGTGCCAATCGTAGATGTGATCGCGTTCGCGCTGCTGCTCATTCTTGGGGTAGTAGGGCACCGAGGCATAGCCGGGCACGTTGGCATGGGCGCCGTAGGCATCGGCCAGCACCAGCACATGACGACCCTGTTCATGGCGGAAGAAGTAGTAGATTCCTTCCTGTTCCATCAGGCGGCTGACGAAGTCGAAGCTGGTTTCGCGATACTGCACGCAGTATTCCCACTCGCGATAGGGCCGGCTCAGGGTATCTTCGAAATCCGAGAAACCCAGGTCACGAAACACCTGCTTGATGATCTGCGGGATGGTCAGGTTCTGGAAAATCCGGCAATCGGACGTGCGGGTCAACAGCCATAGCCAGGGCCGCAGCGTGACCTGGTAACTGGCGAACTGGCCCTGGTCGACGTTCTGGCTGCAACGGGCAACGATGCCATGGAAATGACGCTCGCCACCGCCGTCCAGTTGCAGGCTCAGGCACATGGGTTTGCCGAGCAACTGGTTGAGGTCGATGGCGTTGTCCAGCGAGTGCAGCTGCAACTCATAGTTGAACAGCCGCCCCAATTCTTCGTCTCCGCCCATGTCCTTGAGCAACAGCACATCCGGCCCCAGGGGGCTGGTGATCTTTGCCAGGCGTGAGAGTTGCTTGAATAGCATCAGTTATCCCTTGTCACTGCTCGGTTCCTTCCTACGGAGGAGGGCCGCTTAGGCGGCGTCGCTGAAGTCGTAGTGCAATTCGTTGTCCCGGGCGCTGATCCGCACCCCTGCCAGCGCTTTGCCTTCGAGCATGCGGGTGAGGAACTCGCGGCTCATGTCCGGTAGCAGGCTGTTGGTCAGAATGGTGTCGATCATCCGCCCGCCGCTTTCGGTTTCGGTGCAACGGGAGACGATCAGGTCGATCACCGCGTCGTCGTAATCGAAGGCCACCTTGTGGGTGTTCTCCACGCGCTTCTTGATGCGGTTGAGTTGCAGGCGGGTGATGGCCTTGAGCATCTCGTCGCTGAGCGGGTAGTACGGAATGGTCACCAGGCGGCCCAGCAAGGCCGGCGGGAAAATCTCCAGCAGTGGTTGGCGCAGGGCCTTGGCGATTTCTTCGGGCTCCGGCACGTTTTGCGGGTCTTTGCAGACCTGGGCAATCAGCTCGGTGCCAGCGTTGGTGGTCAGCAGAATCAAGGTGTTCTTGAAGTCGATCACCCGGCCTTCGCCGTCCTCCATCACACCTTTGTCGAAGACCTGGAAGAAGATCTCGTGCACATCCGGGTGAGCCTTTTCCACCTCGTCCAGCAGCACCACGCTGTAGGGTTTGCGCCGCACGGCTTCGGTCAGCACGCCGCCTTCGCCATAGCCGATGTAGCCCGGTGGCGCGCCCTTGAGGGTGGACACCGTGTGAGCTTCCTGGAATTCACTCATGTTGATGGTGATGACGTTTTGCTCGCCGCCGTACATGGCTTCGGCCAGGGCCAGGGCGGTTTCGGTCTTGCCCACGCCGGAGGTGCCGGCGAGCATGAATACCCCGATCGGCTTGCTCGGGTTGTCGAGGCCGGCGCGGGAGGTCTGGATGCGTTTGGCGATCATCTGCAAGGCGTGGTCCTGGCCGATGATGCGTTTTTTCAGGTGCAGGTCGAGGTTGAGCACGGTTTCCAGTTCGTTACGGGCCATGCGGCCCACCGGAATCCCGGTCCAGTCGGCGACCACCGAGGCCACGGCCTGGTAATCGACCGTCGGCAGAATCAACGGGGTTTCGCCTTGCAGGGCGCTGAGACGCTGTTGCAGGTCCACCAGTTTTTCGCGCAAGGCGTGGCTGGTCTCGCTGCCGTCCTCGCTGTCCACCACGCCGACGCGTTCACGCAGGGTGGCGCGGGTGGCGAGCAATTCGTCTACCAGGGTTTTCTCTTCGGCCCAGCGACTTTCCAGCTCGGCGAGGCGTTCGCGTTCGGCACTCAGCAGGTTTTCACTTTGGGTTTGGCGGGCGCCGATGACGATGCCGATGGCGTGCTCGCGGGCGATGATCTGCAGCTCGGTTTCCAACGCCTCGATGCGCCGACGGCTGTCGTCCACTTCGGCCGGCACGGCGTGCAGGCTGATGGCAACGCGGGCGCAGGCGGTGTCCAGCAGGCTCACGGATTTGTCCGGCAGCTGGCGCGCGGGGATGTAGCGATGGGACAGTTTGACCGAGGCTTCCAGGGCTTCGTCGAGGATCTGCACCTGATGGTGTTTTTCCATGGTCGAGGCCACGCCGCGCATCATCAACAGCGCCTTGTCTTCCGACGGCTCGGCCACTTGCACCACCTGGAAGCGGCGGGTCAGGGCCGGGTCTTTTTCGATATGCTTTTTGTACTCGGCCCAGGTCGTGGCGGCCACGGTGCGCAGGGTGCCCCGGGCCAGGGCCGGCTTGAGCAGGTTGGCAGCGTCCCCGGTGCCGGCGGCGCCACCGGCACCTACCAGGGTGTGGGCTTCGTCGATAAACAGGATGATCGGTTTTGGTGAGGCCTGGACGTCTTCGATGACTTGGCGCAGGCGCTGTTCGAATTCACCTTTCATGCTCGCGCCGGCCTGTAGCAGGCCGACGTCCAGGCTGCGCAGTTCCACATCCTTGAGCGCCGGCGGTACGTCACCGGCGACGATGCGCAGGGCAAAACCTTCGACCACGGCGGTTTTACCGACGCCGGCTTCACCGGTCAGAATCGGGTTGTTCTGCCGACGACGCATGAGGATGTCTACCAATTGGCGGATCTCTTCGTCACGGCCGACGATCGGGTCAAGCTTGCCACTGCGCGCTTGTTCGGTGAGGTCGACGGTAAAACGCTTGAGCGCTTCCTGCTTGCCCATGGCACTTGGGGCCATGGCGCCACTGGCTTCACCGGGCACGCTGCCGGCGTTGAAACCATCGCTGGCGCTGAGTGCATTTTCCGGCGAGTCGCCGACGTACTCGTCAAAACGCTCGCTCAGGGCCTCGACCTTGATCTTGTCGAACTCTGCCGACAGTCCCAGTAATCCATGGCGCAGGCTTGGGGTCTTGAGGATGCCCAGCACCAGATAACCGGTACGCACCTGGCTTTCGCCGAACATCAGGCTGCCGTAGACCCAGCCACGCTCCACGGCTTCTTCCACATGGGAAGACAAGTCAGTGATTGACGTCGAGCCTCGTGGCAAACGGTCCAGGGCGTCGGTCAGGTCCCGGGCCAGGCGCGCCGGCTCGATATTGAACTGGCGGATGAGGCGGTGCAGGTCCGAATCCTGCAATTGCAGCAACTGATGAAACCAGTGGGCCAGTTCCACATAAGGGTTACCGCGCAACTTGCAGAACACGGTGGCGGCTTCGATGGCTTTGTAGGCCACGCTGTTGAGTTTGCCGAACAACGCGGCGCGACTGATTTCACCCATGCTCTTGGCTCCTTGAGATCTGTGAGGTGTTGGCTTGCTCGGCGTAATGCCGGGCCAGTATTAAGTCCTTGGCATCTTTTGCGGGCTTGCCCACCCAGGTATTGAACCCCAGGCGGAAGCGGCCATTGAGTTGCAGCGTCGGCACTTCGGGCTGTTTCAGAACCAGGTTCAGATCCCAGTCCAGTTCATGGCCCAGGTATTCGGCCACCCAGGCCACCAGCTCATTGAAGGATGGGCTGCCGGGCAACATGCTCATGTAGTCGTCCAGCTTGAGCGGCCCCAGGCGAATGCGGAATTTGTGCTGGCGATCCCAGACGCAGCGGCCCAGGCAAAAATCCACGCCCAATTGATGGGCGCTGACGCCCACGCGGCTGCGCTCCGGCAGCACCAGCCATTGGCCGACGTACTCTTCGATCTCCACCGGCAGGCCGAAGTACTCGCTGATGATTGCCTTCAAACCGTCGGGATAGCGGGTTTGTGCCGACAGATGACCGCTGTAATGCAGCTTCGCCGTGTCGGGTATCAGGCCTTGTTTGAGCAGGCTCGGCATGCCTCGACCGCTCAGCGCTGCCAGACGTGCCGACCAGTAGTCATCGTCCGGGCGATCATGGCTGACTGTCGGTCGCGCTTCGGCCCAGGCCCGGTAAAACAGGCTCAGCAGGCGATGGTGGAATACATCCAGAAAGCGTTTGCTGGTGCTGTCGGCGTTGTTGCGCTGGCGTTCACGCACATATTCGGTGAGGTGCAACGGCAACGGGCCGTTGGGGCCGCCGAGGCCAAAAAAGAATTGTTCCAGACGTGCCGGCGAACCGTCGATGCCCGGCTGTACCGAGGCCAGGGTCGCCGGAGCGAAGGTGCAATCGGCTTGCTGCCCAAGGCGCAAGGGGTCATCGGCCAGGCGCAACGAATGACCCAGGCGCGGAAGCTCAGGCGATTCGCACTCGATGCGCCGTAATGCCTGGAAGAAGTCGTATTCCCAGGGCTCCTGGTGCATCGCGTCCAGGGTATTCACAGGGTCGGACGACGTCCGGGTTTGGCTTTCCATCGCATGATCTCGCCGCGCTCGGTGGTACGGATCACCGTCTCGGTAAAACTGTTGATCGACACGTAACGTGCCAGGAAGCGCTCGAACACTGCACCGAGCAAAAAGACGCCCGTGCCACGAAACGCGTTCTCATCGAATTCCAGGGTGATCTCCAGGCCGCGGCCAAACACGATCGGGCCCGGCATTGGCAAACGTCGGGTGCAGGCCTTGCTGCTGACTTCGCGCAGGCCTTCGATCTGCAATTGCAAGGCTGCATCGTTGTCGTCGCCATACAGGCGCAGCAGCTCGCGCAGGGCGGCGGCGCCCTGGCCTTGCTCGCTGAGGGACAAGTAATTGAGCGAAAGCTGGCTGATCAACCGCCAGGCCTTGGCGTCGTGGGCATGGCTGGCGCGTGGGCGGCTCGGGCCGGCCACGCAGCGTACCGCCGCTACCGGTGCGCTGTCGGCCAGGGTGAAGTCGGTCTTGTTGTTGCCCACGCTCATGAACAGGGGCAGGTCGCGGTTGGTGCATAACGCCGTTACGCCCAATTGGCGCAGGTCGTGACGATAGGGCGCCTGCTGGCTGTCCACCAGACTGACGAAGGTTTCGCTGCCGATGTAAGTCGAACGTGGGCCGTTGCGCCGCTGGCCGCTGGAGAGCATGCGGGGTTCGCGCCGCACCGTGTAATACGCCTGATCGCGGCCGTAGCGAGACGGATCGCGGACGGCGTAGAACGGCAAAAAAGGCTGTTCCGACCCGGTGCCATGGCCGGTGAGGGCGGTCAGGGAATGAATCTCGAAATCCATCGGCCGGGTACGGTCGGCGATCACATGGTGTTCATTCACCCGTTCCGACAAGTGGATGCGATCCAGGCGCTTGGGAAACAAGTTGATTGCCGGGGTGCAGAACGGCAGGAACTGCGCGGCACCGACACTGCCTTCCAGGCTCGGATCGTGACGGTCGAACAGCACGATCAATTCCAGCTCCTGGCCCTGGCAGCGTTTGACCGCCCGGCTCAACCCGGTGAAGTCGACAAACAGAAAGCGGCGGGGCAGGGCGAAGTATTCCTGCAACAGGCGATAGCCCTGGAAGGCTCGCGACACCACGGGCAGCGCGGCGTCGGTATCGTCGAACCCCACGGAGCGCAGTGCATCCTGGGGCAGGCGTTCTACCCAATCGCCGCCGGGCTGACGGGCGAAGACGGCGCAGGCGTTACCCAGCAACTGTTCGTAGAGGCGAAAGGGTTGTTCGTCGGCGCCGTTGAGGTACAACGGCAGGTTGTCCAGGGCCAGACTGTTGAAAGGCAGTTCGGCACCGGTGCGCAGGGTCAGGCGCAGGCCAGCCTTGGCCTTGGGGGCGCTGGCGGCCAGGCGCCCGAGCACGGCGGACGGGTTGCCGAAGTACTCGGCCTGGCTGACCTGCAATGGCCACAACGTCACCGCATGGGCGGTGCGGTACTCACAGCAGGTTTGGCTTTCGCGACCCAGGGCTGCGCGCAGAACCGTATCCCGGGGCAACGGGAAGCCGCTGCTCAGTGAGCCTTCATCGGGGTCTGCCTGAAATTGCACCACGGTCATCGACGGTGTCGGCGCCAGGTAATGGGGGTACGCGATTTCCAGCAGGTTGTGGGTGAAGGTCGGGTATTCGGCATCGAGCTTGAGCTGTACCCGCGCCGTCAGGTAGGCGAACCCTTCCAGCAAGCGCTCGACGTACGGATCGGCGCAGTCCATGCCGGACAACGTCAGCCGACTGGCGATTTTCGGGTATTCCTGGGCGAACTCCGCCGCGCTTTCGCGTACGTGGTGCAATTCCTGGTTGTACAGTTCCAGCAGGCGCGGGTTCATGAGTGTCTCCGCTGGTCGGCGTTGACCACTCGCACATGGCCGGATTCCAGGTCCAGGTCGGTTTGCAGCATCAGGCGCAGCGGCACTGGCTGCGCCCAGAGATCGCCTTCGATCTCGAAACTCAGGGCGTTGTGATTCATCTCGGCGGATGCCCGGGCCCGCACGCGCAGGGTATGGCGCAGAATTCGCGGCTCGAACGTGGCGATGGCCTGGTGGATCAGTGCTTCAAGCGCCGCGATATCGACGTTCGATGCACTGTTGCCGGCCAGGGCTGGCAGCCCGAAGTTGACCACCGAAGTGCCGGCCGGTGTGTGCAGCGTCGCATCGGCGCTGAGCAATGACGTGGTGTTGAGCAGCCACGCCAGGTCCCGCAGCACCGAGGCTTTGAGTTGGGTCAGGGACAGCACGCGCTTGTCGGCGCTTTCCTTGAGGTTGCCTGGGTCGTCGTCGGTCAACCGATCCAGCAGGGACGGTTGCAGGCGATCGCGGGTGGCGATGTCGGTTACCACGTAAATGGCGCTACATACATTTTTTGGTCCCCTCCCGTGCCGCAGGACGCAAACGTGTTGACCGCTCCCGCCTCCAGCCCTCCCGGGATCTGGCGGATAGCCTGCATTTTGCTGAGGCAGTCGCGGCTGGGCGCAGGCATGTGCTCGCTGCGCCAGACCGAAAATATCGGGATGTTGTTGAACGTTTCTACGCGCAGTTGCTGTTGTTTATTCAGGCTGAAGCTGCAAGGCCATTCCATGTCCAGCTTCATGCGACTCTGGTCGGGTTTGACCAGCGTGCATTGACCCTGGTCGTTAATCAGGCTGAGTTGCTGCCCAACAAAGACGGCCTGGGTTGTTGGCATCTGGGCATGTTCGGCGCATGCGCTCAGGCTGGTCAGGCTTATCGCCAGGCACATGGCGAGCCGGTGATTTTTCATTATGCGAGCTCCCAGAACCAGACAGCTCTGGACCTGTAAAAGAGGTCGCCGGTTTGGGTCAGGCCCCGATTCCATAGATCAATATGATCGCCAGTACGATTGTCCGCCGACTCCCCTGACTGCTGGAAACAGTCCTTGAAGAAGATAAGCCCGGTCTTGCCCATCAACGTGCGACGCTCCTCGGCGCTGTTACCCAGAATGGTTGGCCGCCCCAGATGATGCTTCCACAACCAGTTCGCCAGCGACTCGGCACCCCGGGCGTGCTCATGTGCACACTTGGGTTCGGTATAGGTGGATTTGTTGACCTTGATGGTCAGCTCTGCATTGAGTGTCGCGCTCATGCGGATAGCACACTGGTTTTCCCAAGGGCCCTCACAGGGCTTGGCGTCAGGATACGTAACCAGAAGGTCGGAATAGGCTTTCCACAAATTGACAAACGAAGGCTTGGCCATGACTCAGACACCGGATGGGAAAGGATTGGATTCGAGCAAGCACCAAAATGCCCCCGGCGCATAACGACGGGGGCACGTTCGATTACACCTTGACGTTCTGGCGGATGTTCCAGCCGAACTTGATCGGCCCGCCTTCCTTGGTGCCGTCGGCTTTTTGCGGCTGGTAGTCCACCAGCACCTTGGCGAAGTTCAGGGTGACGTTTTCAGTCAGACGATCATCGCTGCCCGAGCCGCCGGTGCTCAGGGAACTGATCAGCACTTCTTCCAGGTTGATGATCATGTACTCGACCTGGCTTTCGCCGCCGGCCTTGCGCACGGTCAGCTTGACCTTGTCGATGTGCTTGCCGCTGGCGCAGTGCATCATCAGGTTGGGTGTAGCCTTGTCGACGTACTTGGTCAGCGACAGGTCCTGGACGTTCACCTTGCCGGCTCCGCCGCCGCCGCCCACGTGCATATTGCCGGACTGAGACATGCCCCAGCTCCAGTTCAAGACGTCGATTTCGTCCTTGTGGGCCTTGTCCATGGACTCGCCCTTGATGTCGCCGATCTTGATGAAAATATCAACAGCCATGTTCTCTCCCTGTGTGGTGTCTACCACGTTGTGTTTTTCTGATCGTTCCCACGCTGAGCGTGGGGACGATCACATCAAGGGCGGTGTTACGCGCCTTTGGCCGAAGGCAGCTTGGATACCAGGCGCAGTGACACAGTCAGACCTTCGAGCTGATAGTGCGGGCGCAGGTAGAACCGGGAGTTGTAATACCCCGGGTTGCCTTCCACCTCTTCGACAATCACTTCGGCCGCCGCCAATGGGTGCTGGGCCTTGGTGGTTTCGGTGGAGTGCGCTGGGTCACCGTCGACGTAGTTGAGGATCCAGTCCTGCAACCAGCGCTGCATTTCGTCCTTCTCTTTGAAGGAGCCGATCTTGTCGCGCACGATGCACTTCAAGTAATGGGCGAAACGGCAGGTGGCGAACAGGTAGGGCAGGCGCGCGGCCAGGTTGGCGTTGGCGGTAGCATCCGGGTCGTCGTACTCGGCCGGCTTTTGCAGCGACTGGGCGCCGATGAACGCGGCGAAGTCGGTGTTTTTCTTGTGCAGCAGCGGCATGAAACCGTTCTTCGCCAGTTCCGCTTCACGGCGGTCCGAAATGGCGATTTCGGTCGGGCACTTCATGTCCACGCCACCGTCGTCGGTCGGGAAGGTGTGCGCCGGCAGGTTCTCCACTTCACCACCAGACTCCACGCCACGAATGCGCGAGCACCAGCCAAAGTGTTTGAACGAGCGGTTGATGTTCACCGCCATCGCGTAAGCGGCGTTGGCCCAGGTGTACTTGGAGCTGTCGGCGCCGTCGGTGTTTTCTTCGAAGGCGAAGGCTTCCACCGGGTCGGTCTTGGCACCGTACGGCAGGCGTGCCAGGAAGCGCGGCATGGTCAGGCCGATGTAACGCGAGTCTTCCGATTCACGCAGCGAGCGCCAGCCGGCATATTCCGGGGTGGTGAAGATTTTGGTCAGATCGCGCGGGTTCGACAGTTCCTGCCACGAGCCCATGCCCATCACGGTCGGCGATGCGGCGGCAATGAATGGCGCGTGCATGGCGGCGCAGACTTTCGACAGTTCGCCCAGCAATTCGACATCCGGCGGCGACTGGTCGAAGTAGTAATCGCCCACCAGGCAGCCGTAAGGTTCGCCGCCGAACTGGCCGTATTCTTCTTCGTACATCTTTTTGAAGATCGGGCTCTGGTCCCATGCGGTGCCCTTGAATTTCTTCAGGGTCTTGTGCAGGTCGGTCTTGGAGATGTTGAGCACGCGGATCTTGAGCTGCTCGTCGCTCTCGGTATTGTTGACCAGGTAGTGCAAGCCACGCCAGGCGCTTTCCAGTTGCTGGAACTCCGGGTGATGGATGACCTGGTTGACCTGGGCGGTGAGCTTGGCGTCGATGGCGGCGATGATCGACTCGATCGACTTGATGGCGTCGTTGGACACCAGGTCGGTCTGCGCCAGGGCCTGCTCGGCCAGGGTGCGCACGGCGGTCTCGACGGCTTCACGGGCGCGTTCGGTCTTGGGTTTGAATTCTTGCAGCAGCAGGGAGGCGAACTCGCTGGCTTCTTCGGTGGTGCCCAGTGTCTGGGCGCTTGCGCGTACTGGATCGGTCATGATCATTCGTCCTGATTAAGCCTGAGGCTCGGCGGGCTTGGGCGCACTGGCAAGTGCCTGGAGCAGCGCCGGATCCTTGATGGCCTTCATGATGATTTCTTCGGCACCGGTCTTGCCGTCCATGTAGGTCAGCAGGTTGGCCAATTGAGTGCGCGCTTCGAGCAGTTTGTTCAGCGAGTCGACCTTGCGCGCCACGGCGGCCGGGCTGAAGTCGTCCATGCTTTCAAAGGTGATGTCCAGGCTCAGGTTGCCTTCGCCGGTCAGCTCGTTGGGCACGTGGAACGCAACGCGTGGCTGCATGGCCTTGAGGCGGGAGTCGAAGTTGTCCACATCCACTTCAAGGAACTTGCGATCGGCCACAGGTGCCAGAGGCTCGGCCGGCTTGCCGGCGAGGTCAGCCATAACGCCCATTACGAAGGGCAACTGGACCTTTTTCTCGGCGCCGTAAAGCTCGACGTCGTACTCGATCTGCACTCGAGGCGCACGGTTGCGCGCGATGAATTTCTGAGAACTTTGCTTCGCCACGTTGCTGCTCCTGGTCGCTCAAGCGACGGTGTTGGCGTCATCGGCGGTGCCGGTGACGTGACTGCGTGATCCGTACGCTTTTATTCGCTGTCTGGTCCGCGCAGGTTTTCAAATTGGCTGATGCCGTCGGGAATCAGGTTGCGCACGATCGCCGCGAAGTCGGCGTGCACCAGATTCTTTGCCCGATTCAACAGCACCGGCAGGGGGCTGGAGGGCTCGTGACGGGTGTAATACGCAAGAATCCGGTCCAGGCTGCGCAGCACGTCGTCACGGTTGTTGATTTCGCCGCTGCTGGCGTTAGCGTTGCGCGGCGCGCTTGGCGCGGTGGGGTATTCAACCGGCGCGGCACTGTCGTCGCTGATGGCATCGGGCTGGGGGCTGTCGCCGCTCTGCGGGGCGAACTGGCCGAGAATCTGCAAGGCCATTTTGAGCGGTTGCTTCAATGGGCCAAGGTCAACGCCCTGGGCGGAGCCGACTTGTTCGCTGACGTGTTGCTCGATGGTCTCGGCGGCGCTACGGGCCTCGTGCAAGGCTTTGCGGATGATGTCCAACTGTTCGGGATCGCTGTCGAGGAACGCTCCGGCGAGTTGTTCGGCGCCGAGGTTTTCGTCAGGGAAGCTTTGCAGACCGCTGGCGTTGGCGGCGGCGCGCAGGCTGACAGCGCCAAAGGTTCGCGAACGGGCCAGGATACTTTCGCGCAACAGGCGAATGGTGGCATCGGACGCCAGGCCGGCGAGGGCATTGATGCGCACGGTGGGATCGTTGTCGTCTTCGGCATCCAGGCGTGGATGCAGGTCGGCCCAGTATTGCTTGAGCAATTCGCTGATCAGCGTCAGGACGCGGGCCAGGCCGGGGACACCTTCCAGGGCAAGGGAGCTTTGCAAAAGGAAATGGGTGATACGCAGGTCTTTGCTGCGTTGCAACAAATCCAGGCTTTGCTGCTGGATGCTGCGCCATTCAGGCGGTTCGGCAGGCAATATCGAATCGCCCATGCTGCGCTCGGGCTGGCCTTGGGAATCGCGTTCCAGGCGCAAAAAGTCAGCGTCGTATTCCAGATCTTCGCCACAAGGCGAAGTCGCGGAAACGGCGGCGAGCAGCAAAGGCACTTCCACTGAAATTGATCTCCCTATCGCCCGCGACAGAAACGGGCAGTTCACACGTTAGTTCCAAGTGGAACTTCGCATGTTTCCTTGTGTGTAATGGCCCTTTGGATCCTCTGTGATCTTAAAGTGCCATCACTGTATTCAAGAAAGTTGTTCATTTTTGGTGTAGTACTTATGGCTTGTCAAGGTAAGCTATTTCTCCTGTGTGACAGATGTGAGGTGCTTAACAACCCTCGCGACCGGTAGGTCCAAGAAGGTACTGACGCAGATTTTTTGTCACGTAAACCGGTTAAGATCAGCAAATGTGCTGGTAAAAAGCTGTTTTTTAGGTTGTTTGCAAGGTTTGTCGGCGAGCTTCGCGGGGATTGATCCCTTCATTCGCCGGCGCGCAAAGTGTGCAGCAAGGAGGCAAGATGCCGCTGTGTTTGACTATCACTAGTTATCACAAGATTACCCCTGGTCAATGCTCTGAAAAATCCATGGATCAGGGAGTAATGGCAATTGGCCGTAATTCTGATAATGACTGGATATTGCCCGATCCAGAGCGCTTGGTTTCCGGAAAGCATTGCGTTATTCAATATAAAGATGGCCGGTATTATTTAACCGATAACAGCACTAATGGTGTGGAATTGGTTAAGGCCGGCATTCGTCTGCGCAAAGGAAACAGCGAGCCATTGCAAGATGGGGAAGTTATCCGCATAGGTGATTATGAAATCCAGGCGCGCATCGATTTCAATCTGCCGGTGACTGACAACAACCCTTTTGCCGATTCGTCCAACAGCTTCGAGGCTCTGATGGGGCGTCAGGGCGCCGGCGTGGCTACGCCGACATCGTCGCCCATGACACCACCTGCACATTTCCAGGGTGTGTCGGCCATGGACACGCTGCCGGACTTGTTCGACTTTCTGGCACCGACCACCGTCCCGCCGGCCACCCAGTCCGACCATGTCCCGGCTGAGCAGCACGACTTCCGCCCACCGACCCCGATCCCCAACCCGACGCTCATGGCCGAGCCTGTGCCGCTGGCGTCGGCCCCAGCCCCAGCGCCGGTGATTCCGGAAGATTGGGACCTGTTCAGCGACAAGCCCGCGCCAGTGGCGGTTGCCCCCCTGCCTGTCGCCCCCTTGCCTGTTGCAGAAGTTGCGCCACCACCCGTACCTCAAATCAGCGTGCCGATCGAGCCGGCACCCCTGCGCGAACCGCCCGTGGCTATCGTTGAGCCCCCGGTCAATCCGGTCAGCCCGGTCGACCATTCGCAACCCGACCTGTTGCGAGCCTTTCTGCGCGGCGCCGGGCTGGATCAAGTGCGCCTGGAAAAGGCCCAGGCCGAAGCGCAGATGGAAAACATCGGCCGCAGTTATCGATTGATGGTCGAAGGCCTGATCGATGTCTTGCGCGCCCGCAGCAGCCTCAAGGGCGAGTTTCGCATTCAGCAGACGATGATTCAGCCGGTGGAAAACAACCCGCTGAAATTCGCTCCCAACGTCGATGAGGCCTTGCTGCTGCTGTTGCGCCACACCAATCAAGCGTTCATGGCGCCGGACCTGGCGGTGCGCGACAGCTTCGATGACTTGCGTGCCCACCAGTTGGCGGTGATGGCCGGTGTGGAAGCGGCGATCAAGCATCTGCTGGCGCGTTTCGAGCCGGCACAACTGGAAGAGCGCATGGGCAAGCCCGGTGGCCTGTCGAGCATTTTCAATGGTTCACGACAGGCCCAGTACTGGCAGCAGTTCACCGAGCTCTACAGCAATATTTCCCGTGAGGCCCAGGAGGATTTCCAGGACCTGTTCGGTCGGGAATTCAGCCGTGCCTACGAAGAACACAGTACCAGGCAACGCCGCCGCTGAGCGTGGCCGTTGCATAACGGCATTCAGAGCAAAGAACGGAACAACGGATAGCTGAAACGTCATTGAGGACGCAGGATGATTCACAGGTTTTTACTCGCAGTCGCCACCGCGCTTCTGCTGACCGCGTGTGCCAAGGAGGCCACCAAACCCCAGCCCGAAGAGGCTGAGGCCGACACGGCCGCCGTCGAGTTGCACTTTCACGCCATCGCCGGGCTCAACCCCGGAGCCACTGGCCAGCCGGCCCCGGTCCGGGTGCGCATTTTCGAATTGAAAAATGCCGCCACCTTCGGTCGTTCCGATTATTTCGCACTGGCCGAACGAGCCCAGGCGACGCTCGGTGCGGATCTGATCGACCAGGACGAAGTGCTGATCCAGCCTGGCCAGCAGTTGAGTCTGCAGCGTGACCTCGATCCGGCCACCCGCCATATCGGCGTGCTGGTGGGGTATCGCGAGCTGGATCAGTCGCTGTGGCGCACGGTGATGAACGTCCCGCCGCGCCAATACACCGAATACCAGATCAGCCTCGACGTGCGAGCCGTGCGCAGCGCCGTCGCGGTTCCCCCATCCAGCCCTGCCCAATAAACAATCGGAGCCCCCCATGTCCTGGAACAATCGCGTGGTCTGGTCGGAAGGCATGTTCATTGGAACGCAGCACTTCCAGCAGCATGACCGTTACCTGGAGAATCTCATCGACGCCCGGAGTCGCCCATTGTCGGCCGGTGCCTGGGGGTTTTCTGAGTTGCTGATCGACCAGGGCCTGCTGGCCCAGGGCAAACTGGCGATCATCTCGGCGCGGGGCCTGTTGCCAGACGGCACGCCATTCAACATTCCCCAGGATGATCTGGCGCCGAGCCCGCTGAATATCGATGACAACCTGCGCGATGGTTTGGTGTACCTGGCCTTGCCGCTCAAGCGCGCCGGCGCGCGTGACACCGTTGACGAAGGCGAGGCCCTGGGCGCTGCGCGCTATGTGAGTCAGGTGCGCGAAGTGCGGGACGACAACGCGCCGTTCGAAAACCAGGCCCCGGTGGCCGTGGGGTCGAGGGCACTGCGATTATTGGTCGCCCGGGATGGCATCAGCGACTACGCGGCCATCGGCCTGGTGCGAATCAAGGAGAAACGCGCCGACCGCGCCTTGGTGCTCGATGACACTTACATCCCGCCGCTGCTGGATGTGGTCGCCTCCACGCCCTTGGCTGCGTTTCGCAACGAGCTACTGGGCCTGCTTCATCAACGCGGAGAAGCGCTCGCTGGGCGGGTGGTGGCGTCCGGTGCCGGCGGTGCTTCGGAGATTGCCGATTTCATGCTGCTGCAACTGGTCAACCGTGCTCAGCCGTTGATCCAGCACTTGAGCCACTTGAGCCCTTTGCATCCCGAGCGCTTCTACAGCGAGTTGGTGAGCCTGGCCGGGGAATTCTCGACTTTTACCGCTTCCGGGCGGCGACCGCAGGAATTCCCGCAGTACCAGCATGATGACCTCGCGCTGAGCTTTGCGCCGGTGATGCAAGCCCTGCGTGAAGCGCTGTCGATGCTGATCGACAGCAAGGCCACGCCGATTCCGATCGTCGAAAAAGCCTATGGCATTCATGTGGCCATGCTGGCTGACAAGACCCTGCTCGACAACGCCAGTTTTATTCTGGTGGTGCGCGCCGATGTACCTGCCGAGACCCTGCGCAGCCGCTTCGGCCTGCAGAGCAAAATCGGCTCGGTGGAACACATTCGCGACATGGTCAACCTGCAATTGCCGGGCATCGGCCTGCTGCCGCTGCCGGTGGCGCCACGGCAGATTCCCTATCACGCCGGCTCCACCTATTACGAACTCGACCGGGGCAGCGAGCATTGGCAACAACTGGCCAACTCCGGCGGTTTTGCGTTCCACATCGCGGGTCAGTTCCCGGGGTTGAACCTGGCTTTCTGGGCGATCCGAGGATAAACCGCGATGAATAACGACGATCGTACCCAGTTCATGCCGACCCCCGGTGGCCGTGGCGCCGAGCCGGCCCGCCCGGACCCTGGCCGCGCCCAGCCCGCGCCACTGTCGATGCCGGCCGCGCCGCTGTTGACCGGCAAAGCCGAAGGTCTCAACCCCCTGGAGAGCGCCGCGGGCCCGCTGCTGGCTTTGCTGACCCGCTTGCGCAACACCATTGCCCACCCGGCACCGGCGAGTCTGCGGGCGCAACTACTGGCCTACCTGCGCCAGTTCGAGGAGCGCGCCGAGGCCGCCGGCGTGGTGCGCAACGATGTGTTGCTGGCCCGTTACGCCTTGTGCACCGCCCTGGATGAAGCGGTGTTGAGTACGCCGTGGGGTGGCACCGGCGACTGGGGCAAGCAGAGCCTGCTGATCACCGTGCACAACGAGGCCTGGGGCGGCGAGAAGGTGTTCCAGCTATTGGAACATTGCCTGCAAAGCCCCCGCGAACGTTTGTATCTGTTGGAGCTGTTGTACCTGTGCATGTGCCTGGGTTTCGAAGGGCGTTATCGGGTCATGAATGATGGTCGCAGCCAACTGGAGGCGTTGCGTGAGCGCACCAGTGCGGTTATCCGCAGCGCCCGTGGCGAATATGAACGTGAACTGTCGCCCCATTGGCGCGGCGTGACCGTGGCGCGCGATCGACTGGCGCAATTCATGCCGCCATGGATCGCGGTGGCCATCGGTGTGGCGTTGCTGTTGGCCCTGGTGTTCGGCCTGCGCTTGAAACTGGCCGCCGATGCCGAGCCGGTGTTTAAAAACATTCATGCGCTGGGCGAGATCCCGGTGCAGGCCATCGACCGTCCGGTGGTGCAGCCGAAACTGGTCGAGCGGCCACGCTTGGCCGGTTTTCTCGCTGATGAAATCAAGGCCGGCCGGGTGGCCGTGGAAGATGCCGTTGACCGTTCAGTGGTGACTATCCGTGGCGATGAGCTGTTCGCCTCGGGCAGCGCCAGTATCGTCGACAATTTCCAGCCGCTGATGCTGCGCATCGCCGATGCCATTCGCAAGGTCAAGGGGCAGGTCCGGGTGACCGGTCACAGTGACAATCGCCCGATTGCCACCTTGAGGTTTCCATCGAACTGGGCGTTGTCCGAGGCACGGGCCACTTCGGTGCTGCAAATCCTTTCGGCCAAGACCGGCCAGCCCGAGCGCTTCAGCGCCGAAGGCCGCAGCGACACCGAACCGTTGGCCTCGAACGCTACGACCGAGGGCCGCGCACGCAATCGTCGGGTCGAAATCACAGTGTTGGCGGAGGGGGTCGAGTGAAGGCGTTTTTCAGTTTTATGACCCGCTGGGTCATTCCGTTGCTGGGGCTGATCGCCCTGAGCCTGATCATCTGGTTTGTCGGGCCGCTGCTTGAGCTCCTGGTGCCCGAAGGCCGGCGCTGGGCGCTGATCATTCTGCTGTTCGCGGTGTGGATCGCCTATCGGGTGTTTCGCATCATCCAGGCCCGCCGTCAGGCCGCCGAAGTCATGCGCAGTCTGGCGGCGCAAACCCCGCCGGACCCGACCAGCATCGCTACGGCCGAAGAGCTCGAAACCCTGCGCCAGCGCATGGACGAAGCCCTGACGCTGTTGAAGAAAGCCAAGCTGGGCGGCGACGAACGACGCAATCTCTACGAATTGCCGTGGTACGTGATCATCGGCCCGCCGGGTTCGGGCAAGACCACGGCGCTGGTCAACTCCGGTCTGCATTTTCCGTTGGCCGCGCAGTTGGGCGCCGGTGCGGTGCGCGGCGTCGGCGGTACGCGCAATTGTGATTGGTGGTTTACCGACCAGGCTGTGCTGCTCGACACCGCAGGCCGCTACACCACTCAGGACAGCGACGCGACGGTCGACAAGGCCGCATGGCTGGGCTTTCTGGGTCTGTTGAAAAAACAGCGGGCCCGTCGCCCGATCGACGGTGCATTTATCGCTATCAGCCTCTCCGACCTGTTGCTGGGCAGCGACGCCGAGCGCGCCGCCCATGCCGCTGCGATACGCCTGCGCATTCAGGAGCTGTACACCCAACTGGGCGTGCGCTTCCCGATCTACCTGATGCTGACCAAGCTCGATCTGGTGCCCGGGTTCATGGAGTATTTCGACACCCTGAGCAAGGAAGAGCGAGCTCAGGTCTGGGGCATGACCTTCGCTCTGGATGACGGCAAAAGCAATGACAGCCCGCTGGCCCATCTGCAAAGCGAATTCGCCGGTCTGGAGCAACGCCTGAACGATCGGCTGGTGGAGCGCTTGCAGCAGGAACGCGACCCGGCGCGGCGCGATCTGATCTACGGTTTTCCACAGCAGTTCGGCGCGTTGAAGGATTGCCTGCAAAGCTTCCTTGAGGGCGTGTTCAAACCCAACGCCTTTGAAGAGCGGGCGCTGTTGCGCGGGGTGTATTTCACCAGCGGCACCCAGGAAGGCAGCCCGATTGACCGGCTGATCGGCTCCATGGCCCAGAGCATGAACCTGGACCGCCAGCACCTGGTGCGCCAGAACGGCACCGGGCGCAGTTACTTCATCGAAAAGCTCTTCAGCGCCGTGGCCTTTGCCGAGCGTGGGCTGGTGGGTGTCAATCCGAAAGTCGAACGTCGACGCAAGTGGATCGCCCAGGGCGTGCTGGCCTCGACTGTAGCCTTGGTGCTGGTGGTCGGGACCTTGTGGTGGGTCAGCTATCGCGCCAATCAGGCGTATATCGCGCAAGTCGATCAGAAAGTCGTGCCCCTGGGCCAGACCGTGCAGAACCTCAGCCCGGCGCAGCGGGACGTGCTCGCCGTGTTGCCCTTGCTCAACGCAGTGAAGCACTTGGCCGATGATGCGCCGAACTGGGCCGAAGGCTTGGGTCTGTATCAGGGCGACATGCTTGAAGCCGAGTCCGGCAGCGTTTATCGCAAGCTGTTGATCGCGGTCTTCGCGCCGCGCTTGCTCACGCGTATCGAGGAGCAACTGCACGGCGGCGGCAATTCGGACTTCCTTTACGAAGGCTTGAAGGCCTACCTGATGCTCGCCGACAGCGAGCATTACGATGCTGATTTCATCAAGGCATGGATCGCCCTGGACTGGGACCGCAGCCTGCCGCGCGACTTACCGGCCGAGCAGCGCGTAGCCCTCGGTGAGCACTTGCAGGCGCTGTTCGAACGCCATCCGCCCACTGCGCGTCTCGACCCACGCCTGATCGACGATTTACGCCGGCAGTTGCAACAGCTGCCGGTGGCCCAGCGTGTCTACGACCGGATCAAACGGCAGAAGCTGCCGGACGGCATTGCGGACTTTCGTCTTAACGAAGCGGCCGGGCGCGATGCTGCGCTGGTGTTCAGCCGCAAGAGCGGCAAGCCGCTGGGCGACCCCTTGAGTGGCTTCTTCACGGCCAAGGGTTACCGCCAAGGGTTTTTGCTCACCAGCCTGAACCAGACCGGCACCCTGGCCGAGGAGCAGTGGGTGCTCGGTCGCGATCAGGCAGAACAACAGAACGTCGCCAGCCTGGCTGCCGATGTACGCCGTTTGTATTTCCAGGATTACCAGCGCCAGTGGGACGCCTTGTTGGCTGATATCGACTTCGTGCCGATCACCAGCGTGGCCCAGGCCGCCGATGTGCTGCGGGTGATTTCCGGGCCGACTTCGCCGTTGAAAAAACTGCTGGTGGCGGTGGCGAAGGAAACCGACCTGCAACAGGAAGAACGCCTGCTGGCCGCCAAGGGGGCGCCGGTGGAAGGCGGAGTCGACAAACTCAAGGAGCGCCTGGGCACTTTGCTCGGCCAGGAGCAGATGCAAAACACACCCGAGGCGAGTGAAGACCCCGTCACCGCGCACTTTGCTGAACTCAACAGCATTGTCAGCAAGAACGAAGGCGAGCCGGCAGCCATCGACGGCCTGTTGGCCGACATGAACGCCTTGTATGTGCAGGTCAGCGCCATGGTCGGTGCCAGCGGCGACGCCTTGCTTGGCGAAGCCAAGAACCAGGCCGCAGCGGCGGCGACGCGGGTCAGCCTCAACGCCGAGCGTCAACCGGCGTTGGTGCAGGGCCTGGTCAAGTCGGTGGTCAACTCCACCACCAACAGCATGATGGGTGGAGTACGCAATCAACTGAACGCGGCCTGGACCAGCGAAGTGGTGAACATCTATCGCCAGTCCCTGGCCGGGCGTTATCCGATGTCGCCAGGCAGTGCACGGGACGCGACCCTCGACGACTTCGGTCAGTTCTTCGGCGTGGGCGGGGTGATGGACAACTACTTCCGCAAATACCTGCAGCCCTACGTGGATACCTCGACCCAGGCCTGGCGCTGGCAACCGGGCGCCGCGCAGAAGCTCGGCATCGCCCCGGGCGTGCTGCAAACCTTCCAGCGGGCAGCGACCATCCGGGATGCGTTTTTCCGCTCCGGCGGTACCCAACCGATGGTGCGCTTCGAACTCAAGCCCGTGGCCATGGATTCCACCATCACCCAGTTTTTGCTCGACCTCGACGGCCAGCAATTGAGCTACGACCACGGACCTAGCCGTCCGACCGCGATGCAATGGCCCAACCCCGGCAGCATCGGCGTGGTGCGGATCTCGATCATGCCGCCCACGGCCAGCGGTCGGTCCGGCATCACCCTGGACGGGCCCTGGGCCTGGTTCCGCCTGCTCGAGCAATCGGACCTGACCGCCGGCAACTCGCCGGACCGCTTCAACCTACGGTTGCGGGTCGATGGCGCCAGCGCCTCTTATGAGCTACGGGCCAACAGCGCCTTCAACCCGTTCAAGAGCCGTGTGCTCAGCGGTTTCAGCCTGCCGGAGCGCTTATGAGCACGCCGGGCTTCTATGGAAAGTTGGCCAGTCGCGGGGACTTTGTCAGCCGTGGTTTGCCGCAGAGTTTTATCGGCCCTTGGGATTCGTGGCTGGCAGCGGGGTTGCTCGCCAGCCAGAGCCTTGGCGACCGTTGGCTGAATGCCTATCTGGTCAGTCCGCTGTGGCGCTTTATGGTTGCGCCCGGTGTGTGTGGGCCGCAGGCCGCCGTGGGGGTGGTGATGCCGAGCATTGATCGGGTTGGCCGGTATTTTCCGCTGACCGTCGCGGTGCTGCTGGATCACGACGCTGATCCTGCGTCGGTGATAGGCGGCTCGGATATCTGGTTTGAACAGGTCGAGCAATTGCTGTTGAGCACCTTGAACGTGGAGGCAAGCTTCGAGGCCTTCGGTGCAGGACTGGAGGCGCTGGGCAGCCCGGCTTATCTGCGACGCACCCCGAGCGGCCGTTTTGCCGGGTTGCACCGCTTTGATGTCACTGATCCGCAGGCGCGAATGATCGCCCTCGCCGAACAGGCCTGCGAAGGGGCCAGTGTGTGGTGGGGCCAGGGTTCGGAGCGCATCGCCCCCGGTTTATTGCGGTGCCAGGGCCTGCCGGCCGCCGCTGATTTTGCGCAATTTTTGCTCGGCCAAGAAGGTGTTGTGTAGATGTGTTCAAACGTGGGAAGGACCCTCAAGTCTGCAAGCAAAAGCCATGTCGGCATGGTCCGCCAGGTTAACGAAGACGCTTGCCTGGACCTGCCGCAAAAAGGCCTGTGGGTGGTCGCCGATGGCATGGGCGGGCACGCGGCGGGCGACTACGTCAGCAGTCTGATTGTCGACAGTCTGCGTAGCATTGCTGTGGGCCGTTCGCTGGATGAATACGTCGCGGCGTTGAAAACCGACCTGCTGCGGGTCAACGCCGCCGTGCGTGAAGAAACCGCCAACCGCGGCGTGACCATGATGGGCAGCACGGTGGTGGTGCTGGCGGCGCGTGACTTGCGTGGGGTGTGTCTGTGGGCGGGCGACAGCCGCTTGTATCGCCTGCGTGACGGCCGACTCAAACGCATCTCGCGGGACCACAGTTACGTCCAGGATCTGCAGGACAGCGGCCTGCTCAGCGAAGCCGAAGCCCGGGTGCACCCACGGTCCAATATTGTCACCCGCGCTATCGGGGTCCAGGCACAGCTGGAGCTGGCGATGGTCGAGTTGCTGTTGAAGCCCGGCGACAGTTACCTGTTGTGCAGCGACGGGCTGAACAAAACCGTTGAAGATCATGAGATCCGCGAGGTGCTGGGCCACGACGAGCCAGGGGAAATCGCCAGCAGCCTGGTGTCCCTGGGCCTGATGCGCGGCGCTCCGGACAACATCACCGTCATCGTCGTGAAGGTGCCTTTATGAACCTCACCGCGAACATTCTGATCCCGGGCTACGACATCGACGGTGAGATCGGTGAGGGCGCCATGGCCAGCGTTTACCTGGCGACCCAACGCTCGCTGGAGCGCAAGGTGGCGTTGAAGGTCATGGCCGCCGCGCTGGCAGCCGATCCGAGTTTCTGCGAGCGCTTCCTGCGCGAAGGCAAAACCCTGGCGCGCCTGTCTCACCCGCATACGGTCACCATCCATGACATCGGCAATGTCGGTGAGCTGTATTACATGGCTATGGAATACCTGCCCAATGGCACGCTCAAGGAGCGCATTGCCGCCGGCCTGACGCCGGAGCAGGGCCTGATCTACATCCGCCAGATCGCCTCGGCGCTGGGCTATGCCCACGGGCTGGGGCTGGTTCATCGCGACGTCAAACCGGCGAACATTCTGTTCCGCGCCGATGGCACAGCGGTGCTCTCGGACTTCGGCATCGCCAAGTCGCTGGACGACCGCACCCAGTTCACCCAAGCGGGTTTCGCCGTCGGCACGCCCAGCTACATGAGCCCGGAACAGGCGCGCGGCCAGGACATTGACGGCCGGGCCGATCTTTATGCCCTGGGCGTGGTGCTCTACGAAATCCTCGTCGGCAAACTGCCGTACACCGGCAACGACGCGCTCTCTACGGCCCTGGCGCATTTGACCGAACCGCTGCCGGAGCTGCCGGTGCACCACGGCCGTTATCAAGAGGTGCTGCGCAAGCTGTTGGCCAAGGATCCGGCCGAGCGTTTCCCGGATGCAAAGGCGTTGTTGCAGGCGCTGGATAATCTGCCCGGGGAATCGGTTGAAGCGACCACGATCCGGCCGTTGCCCCTTCCAATGAACAATGACCTGGCGGGACTGACGCCGGTGTCCATCGACATTCCGACGAGCCCCGCACAGCCACAACCCCAAGCCAAGCCTGTTGCGCCGACGGCGAAGTCGACGCCGCAATCCCCGGCCTCGGAGCAGCGCAAGGGACCGGTGTTCGCGCTTGCCGCTGTTGCGGTAGCCGTGGTGCTGGCCTTGGGCGGCGCGGGTTATTGGTGGCTGTCCGGTGACGTCGAGGCGGACGCCAAGGTGCCAGTGGCTTCAGTGCCTCCAGTCAAAACACCACCACCAGCCGTGGCGCCACCGGTGAACCCCCCTGTGGCGACAGACGTCGATAATGGTCAGCGCCCGCTGCTGATGGCCGGCAAAAAAACCTTGTTCCAGCGGGTGCTCAGCAAGCCGGGAGCGAAACTCGCCAGTGAACCGGGGGCAGCACCTGACAAGGCCTTGCCGGCGTTTTCCGTGCTTTACGTCTATCAGCGCCAAGAGGTGGCCGGCAGCCCGTGGCTACGCGTCGGCGCCGCCACCGACGGGCGCAGTGACGGCTGGTTGCCAGCCGAGCAAGTCAGCGACTGGAAGCAAAGCCTGGTGCTCAAGTTCACCGAACGCTCCGGTCGTGCGCCGGTGATGTTCCTGCGTCAGCCCGGCGAAGTGGAGCGGCTGCTGGCCGATCCGTCGGCTGCAAAAAACCTGTTGCTCAAGGCCCAGCAGAACCGTGAAGACAATCAGCAGGTGCTGGCCCTGGAACCGGCCGCCAGCGCGGTGCCGCAGAACCAGTTTTATCTGTTGCCGATCTTTGATTCGCGCGAGAGCTTCGATGAAAACGGCCAGCCGGTGCAGTTGCTGAACGTGGCGTCCATCGACCCCGGCAATGCACCGAAGGCCACTGTCGGCAACACTCCGATCAGCGCCGCCAATGCCGATGCATTTCGCACCGCTGTGGTGTTGGTCGTCGACACCACGGTGTCCATGCAGCCCTACATCGATCAGGTCCGCGACGTGGTGCACCAACTGCAAACCCGCATCGCCGAGCGGGGCGAGCTGGACAGTGTCAGCTTTGGCCTGGTGGGGTTTCGAAACAGCATCCAGAAAACCCCGGGCCTGGAATACGTCGCCAAAACCTTGATCACCCTGGACCAGGGCCGCGACCCACAGCGCTTCATGGACCTGGCGCGGCAGGTCAAGGCGTCCACGGTCTCGAGCCATTCGTTCAATGAAGATGCGTTTGCCGGCGTGATGGAAGCGGTCGAGGGCATGGACTGGTCCGGTTATGGCGGACGCTTGATTCTGTTGGTCACCGATGCCGGTGCGTTGCGCAAGAACGACCCGTATGCCGCCACGCAAATGAACGAGGCCGAAGTGCGTCAGGCCGCATTGGGCAAACAGATCAAAATCTACGCCTTGCACCTGCTCAGCGATGCCGGCAAGAAAACCCATGGCGGTGCGCAAAGCCAGTATCGCACCCTGACCGCCGACGCCAACCCGCAGATCGGCGATCTGTACATCCCGGTGCCGGGCGCCGATGTGCGCAAGTTTGGTGAACGGGTGGACGAGATCGGTTCGGTGTTTGCCGACCTGGTGCATCAGGTGCGCAGCAACAAGTCGCAAACCGTGCCGCTGCTGAGCGCTGCGCCGAGCCTGGCCGACAAATCGGCGGCCATCGGCTACGCGATGCACATGGACTTCCTGGGGCGAAAAGCCGCCAGCCAGGCGCCGCAACTGGTCAGCGCCTGGACCGCCGACCGCGACCTGACCAACCCGGCACTGCCGGCGTTCCAGGTGTGCGTGATGCTGACCAAACTGCAGCTCAACGACTTGCAGCAATCGCTGAAACTGATCGTCGACGCCGCCCGCAAGACCCAGACCTCACCGAAGAATTTCTTCCAGGAAATCGCCAGTGCCAGTGCCTACATGAGCCGCGATCCCTCGGCCTTGCGCAAAGGCGGCAATCTGGCCGATGGCGGGGTTTTGGGGGAGTACCTGGAAGGACTGCCTTATCGCAGCAAGTCGCTGAACATGACCCAGGATTTGTGGCTTTCCCTGAGCGTGGCCGAGCAGGAGGACTTTATCGACGAGCTGGACTCGAAAATCCGCCTCTATGAAACCTTCCACAACGACCTGGCCAACTGGGTGCGTTTCGGCGATGCGGAACCGGGTGATGCCTTGTACCGCGTTCCATTGTCGACGCTGCCGTGATGCTGAACATGAGCGCAGTGCACAAAAGCCGGGGCGCCGGCAGCCAGCGCTACAGCCTGGTGATTCCACGGCTGCAACTGCGTGCCGGTGAGCAACTGGCGGTGGTCGGTCCCAGTGGCTGCGGCAAAAGCACGTTGCTCGATTTGCTGGCGCTGGTGCTGGCGCCGGATCAGGCCGGGCAGTTTGATTTTGCGTCCGGCCAAACCACGACGGACATTGCCGGGCTGTGGCGCGCAGATGCGCAAAGTGCCTTGGCGAACCTGCGCAGCCGGCACTTGGGCTACGTGCTGCAAACCGGTGGCCTGCTGGATTTTCTGGACGTGCGCGGCAACATCGACCTGTCGCGCCAACTGCTCGGCTTGAACGACGACGGCAGCGTCGATCGCCTGGCCGGGGCGTTGGATATCATCGATCAACTGGGCAAAAGACCGTGCGACTTGTCCGTCGGCCAACGGCAACGGGTGAGTTGTGCCCGCGCCCTGGCTCATGGGCCGCGCCTGCTGTTGGCCGATGAACCGACCGCTGCCCTCGATCCGCTGAACGCGGAACGCGTGATGCAGTTACTGGTGACCCAGGCTCGTGAACACAGGGTGTGCTGCGTCGTTGCCACCCACGACGAGTCACTGGCCCGCGCCAGCGGTTTGCAGGTGCGACGCATCAGTTGTCATCGCGACGTCGATGGCGGTGTCACCGCCACCCTTGGGGAGGCCTGCTGATGCGCGGCGCGCTGGTGGCTTCCCTGGCCTGGCAGGATTACCGCAACGATGCCTGGCTGTCGGCCTGCTCGGTATTGGCGCTGGTGGCGGTGATCGCACCGCTGCTGGTGCTGTTCGGTTTGAAATTCGGCCTGGTCAGCAGTTTGACCGAGCGCCTGGAAAACGACCCGGCCACCCGGGAGATCATCCCCCTCGGTGGCGGCCGGTTCAGTGCCGCGTTTATCGAGCAGTTGAGCCAGCGCAGCGACGTGTCGTTCGCCTTGCCGCGCACCCGGCAGATTGCCGCGACAGCGGATCTGACCGCAGGCGCTTCGACGGTGACTGTGGAAATGATCCCCACCACCGCCAACGATCCGTTGCTCGGCAGTCTGCCGGTACCCCAAGGGCTGGATCAGGTGCTGCTCAGCCAGACCGCCGCCGAAAAGCTTGGGGCCAAGGCCGGTGATTGGTTACAGGCCGGTTTTGGCCGGCAGGTGGCCGGTCGTGGCGAGGCGCAGCGCACTCGCGTTCAGGTGCTGCAGGTTCTGCCGCTGGAAGCCTTCGCCCGGGACGGATTGTTCGCGCCGTTGACGTTACTGGAAGCGGCTGAAGATTACCGGGACGGCCGCGCCGTGCCTGCGTTCGATTGGCCAGGTGATGCGGTGGGCGCGACGGAGCAGCGGGTATATCCGGCGTTTCGCCTGTACGCCCGCAGCCTCCAGGATGTCGAACCGCTGCGCCAATACTTCGCTGCACAGAACCTGCTGGTCTCGACCCAGGCCCAGGCCATCGCCCAAGTGCAATCGCTGAGCCGCAACCTGTCGATCGTGTTCTGGATCATCGCCGGATTAGCCGTGGCGGGAGCGTTCGCGGCGATTTTTGCCGGGGCGCTGGCGGCGGTCGAGCGCAAGCGTCGAGCGTTATCGGTGCTGCGCTTGCTGGGGTTTTCCACGGCGGCGTTGCTGTTGTTTGTGGTGGTGCAGGCGCTGTACAGCGCCGGCCTTGCCGCCCTGTTGAGTGCCGGGCTGTATGGCCTGGCGCAATCGGGCCTGAACCATTTATTTGCGCAGATGCCGGGCGAGTACGCCAGCCATCTGCTGGCACGTCACTACGCGTTGGCCCTGGCGGCCGTGCTCGGCGTCAGCGCCGTGGCGGCGCTCTGTGGTGGCTGGCGAGTGGCGCGTATCCAGGCGTGTGAAGGAATCCGAGATGTATAAGTTACTGGGCGCCGCCGTGGCGCTGAGCCTGGCCGGCATGGTCTGGGCTGATGAAGGCACCGACAAGCTGGACAACCCCAAGCCGTTGCCCGATGACGTCAGCCTGCCGCTGCCGTGCGAAGGGCAGATGGTGTTCCGTTACGTCTACATCCTGGCCCAGGGCAGTCTGGACGACCGCGAGATCAGCCTCGGTTACCCGTTCAGCGAAGGCGAGGCCGGCTATCAGCAGTCGTTCATTTCCGGTTATCGCCGGGACTTCATCAATGGCCAGTTCACCCTCAAGGATCTGCCCAAGGACTGGAGTAAAAGCATCACCCCGTTGATGCCCAAGACCGACGCCAACACCCCGCTCAAACCGATGCTCTATTTCATCGGCAAATACGAAGTCACCGCCCGCCAATACGCGCAGGTCATGGCCCAGGCGCAATCGTTGGCCAGCGGTGAACCAGCGCCAGCCTGCGAGGCATTGCAGGCTGAAATTCCGCAAGGCATGGCCGGGCGTTTGCCCAAGGTGAAGCTGTCGCGATTCGAGGCGGAACGCTTCTCGGCGGTGTATAGCGCCTGGCTGATGAAATACCACAAGGACCTGCTGCCGGTGAGCGGTCGCGGCACCTCGGCAGAGGAGGGCGGGCTGGGTTTTGTGCGCTTGCCGACCGAAGTCGAATGGGAATTTGCTGCCCGTGGCGGGCAGGCCGTCAGCCGTCAGGACCTGGAAGGGCGCCTGTTTCCCCGGCGCCTGGACGGCAGCGAAAGCGACGGACCGCTGGCCGATTGGGCGGTCTTCAATCAGGTCGCCGGCGGCACCGGTCAGGCCGCGCGGTTGATGCCGATCGGTACCAAACTGCCAAACCCCATTGGCTTGTTCGACGTGATCGGCAACGCCGCCGAAATGGTCCAGGAGTCCTTCCAGCTGGTGCACGCCGGACGCCGCCAGGGAACCTACGGCGGCTTCGTGGTCAAGGGCGGCAATTACCTGGAAGGCGAGGGCACCTTGTTTACCGGGATGCGCCGCGAGTACCCGCTGTTCGCCGCCGACGGCACCGAGCAAAACAACGAAACCACCGGGTTCCGGGTCGCGGTTGGCGCGTTGTCGGCGCCCCGTTCGCGCTACAAGGAACTGTTTGCCCAATGGCAGAAAGAAGGTCGGCTGGCTTCGCTGACCGATGCCATCGATGACGCCCAGGACCCGACCAAACGCCTGGACAGCATCATTGCCGCCAGCGTCGATCCGCGTTTGCAAGCCGAGTTGGGGCTGGTCAACGAAGAGCTCAAGCGCAACGTCTCGCTCATCGCCCAACAGCGCGAGGAAGCGGCCGGCAACCTGATCCAGTCGGCGGCCCTGGTGGCCGAGACCGTCAACAACTACAACATTCGCCTGACCAATTTGCAGAAGAGTCGCCAGCAGGCCGTGGACGCCAAGGACGAGGCCAGCGCCAAGCTGTTCGCCATGGCCATCGACAACGGCCGCAGCGCGCTGGACGGCGCGGTGGCGATCTACATCGACAACCTGGCGACTGGCACGCGCTACACCGATGCCGTGATCCAGGCGCAGTTTCAACGCATCAAGGAAGAGTTGGAGCGCAAGCCGGTACTGGGCAAGAGCCTGGTGACGCGCGCGACGTTATTCGTTCGCCATGTCGGTGATTATCGTCAGCAACGACGAGCCGACCCGGCGGCGATATTGAAGGAATTGCTCGCATCGAACGCTCAGCGGTCTTGATCGTTCGTTGTACAGCGAGCTTGGAAGGGACTCAGGCGGCGATGGGCCGTGCTGAGCTGGTCAAACTTAAACGAGAACACAACTATGCTTTCCTCCCGTAAAGCTTTTGCTTCGGTTTCCAAGCGTCACTTGCTGCTGATCGCTGTTGGCTTCAGCACCGTACTGACCGGTTGCGCTACGTCGCCGACGTCCAAGGTCGCCTCGAGCACCAAGGTCGAGTACTACCCGAACTGCTACGAGCCGGTGCAGCACCTGCGCGCCACCGATTCGAACATGACCAAGTCGGTGGTTACCGGTGCGGCTGTCGGCGCTGTCGGCGGTGCACTGTTGGGCGCCCTGACCGATTCCGAGAACCGTGGCCGCAACGCCGCCATCGGTGCAGCAGGCGGTGCCCTGGCGGGCGGCGCGGTCGGTTACTACAACGAGCGTCAGAAGCAGATCGCCGATGACAACCAGCGCATCGCGTCCTACGCCTCCGACGTCAACAAAAGCGCCGCTGACATCGACCGCAGCACCGCGTACGCCAAGGCTTCGCAACAGTGCTACCAGAGCGCGTTCACCAAACTGGTCGCCGACCGCAAGGCCAAGACCGTCAGCGACACCGAGGGCCGCAAGCGCCTGGCAGAAATCGTCGCCGGCCTCAAAGAGTCCAACGACCTGATCGTCGCGGTGAACGGTAAAGCCAGCGAAGACCTGAACAACTACACCCAGGCCTACGAAAAAGACCTGCAGCAAGTAGGCGTGCAGCGCACTGACGTGGTCACCGTGGCGACCGCCGACACCACACCGGTCGTGACCCCGACCAAGAGCAAAAAAGCGGTGAAACCGGCGAAAAAACCGGTGCTGCCAACCGTGCCGAAAGAAGCGGTCACCACCGAGAAAACCCTGCAAACCGCACAAGCCAAACAGGCGGAAAGCAAGCAAGTCGCCAGCGCAGGCACCTCTCAGGTCAACAGCATGTGCAAGAACCCGGACCTGGGCGACTGGGCACCGGTACCTTGCCCGAATGTTTGATTGAGCTTTCTGTAGGGCTTTGATCATTCCCGCGCACTGCGTGGGAATGATCTGTACTGGCTACGCCTGGGCGCCATGCGCCGCCATCTCCTGCGCTGGCAAATGATCCAGCGCTCGCTTCACCAGCAACTGCGGATTGTCCGCCATTCTGCTCAACGCCAATTTACATCCCTGCCAGCCTCCATAGGGGATGCCGAGTTGGAGCAAGCGCAAACTACCCGACACGCTTACAAGCGAACAAAAGAATGATGTCGGACGCCTCCAGAAAGTACGTCAGAGTTTTCCGCGTTTCAGAATGTTGCGTCAGCAACGCGCGAAGGGCTTCCGATACTTTTGTAAGAAATTTGAGGCGAACAGAATATGTATTTGGAGAGAAGTGGATCAAATACAAGGCGCCATCATTTTGACGGAATCTTGTATTGCTTATTGTCTGTCACTGCTATGTCCATAGATGACTGTAACTTTTCGGAAACCTCCTACATTTTTCATTTTTTATTTTTGTCATGCTGGGTTCCGCTTCAGGGCGTGAATGTTCAGTGATTATCCACTGGTTTGATAAACCGCTCTGGCCCAATGGTTTCGGGGGCAATTCGTCGAGATGGGAGGGTTAAAGCCAGCGTCAGGGAATCCCCTGTCACATATAGGGCTTTCTCCTACATGCAATAGAGAAACCGCCGTTTTATTGTTTATTTGGGTGCTTGCTAATGGCCATCATTGTGATTAGGATGCGCGCACTTGAAAGAGCACGAACTCAATTGGATGAGACTCATCGCAGCTCTTTGATACTGTCCGGCGCCATTGCAACTGCAATGGCCGCATGACCGTTTTCCTAATTAAAGGCCATGGATGTCCTACTCAAGCAAACTTTCTGCCCATTACCTTGAACTCGCAAAAGCCTCTGTTTCCCAAGAGAGTTTCGCGGGCGAGGATGTTCGCTTTTCGAGCGAATACGAGGCATTGGAAAGCGAACTGGCCAAAGCCCAGTCCATGCACGAAAGTGGTCAGATCGACTGGCTGAAAATCCGTGAAAACAGCGAAAACCTGCTGCGCACTCAATCCAAGGATTTGCGTGTCGGCGCGTGGCTGACCTGGGCGCTATACCAGCGTGAATCCTTCCAGGGGCTGCTGGCCGGCCTCGGTTTGTTGCACCATCTTTGCGAAAACCACTGGGCTGAAGTTCACCCGAACAAGGCCCGCACCCGCTCCGCCGCCATCAGCTGGTTGGTGCCGCGTCTTGAGCAGGTGCTGAACGAAAACGTTGCGATCAAAGAGCAGCTGCCGCTGTTCCGCCGGCTGGTCGAGCATCTGGAAGGCCTCGACGCCGCGTGCACCGAGCACTTGGGCGATGATGCGCCGTTGCTGCTGCCGATCTCCCGCCGCTTGAAAAACATGGTTCAGCGCGCTGCCGACAACCAGCCGGAGCCCGGTGTGGTGGGCGCCGCAGTGGCCCAGGTCAAGCAGGCTGCGACTCAGCTGTTCACCCCCGGCGCACCGATCGACAACGAGAAAGAAGCCCATAAGGCCCTGCGCGCTCAGCAGGAAAGCGCCCGTCCGTTGTGCGCCTGGTGGCTCAAGCAGAAAGCCACCGACCTGCGCGCCCTGCGCCTCAATCGTACGCTGCTGTGGCTGCCCATCGACGCGGTGCCCGAGCGCAATGCCGAGCAGATCACCGTCCTGCGTGGCGTGCCGGCAGACAAACTCAAGGCCTATCAGGACCGCTTCGACCAAGGGAAATATGCTGATCTGCTGGTAGAGCTGGAGGCGAGCCTGGCGAAGGCGCCGTTCTGGTTCGATGGCCAGCGAATGGTCTGGGAATGCCTTCAGGGGCTGAACGCCGAGATGGCCATGCGCGAAGTGGAAATCCACTTCGCGCTTTTGGTTCAGCGCCTGCCCGGCATTATCGAATTGCGTTTCCACGACGGCGCGCCGTTCGCCGACCCGGCCACCCGCGCCTGGATCAGCGCCCACGTCATGCCGCACCTGCAAAGCGCCAGTGCGCCGCGCAAGGTCGAAGTCGCCGATACCCAGCCGGCCTGGGAACTGGCCCTGGAAGAAGTCATGCCGATTCTGCGCAAGGACGGCCTCAAGGCCGCCGTGCAGATCCTCAAGCAGGGCCTGCAAAGCGCCCACGGCGGGCGGGTTCGGTTCTTCTGGCAGTTCGCCCTCGCGCGGCTGTGCTTCATGGCCAAGAAATACGAACTGGCCAAGACCCAACTCGAAACCCTCGACCAAACATTACAGGACTCAGGCCTGCACGCCTGGGAGCCCGATCTTGCGCTGGAAGTGCTGCATTTGCTGCATAGCTGCTGCGAGTTGTTACCGCAGAACCATGCAGTGCGTGAACGCAAGGAAGAGATTTATCGCAGGCTGTGCCACCTCGATCTCGAAGTGGTACTCGAATAGGCCCCAGGGCCACAACCGCAAGGAGAAAAGCCATGGCCAAAGAAGGCTCGGTAGCCCCCAAGGAACGCATCAACGTCACCTTCAAACCCGCCACCGGCGGTGCTCAGGAAGAGATTGAACTGCCGCTGAAACTACTGGCAATCGGTGACTACACCCACCGCAAGGACGAACGCAAAGTCGAAGATCGCAAGCCGATCAGCATCGACAAGATGACCTTCGACGAAGTGCTGGCCAAGCAAGAGCTGAGCCTGACGCTGAGCGTACCGAACCGTCTTCAGGAAGAAAGCGACACTGAAGAACTGGCCGTGCAACTGCGCGTCAACTCGATGAAGGACTTCAACCCGGCATCCTTGGTCGAGCAAGTGCCTGAGCTGAAAAAACTGATGGAACTGCGCGACGCGCTGGTGGCCCTCAAAGGCCCGCTGGGTAACGCGCCTGCGTTCCGCAAAGCCATCGAAGGCGTGCTCGCCGACGACGAATCCCGCGGTCGCGTACTCGGTGAGCTGGGCCTGAACGCCGCAGCCCAGGACGCCTGAGCCCCCATCAGCCAAGGAAGCCAACACAATGAGCACTAGCGCAGTACAGCAAAAGAGCAACGAGAACGGCGAATACAGCATTCTCGACAGCATCATCGCCGAAACCCGCCTGACCCCGGATGACGAAGCCTACGACATCGCCAAGCGCGGTGTGTCGGCGTTCATCGAAGAGCTGCTCAAGCCGCAGAACAACGGTGAGCCGGTCAAGAAGGCCATGGTCGACCGCATGATCGCCGAGATCGATGCCAAGCTCAGCCGCCAGATGGACGAAATCCTGCACCACCCGGACTTCCAGTCCCTGGAATCGTCGTGGCGTGGCCTGCAGTTGCTGGTCGACCGCACCAACTTCCGCGAAAACATCAAGATCGAAATCCTCAACGTCTCCAAGGACGACCTGCTGGATGACTTCGAAGATTCGCCGGAAGTGATGCAGTCGGGCCTGTACAAGCACATCTACACCGCTGAATACGGCCAGTTCGGTGGTCAGCCGGTTGGCGCGATCATCGCCAACTACTACATGTCCCCAAGCTCGCCGGACGTGAAACTGATGCAGTACGTGTCCAGCGTAGCCTGCATGTCCCACGCGCCGTTTATTGCTGCCGCCGGCCCGAAATTCTTCGGCCTGGAAAGCTTCACCGGCCTGCCGGACCTGAAAGATCTGAAGGATCACTTCGAAGGCCCGCAGTTCGCCAAATGGCAGAGCTTCCGTCAGTCGGAAGACTCCCGTTACGTTGGCCTGACCGTGCCGCGCTTCCTGCTGCGTAACCCGTACGACCCGGAAGAAAACCCGGTCAAATCGTTCGTGTACAAAGAAACCGTCGCCAACAGCCACGAGCACTACCTGTGGGGCAACACGGCCTACGCGTTCGGCACCAAGCTGACCGACAGCTTCGCCAAATTCCGCTGGTGCCCGAACATCATCGGCCCACAGAGCGGTGGAGCGGTTGAAGACCTGCCGTTGCACCACTTCGAAAGCATGGGCGAAATCGAAACCAAGATTCCTACCGAAGTATTGGTTAGCGACCGTCGTGAATACGAACTGGCCGAGGAAGGTTTCATCTCCCTGACCATGCGCAAAGGCTCCGACAACGCGGCGTTCTTCTCCGCAAGCTCGGTGCAGAAGCCGAAGTTCTTCGGCATCAGCGCTGAAGGCAAGGCTGCAGAGCTGAACTACAAGCTCGGCACCCAACTGCCGTACATGATGATCGTCAACCGCCTGGCTCACTACTTGAAAGTGCTGCAGCGCGAGCAACTCGGTTCGTGGAAAGAACGTACCGACCTCGAGCTGGAACTCAACAAGTGGATCCGCCAGTACGTGGCCGACCAGGAAAACCCGAGCGCCGAAGTCCGTGGCCGTCGTCCACTGCGCGCAGCCCAAATCATCGTCAGCGATGTTGAAGGCGAGCCGGGCTGGTACCGCGTCAGCCTGAACGTGCGCCCGCACTTCAAGTACATGGGTGCCGATTTCACCCTGTCGCTGGTTGGCAAGCTGGACAAAGAGTAAGCGGAGCGACTCATGACTGGATACGGCAGCCTTTTCGAACGCCTGGGTGGCGACGCGGACAAACGCGTCGGCTGGAGCCGCGAGGTTTCCGCCATGGCGTCGGTGGCTGCCCATCTGGCCAAGATGCTCAGCACCCGTGCGGGCAGCGTGCAAACGCTGTCCGATTACGGGCTACCCGATCTCAATGACATGCGCCTGAGCCTGCACGACTCCCTGAGTCAGGCCCGCCGGGCCATCGAAAGCTTCATCGAAGCCTACGAACCGCGCCTGAGCAACGTGCGTGTCATCTCCCTGCCGCGTGACAACGATCAGCTTCGCCTGTCCTTCAGCATCGAAGGCCTGCTGGAAGTTGATGGTTTCAAGCGCCAGGTCAGTTTCGCCGCGCGTCTGGATGGCAGCGGTCAAGTAAAGGTCAACTAAGGAGATTCGTATGTCCGGCAAACCAGCAGCCCGCGTATCCGACCCCACCGCTTGCCCGCTCCCCGGCCACGGCACCAACCCGATCGCCGCCGGTTCCGGCGACGTGTTCTTCGACGGCCTCGCGGCCGCCCGCCAAGGCGATGCCTCGGCGTGTGGTGGTGCGATGGTTGGCGATCTTGCAACGACTGTTTTGATTAACGGTAAACCGGCGGCGACCGTGGGCTCCGTTGGTGCTCATGGCAATAAAGTTACGGCCGGGTCTTCGACGGTGATTATCGGGAACTCTCACACGCCGGTTCCGTTTATTCCGCCGGTTCCATTGATGCTGTTTTCCCATTGTCAGCATGTTGTGATGGAAGATCAGGATGGAAATCCACTTCAGGATATTCCTTATCAGATTACAACCGCCAAAGGCGAAGTTATCTCCGGGCAAAGTGATGCAATGGGCAGAACCCAGTTGGTAGGGGGGGAAGAAGGTGAAACTTTTGACTTTCACGCCGCAATTGATGGAGCGTCGGTATGAGTGCCGAAATTTTGTCTACCTTGATGGCGCGGTCAATTGCGTTAACTCCAAAGTCAGATCCCGTCGGGAAAAAAGTTACCTATAAAGTATTCTGGAAAACGACTGCTTTCTGGACGGATGCAGATATTGCTGCTTATCACGACGAAGCACCATTGATTGCGGAAAAACTGATCAATGAAAAATATTGGGATAAAAACGGCGCTGTAAAAAATAATAAATTTACGTGTGAAGACTTTGCTCTGAGGGTTTTATGCGAATTTGCGTCTAAGCGTGGATTGCCGGTAAAGCTGAAAACGGGTGTTAGAACTTACCGGAATATGGAGAATTACACCGCAGCGCAGCATGATCGTTACGCTTCCAATATGTACGGCTTTAGCGAAATGGTCATGTTGACCTATGGTGCTCCGGATATGCAGGAAGTGGGTGAAAATACTCTGGCTGTGGATGCAGTAGAAAGCCTGATGCCCGGGGACATCCTTGCGCAGGCTCTTGATCGTCCTGGAGATGTTGCGCACCATATCCAAGTCGTAGTCGGAATTAATACCTCCAGAATTGACATCAGGCAGGGTAATACTAGTGGTTGGAGTACCCGCCCTAATACAACATTTCAGAGATTGATTGGCTCTAACATGGCTGATCCGCAGAATGATGGATATGCGGGTATGTCGATTGAAAAAGGATTTTATGAGAAGGCGGTTGTTGGGTGGGATTATAAAAATATGGCTAAAGGCTCTACGGATGAAGACTTTTTGAAAAACTTCCAATTGTATCGTTGGAATTTCATGGGGTTTAATAAAAAATGAGTTTTGACGTCTATTTGGCAGTGTTGGCTGATAGTGATTTGTTTGGCACTTTGGCGATTTTTTGTTTTTTTGCGGCGATTGGTAATTTGTTTGTTAGGGTTAGAAACTCAAAGTGGCACCGAGTTTTGACTTTTTTGTGTCTGGTGTCCATTACATTGCTCGAAGTGGTTGGCAGTTATTATGCCAACTTACCGCCTGCGTGAATGCAGACTTTTTTCTGTGGTGTTTTGGCACTGAAACTGCTGCTCTACAACGGAAGTTTTACTCAAGAGGATGTAAGGGATGAGCGGTTATCTGGCCGTATTAGCTGACAGTGACCTATTCGGTACGTTGGCCATTTTATCGCTGATTCTAGCCCTGACTGGGCTACGCAATAAAAGCCGTAACTCGAAGCTTCATAGGTTGCTGACGTTCATTGTCTTGATGGCGATACCGGTGATGCACGGCATTGGCACCTATTTCCTGAATTTGCCTCCCGCATAAATATGACCACTGAGCAAAAACACGTATCTAGCTCACCCAAATTCAAAACCAGGCAGCCCATCCATGTCCTTTAACCACTACTACCAAAGCGAACTCACCGCACTTCGCCAGTTAGGTCGTCGTTTCGCCGAGCGTAGCCCGGCGTTGGCGCCTTTTCTCGGTCAGGCCGGGCGGGATCCGGATGTGGAGCGGTTGCTGGAGGGCTTTGCCTTTCTGACCGGGCGCCTGCGCCAGAAGCTCGACGACGAGTTGCCGGAGCTCAGCCACTCGCTGATGCAGCTGCTGTGGCCGAACTACATGCGGCCGTTGCCGGCGTTCAGCATTTTGCAGTTCGACCCGCTGAAGCGTTCCGGGCCGGCGTTGATGGTTGAGCGTGATACGCCGGTCGAGAGCGTGCCGGTCGATGACGTGCGTTGCCGTTTCCGCACGTGCTACCCGACCGAGGTGTTGCCGCTGGATCTGGCTGCGCTGAATTACTCGGTAAAGGGTGACGGTTCGCTGTTGAGTCTGCGTCTGGAGATGAGCGCGGATGGTCACCTCGGCGAGTTGGAGCTGAGTCGTCTGCGCCTGCACTTTGCCGGTGAGCGTTACATCAGCCAGATGCTTTACCTGAGCCTGTTGCGCAACCTCGAAGGCATTGAGCTGATCCCGCTGGACGGCGCCGGCAAGCCCATCAACGGCGTAAGCGGTCAACCGATGGCGTTCAAGATGCCCGGCGACCGTGTGCAGCCGGTGGGTTTTGCCGAAGAGGAAGCGTTGATCCCGTATCCGCTGAACACCTTCCGCGGCTATCGCTACCTGCAGGAGTATTTCGCTTTCCAGGACAAATTCCTGTTCGTTGATATCAACGGTCTGGACCTGCTCAAGGCATTGCCGGAAGACACCCTCAAGCAAATGCGCGGCCTTGAATTGCGCTTCGATATTCGCAAGAGCGGCATCATGCGGATGCGTCCGACCCTGGACAACGTGAAGCTCTATTGCACGCCGATCGTCAACCTGTTCGAGCACGATGCACTGCCGATTCGCCTCGACGGCAAACAGGACGAATACCTGCTGTTGCCGGCCGAATACGACCTGGAAAACTGCGGTGTGTTTTCGGTGGAAACCGTGACTGGCTGGAAGCCCGGCGGCCTCGGTTATCAAGAGTACGTGCCATTCGAATCCTTCGAGCACGACCCGAGTTTCGACGTGCCCAACAGCCGTCCGCATTACAGCATCCGCCAGCGTTCGTCGTTGCTGCACGACGGCCTCGACACCTACCTGAGCTTCGGCATCCGCCACACCGAAGCCCACGAAACCCTGTCGATCGAGCTGATGTGCACCAACCAGAACCTGCCGCGCAAGCTCAAGCTCGGCGACATCCGCATGGCCTGCGAAGAGACGCCGGAGTTTTTGAGTTTCCGCAATATCACCCCGGCTACCTCGAGTTTCGCGCCGCCGCTGAACCGCGACTTCCTCTGGAAGCTGATCAGCAACATGTCGCTCAACTATCTGTCGCTGGCCGACGTCAACGCGTTGAAGGTGATTCTCGAAACCTACGACCTGCCGCGCTACTACGACCAACACGCGGAAAAAGTCAGCAAACGCCTGCTGGGCGGGCTCAAGTCGATCAAGCACCAGCATGTCGACAGATTGCACCGAGGGTTGCCGGTTCGCGGGTTGCGCACCGAGCTGACCATCGACCCGGAAGGGTATATCGGCGAGGGCGACCTGTTCGTGTTCGCTTCGGTTCTTAACGAGTTTTTCGCGCTTTACGCCAGTCTCAATTCGTATCACGAGCTGCGGGTAAAAAGCACACAGGGAGAGGTGTACCAATGGACACCACGTATGGGCCTGCAGCCCCTGCTTTAAGCGGGCTGACCCGGGTAATACGCGAGTACTCGCTGTTTCAGGCCGTGCTGCTGGTGATTGACCGGCTGCGCGATGCACACCCGCACCTGAGCGAAGACGACCTGTACGACCAGCTGGAATTCCAGGCCAACCCGAGCCTGGGTTTCCCTGGCAGCGACGTCGATCGCGTGGAGTTTTTCGAAGAACACGGGATGAGGCGCGCGCGTCTGCGTTTCAACCTGATCGGCCTGGTCGGCTCCGGTTCGCCGTTGCCTGCGTTTTACGGCGAACAGGCGCTGGGTGACAGCGAAGACGGCAACCCGACCCGTAACTTTCTCGACCTGTTTCACCATCGCCTGCAACGGCTGATGCTGCCGATCTGGCGAAAGTATCGCTACCGCGCGAGTTTCCAGAGTGGCGCGCTCGACCCGTTTTCGGCGCAGCTGTTTGCCCTGATCGGCCTCGGCGGCGAAGAGATCCGCAAGGCCCAGGAGCTGAACTGGAAACGCCTGCTGCCGTACCTCGGCCTGCTCAGCTTGCGGGCGCACTCGGCGGCGTTGATCGAAGCGGTGCTGCGCTACTACTTCAAGCACGCCGAGCTGACCATCGAGCAGTGCATCGAGCGCCGCGTCGAAATCCTCGACGAGCAGCGCAATCGCCTCGGTCGCGGCAACAGCATGCTCGGCGAAGACCTGGTGCTGGGCGAACACGTGCGCGACCGCAGCGGCAAATTCCGCATTCACATCCGCGAGCTCGACTGGCAACGCTTTCACGAATTCCTGCCGATCGGTTTCGGCTACCAGCCGCTGTGCGCGCTGGTGCGGTTCACCCTGCGTGACCCGCTCGATTACGACATTCGCCTGGTGCTGCGCCAGGAAGAAATCCGCGAACTTCGCATCGGTGAGCAGAACGCCTGTCGCCTGGGATGGACCAGTTGGCTCGGCCGCGAAAAAGCGGACGGCGTGGTGACCCTGGGCAGCAAAATTCATTAAGGACAGATGACACATGATCAACGTAGACCTGCAACAACTTATCCAGGCGCTGGACGCCGAAACCCGTCGTGACCTGGAAAGTTCTGCCGAACGCTGCGTCGCCCGTGGCGGCAGCAAGATCCTCGTCGAAGACTTGCTACTGGGCCTGCTGGAGCGTCCGCAAGGCCTGCTCGCCCGGGCGTTGCAGGATGCCGAAGTGGACGCTGGCGAGCTGAGCGCCGCGCTGCAATCGCGGGTCGAGCACAGCGCCTCGCGCAACCCGGTGTTCGCCCCGGAACTGGTGCAGTGGCTGCAGGACGCCTTGCTGGTGGCCAACCTCGAACTGGGCCAGAGCCAGGTCGAGCAGGCCGCGTTGATCCTCGCATTGCTGCGCAACCCGATGCGCTATGCCGGCAGCCGTTATCAGTCGTTGCTGGCCAGGCTGAACATCGAGCGTCTGAAAGAATTCGCCCTGTCGCAGAAAGAACAACCGGTCACCGGCAAACCGGCGGTGCCCGGCGAATCACTGCTGGAGCGCTTCACCCACAACCTGACCCAGCAGGCTCGCGACGGCAAACTCGACCCGGTGCTGTGCCGCGATGGCGCGATCCGTCAGATGGTCGACATCCTCGCTCGTCGCCGCAAGAACAACCCGATTGTGGTGGGTGAAGCGGGCGTCGGTAAAACCGCTATCGTCGAAGGACTGGCCTCGCGCATCGCCGCCGGTGAAGTGCCGCAAGTCTTGAAAGGCGTTGAGCTGCTGTCGCTGGACATGGGCCTGTTGCAGGCCGGCGCCAGCGTCAAAGGCGAGTTCGAACGTCGCCTCAAAGGCGTGATCGACGAAGTCAAAGCCTCGCCGAAGCCAATCATCCTGTTCATCGACGAAGCCCACACCCTGATCGGCGCGGGTGGCAACGCCGGCGGTTCTGACGCGGCCAACCTGTTGAAACCAGCCCTGGCCCGTGGCGAGTTGCGCACCATCGCCGCCACCACCTGGGCGGAGTACAAAAAATACTTTGAGAAAGACCCGGCCCTGGCCCGTCGTTTCCAACCGGTGCAACTGCACGAACCGACCGTCAGCGAAGCGGTGACCATTCTGCGTGGCCTGGCTCAGGTCTACGAGAAGAGCCACGGCATCTACCTGCGTGATGACGCGGTGGTTGCCGCGGCTGAGTTGTCCGCCCGTTACCTGGCGGGTCGTCAGCTGCCGGACAAGGCTGTCGATGTGCTCGACACCGCCTGCGCCCGCGTACGCATCAGCCTCGCCGCCGCCCCGGAAAGCCTGGAACGCCTGCGTGGCGAACTGGCCGAAGGTGGCCGTCAGCGTCAGGCCCTGCGTCGTGACGCCGAAGCCGGTCTGCTGATCGATCACGAAGCGCTGGACGCTCTGGAAGATCGCCTGGCCGACGCCGAAGACGAAAAGGTCGCCCTCGAAACGCTGTGGACCGAGCAGAAAGAGCTGGCCGAGCGCCTGCTGGAGCTGCGTCAGCAACTGGCCAAGGCTCGCGAAGCCGCCGCCGACGAGCCGACCATCACGGTCGAGGAAGACGCCGAAGGCGCCGTGATCGAGTCGCTGCCCGTAGACGAAGCGCAAAGCGTTGAAACCCTGGAAACCGCGCTCAACGAAACTCACAAAGCTCTGACCGAGCTTCAGGTCAAAGAACGCCAGGTGAGCTTCGAAGTCTGCCCGCGTCTGGTGGCCGAAGTGATCAGCGCCTGGACCGGTGTGCCATTGGCGCAACTGGCCCGCGAACACAACGCCAAGGTCGCAAGCTTCGCCACCGACCTGCGCACGCGCATTCGTGGTCAGGAACAAGCCGTTCACGCCCTTGATCGCTCGATGCGCGCCACCGCTGCAGGCCTGAACAAACCTGATGCGCCGGTCGGCGTGTTCCTGCTGGTCGGCCCGAGCGGCGTCGGCAAGACCGAAACCGCGCTGGCCCTCGCTGATTTGTTGTACGGCGGTGATCGTTTCATCACCACCATCAACATGTCCGAGTTCCAGGAGAAGCACACCGTGTCGCGTCTGATCGGTGCGCCGCCGGGCTACGTCGGTTACGGCGAGGGCGGCATGCTCACCGAAGCCGTGCGGCAGAAACCGTACTCGGTGGTGTTGCTTGATGAAGTCGAAAAAGCCGACCCGGACGTGCTCAACCTGTTCTACCAAATCTTCGACAAAGGCGTGGCCAACGACGGGGAAGGGCGCGAGATCGATTTCCGCAACACGCTGATCCTGATGACCTCGAACCTGGGCAGCGACCGCATCAGCGAGCTCTGCGAAAACGGCGCGCGGCCGACCGCCGAAGTCCTCGAAGAAACCATTCGCCCGGTGCTCAGCAAACACTTCAAGCCGGCATTGCTGGCGCGCATGCGCGTGGTGCCTTACTACCCGGTGGGCGGCCCGGTGCTGCGTGAGCTGATCGAAATCAAACTCGGTCGTCTGGGCGAGCGCCTGAACCGCCGTCAGCTGGATTTCACTTACTCCCAGGACCTTGTCGATCACCTGGCTGAACGCTGCACTCAAAGCGACAGCGGTGCGCGCCTGATCGACCACTTGCTCGACCTGCATGTACTGCCGCTGGTGGCCGACCGTTTGCTCGATGCGATGGCCACCGGTGAAAGCCTCAAGCGCGTGCATGCGACGCTCGACGGCAATGCCAGCGTGACGTGCGAGTTCGCCTGAGGTGGGTGTGATGTTCACTCAAGTGCCGCAACCGCTGGTCTATGCCGAAGCCTTGCTGGCGCAGTTCGCCAGCCTGTCGCGGGCGGCGGACAGCGCTGTGCTGCTGGGTGACTTCGTGCGCGGCCTGGCCGAGCTCAGCGGTTGCGAGCTGACGCAGTTGTACCTGCTGGATGCGACCCACACTTGCCTGGGGATGAACGCCGAGTGCCTGAACGGCGTTCTGCAACCCCGGGAAGGGGCCAGCCTGCCGGCGGATTACAACGGTGAACAACTGCTGCAATTCGCCCTGTGCCAGAACCGCGTGGTGTGCCTCAGCGAGCTGAGCGGCAGCCTGCACGAAACCAGCTTCCTGCCGCCCCAGGCCACGCCCTGGCAGTCGCTGCTGTGCGTGCCGCTAGTCAATCAGCAGAAGGCTGTCGAAGGTTTGCTGCTGTGCGCCAGTCGCCGGGTAATCGACCTGCAAGGCTTTGCCGATTCCCTCGGTCAACTGGGCTCGTTCGTGCTCGGCCAACTGCACTTGCTGCAGCGTTTGCGTCAGCCGAACGGTGATACACGCCCGGCGCCGCTCAACGTCCCGAGCGCCAGCGGTTATGGCCTGATCGGCAAGAGCGCGGCGATGCGCCAGACCTATTCGCTGATCAGCAAAGTTCTGCACAGCCCGTACACCGTACTGCTGCGCGGTGAGACCGGCACCGGCAAGGAAGTGGTCGCGCGGGCGATTCACGATTGCGGCCCGCGCCGGTCCCAGGCGTTCATCGTGCAGAACTGCGCGGCGTTCCCCGAGAACCTGCTGGAAAGCGAGCTGTTCGGCTACCGCAAGGGCGCCTTCACCGGTGCTGATCGCGACCGTGCCGGGCTCTTCGATGCGGCCAACGGCGGCACCTTGCTGCTCGATGAAATCGGCGACATGCCGTTATCGCTGCAAGCCAAATTGCTGCGGGTATTGCAGGAGGGCGAGATCCGCCCGCTGGGTTCCAACGACACCCACAAAATCGACGTGCGCATCATCGCCGCGACGCACCGGGATTTGTCGGTGCTGGTCAGCGAAGGCAAGTTCCGCGAGGACTTGTACTACCGCCTCGCGCAATTCCCGATCGAACTGCCGGCGCTGCGTCAGCGCGAAGGCGACATCCTCGACCTGGCGCGGCACTTCGCCGACAAGGCTTGCGTGTTTCTGCAGCGCGATGCGGTGCGTTGGTCCGACGCGGCGCTGGATCACCTGTCCGGTTATGCCTTCCCCGGCAACGTTCGCGAACTCAAGGGTTTGGTCGAGCGCGCAGTGCTGCTGTGCGAGGGCGGCGAGTTGCTGGCCGAGCATTTCTCCCTGCGCATGGAAGCCATGCCGGAAGACAGCAGCCTGAACCTGCGCGAACGCCTGGAGCAGGTCGAGCGAAGTCTGCTGCTCGACTGCCTGCGCAAAAACGACGGCAACCAGACCCTCGCCGCCCGCGAACTCGGGCTGCCACGGCGCACGCTGCTGTACCGCCTCGGGCGGCTGAATATCAATTTGGGTGACTTCGATGGCTGATCTCGATTTCTACAACCCGACCACTCAGGTTGGAATGCCCCCTGTGGCTGGCGAATTCCCTGTGGCGAGGGAGCTTGCTCCCGCTGGGCTGCGCAGCAGCCCCAAAACCCTGCGCCGCGGTGTGGCAGTCAAACCGCACCCTCTGTTTTACGACTGCTTCGCAGCCGAGCGGGAGCAAGCTCCCTCGCCACAAAGGCGATGCGCAAGGCCTCTGGCTGGAGCGCTCGAATCCACCTCATCTGCTTCTGATAGCGCCACCCGAAAGGGTCGGCGCTTTGTGCTTTGTCTACCTCTGGAGACCCTCTGATGCCTGTTCGTCACTGGCAAGCCGTCCTGCTGACCTTCGTCGTTCTATGCGGCCTCGGCGGCTGTAGCGGCAATTACAAATACAACGACAACACCTATCGCCCATTGGGTGATCCGCAGGCGGTCAATCGCGGCAAGTGACCGCAAGGAGCATCATCATGGAACTGGTTTTCGAAATGCTGAACACCAAGCAGTTCGTGCCCACGGATTTGTGCCAGAAGACCTTCAAACAGGCCGGTGGCGTGATCGGCCGGGGCGAGGACTGCGACTGGATCATCCCCGACCGCAAGCGTCACCTGTCTAACCACCACGCGGTGATCAGCTACCGCGAAGGCACGTTTTTCCTGACCGATACCAGCAGCAACGGTATCCAGGACAGCGAAAGCGGCGCGCGCCTGCGCAAGGGCGAGCCGATGCGCATCGAACACGGCAGCGTGTATGTGCTGGGTGACTTCGAGATTCGCGCGCGACTGGTGCGCGACCCGGCGACGTTCGACGTCGAAGTCGGCCGTCCGCAGGCCGCGGGCAGCATCATCCCGGACGATGCGTTCCTCGACCTTGACCCGCTCAATGCCCTCGACCAGCAAGAACGCGTGTACTCGGAGATCGAGGAGCTGATTTCCCCGAGCACGGTGATCGAGGACACCCGTCAGCGCGCCGACTACGCGCGCATCGACATGGAAAGCCTGATGGTGCCGGAGCTGATCGCCGCCCCGGCAGAACCAGCGCCAGCCCCGCTGCCAAAAGCGGTTGAGCGTCAGAGCGAAGGTTTCTGGGAGCACTTCGGTGCGGCGTTGGGCGTGGACCTCAAAGGCCTCGACCACGACGCCCGCGAAGCCCTGGCCCTGAACGCCGCACGTCTGCTCAAGCAGAGCGTCGGCGGTTTGCAGCAGAGCCTGCGCACCCGAAGCGAGCTGAAAAACGAACTGCGCCTGGCCCAGACCACCGTACAAGGCAGCCAAAAGAACCCGTTGAAATTCGCCGTCGATGCCGGCGAAGCGCTGGGCATTTTGTTGCAGGGCAACAAGCCGGGCCAATTGCCGGCCGAGCAAGCGATCTCCCGTGCGTTCCGCGATTTGCAGGCGCATCAGGTGGCCTTGCTGACCGCCAGCCGCGCCGCTGTTCGCGGCACCCTGGAGCACTTCTCGCCGCAACAGCTGACCCTGCGTTTCGAGCGAGACAACAAGCCGTTTCTCGCCACCTCCGGCAGTCGCTGGAGAGCTTATGGGCGTTATCACCAGGCCCTGCGTCAGGACGATGACTGGAGCGAACGTCTGCTGGCCCGCGACTTCGCCCAGGCCTACGAAGAACAGATCCGCCTGATTTCCACCCTTCACACCGACCACCAAGGATGATGCGCATGTCTCGCTGTTCCACCGCTTTTTTCAAGATGCTGACTGCGTTCGCTGCTTTGGTGCTGCTGGCTGGTTGCTCGTCGCTGTCGCCGTATTCCACCGTGACCAAACTCAACCTGAAGCTGACCGCCAGCGATCAATTGAACCCGGACCTCAACGGTCGTCCATCGCCGATCGTCGTGCGCCTGTTCGAGCTCAAGCACCCGGTGGCCTTCGAGAACGCTGATTTCTTCAGCCTCTACGAACGCGCCAAGGAATCCCTGGCCCCGGACCTGGTGGCCAGCGAAGAACTGGAACTGCGCCCAGGCGAAACCGTCGAGCTCAAGCTCAGCGTGGAAGAGGGCAGCCGTTACGTTGGCGTGCTCGCCGCCTACCGCGACCTGCCGGAAACCAAGTGGCGCTACACCGTGCAAATCACTCCGGTGCAAGTCACCGCGGCTGATCTGACCCTCGATCAGGCCGGCATCCGCAACACCCATGAAACGCTCGCCAAGGCGGATGACTGAACATGAATGCCCATAAAGTCATTTGGCAGGAAGGCATGCTGCTGCGTCCGCAGCACTTCCAGCACAACGATCGCTACTACGACCACCAGATGAAGACCCGCACCCAGTTGCTGGGCAGCTACACCTGGGGCTTCCTCAACCTGGAAATCGACTTGCAGTTCCTCAACATGGGCAAACTGGTGATCAGCCAGGCCTCGGGGATTCTGCCCGACGGCAGCCTGTTCGAACTGGGCGGCAACACCGAGCCGTTGGCCCTGGACGTGCCGCCGAACACCGGCAATACGCCGATCTACCTGGCACTGCCGTTGGTGACGGGTAACCACATTGAGGCCCGCCGCCCGGAGCAATCCGACGTGCTGGCGCGCTACACCGCGTATGAAGCGGAAGTGGCCGACTCCAACGCCGGTGATGACTCCGCCAGCCAGGTCAGTTGCGCCCGTCCGGACTTCAAGCTATTGCTCGGCGAGCAGCAGAGCGATCAGGCCTACGTGAAGCTGAAGATCTGCGAAGTGCTCGACACCACGCCTGACGGCGTGATCAGCCTCGACCCGGATTTCGTGCCGACCTACATTCAGGCGCACTCGTCCAGCTACCTGCTGTCATGCCTCAAAGAAGTGATCAGCATGCTCGGCCACCGGGGCGACACCATCGCCGACCGGATCCGCTCCAACGGCAAGGTCGGCGGCGCGGAAGTCGGCGACTTCATGATGCTGCAACTGATCAACCGCACTGAACTGTTGCTGCGCCATTACCTCGGCCTGGAACAGGTTCACCCGGAAGAGTTGTACCGCACGCTGCTGACCATGCTCGGCGATCTGGCGACGTTTTCCAGCGACAGCAAACGCCCGCGTCTGGACAGCCGTTACCAGCACAGCGACCAGGGCGCGAGCTTCCGCAAACTGATGGAAGCGATTCGTCAGGTGCTGTCGATGGTGCTCGAACAGCACGCCATCGAACTGGTTCTGCAAGCGCGTCAGTACGGGATCATCGTGTCGCCGTTGCACGACCACAAACTGCTGGGCTCGGCTTCGTTCGTGCTCGCGGCCAGTGCCAACTGCGACTCCGAAGAACTGCGCCATCGCCTGCCGGCGCACCTCAAGGTCGGCCCGGTGGAGCGCATCCGCCAACTGGTCAACCTGCACCTGCCGGGCATCAAGGTCAAACCGTTGCCGGTGGCCCCACGGCAGATCGCGTTCCACTCCAACAAAACCTATTTCATCCTCGAACTCAGTTCCGAAGACCTGGCGCAACTCGAACGCTCCGGCGGCTTCGCGTTCCACGTGTCCGGCGAATTCGCCGAGCTTGAACTGAAATTCTGGGCCATCAGGAACTGACCGACATGATCAAGGACATGGAACACACCCAGGACGACAAAACCGTCCTGCTCGACCGCCAGGGCCACGGCCCGGCCTCGAGTCCGCTGACTGACTTCGCGGCACCGCCGCGTTTTGAACAGTTGGAAGAACGGATGATCTATGCCGCGCGCCTGCGCCCGGCCGAAGCGTTCAACATCAGCCTCAATTCGCTGGTGGCGGCGGCGTCCGAGCTGCTGTCGGAAGTGGTGCGGCTCAAACACAGCGACACCCGCGAAGACCTGTACGCGCTCAACGAGCGGCTGACCGCCGGGCTGAAACTGTTTGAAGTGCGGGCGCTGCACAATGGCGCCGAAAGCAGCCAGGTGATGGCCGCCCGTTACGTGCTCTGCACCGTGGTCGATGAAGCCGTCGTCACCACGCCGTGGGGCAACGAAAGCGAGTGGTCGCAGATGAGCCTGCTCAGCAGCTTCCACAACGAAACCTTCGGTGGCGAGAAGTTCTTCCAACTGCTGGATCGCCTGTCGAAAAACCCGGTCAAGCACCTGCCGATGCTGGAGCTGATGTACCTGTGTCTGTCCCTCGGCTTCGAAGGCAAGTACCGCGTGCAGGCCCGCGGCATGCTCGAGCTCGAAGGCATCCGCGACGCCCTGTATCGGCAGATTCGCCAACTGCGCGGCGACGTGCCTCGCGAATTGTCGCCGCATTGGGAAGGCTTGAACGATCAGCGTCGCAGCCTGGTGCGCATCGTGCCGGCGTGGATGGTGGTGCTGTTCACCGTGGTGTGCCTGGTGGTGATGTATTCGGGCTTTGCCTGGGTGCTGGGCGAACAACGCGAAACCGTTCTGCAACCTTATCAGCAGCTTGATCCGGCCACGGCTCAGCCGCAGTCGAAGCCGTAAACAGGGACGTGTGATGAAAAAGTTTTTCAAGAAAGTCGGCGCATTCCTGCGCCAGACCTGGGTATGGACCCTGTTGCTGGTGCTGTTCGTTGCGCTGCTGGTGTGGTTCGTCGGGCCGCTGCTGGCGGTCAATGACTACAAGTTCTGGGAAGGTTCGACCTCCCGTTTGCTGACCATCAGTGTGCTGTTCCTGATCTGGGGCCTGACCATGGTCTTCGTCAGTTGGCGCGCCGGTGTGCGCAAAAAGGCTGTGGAAGCCACCGAAGACGGCCAGGACCGCATTCGCCGTGAAGAGCTGATCGACGAAGAAGAGAAAGAGTTGAAGGTGCGTTTCAAGGACGCCCTGAAAACCCTGAAGACGTCGAGCCTGTATCGCGGCCGCAGTGAACGCTGGCGCAGTGATTTGCCGTGGTACTTGCTGATCGGCCCGCAGGGCAGCGGCAAGACCAGCCTGCTGGACTTCTCGGGCCTTGAGTTTCCGATCAACAAGATCGACCGCAAACTCACCCGCGACACCCTCGGCACGCGGCATTGCGACTGGTACTTCGCCGACCACGGCGTGCTGATCGACACCGCCGGGCGTTACCTGACCCAGCCGGATGCCGAAGTCGATGGCAGTGCCTGGAGCACCTTGCTCGACCTGCTGCGCAAGCGTCGCCGCAACCGCCCGTTGAACGGCGTGCTGGTGACCATTCCGGTGGAAACCCTGCTGGGCGGCAGCGAGCAGGACCTCGAAACCCTGGCCCGCCAGGTGCGTGCGCGCCTGCAAGACGTGCATCAGAAACTGCACGTCGATGTGCCGATTTATCTGGTGTTGAGCAAGGCCGATCGCCTGCTCGGTTTCGACGAGTTCTTCGATCAACTGACCCGCGAAGAAAGCGATCAGGTCCTCGGCACCAGCTTCCGCAAAGAGCAGAGCGGCACCGATGTGGCCGTGCTGCGCGCCGAGTTCGAAGAGCTGCTGCGTCGCCTCAACAGCCAGGTGATCATGCGCATGCACCAGGAGCGCGACACCCAGCGCCGTGGCCGCATCCTCGACTTCCCGCATCAACTGGGGCAGATCGGCGAGCGCCTGTGCCTGTTCGTCGACCTGGCGTTCACCGGCAACCGCTACCAGCGTGTCAGCCAGTTGCGCGGTTTCTACCTGACCAGCGCACCGCACCTGACTCAACAGATGGACCAGACCACCGCCAGTATCGGCGCCAACCTGGGCATGAGCGCCGGCATGCTGCCAACCCTGCGCAGCGGCCGTTCGCGGTTCATTCACCATTTGCTCAGCCGGGTGATCTTCCCCGAGGCCGACCTGGCCGGTCTGGACAAGCGCGAGCGCAGCCGCATCCATTGGGGTCAACGTGCCCTGTACGTGGGCGCACTGGCGGCACTGGCGCTGTTCGGCATGCTCTGGGCCGGTGGGTTCTCGGCCAACTATGAGCGTCTGGAAAACCTGCGTTCCCTGGCACAAACCTGGAACCAGCAACGCTCGGCCCTGACTGCGCGCGATGATTCCATGGCGGTGCTCAAGACCCTCGACACCAGCTACGCGGCGACACAAGTGTTCCCGAACAAAGGTGACGTGTCGTACCACGAACGTGGTGGCCTGTACCAGGGCGAAGACGCCAATCCGGTGGTCAAGAGCGCCTACGAGCGTGAGCTCGAAGCGCAACTGCTGCCACGGGTTGCGACGCTGCTGGAAGGGCAGATCCGCGCCAACATGAAGGACCGCGAACGCCTGCTCAACAGCCTGCGCGCATACCTGATGCTGAACATGAAAGATCGCCGCGATGCGGCATGGCTCAAGGATTGGGTCGCTACCGAATGGTCCCAGCGTTACGCCGGCAACACCGCGGTGCAGAACGGTTTGAACACCCACTTCGAGCGTTTGCTCAAGCAGCCGTTTATCTACCCGCTCAACGAACAACTGGTGGCGCAGGCGCGTCAGGTGCTGCGCAGCGAGTCGCTGGCCAACGTGGTTTACCGGATGCTGCGCGAGCAGGCTCGCAGCCTGCCGGAATACCGCCTGAGCCAACACATCGGCCCGCAGGGTTCGTTGTTTGTCGGCACCGATTACGTGATTCCGGGGTTCTACACCCAGCAAGGCTATCAGCAGTATTTCTCGGTCCAGGGCGCTGCGCTGGTCACCGATATCCTGCGTGATAACTGGGTGCTGGGCGAAGGCTCGGGCATCAGCGGCATGGACTTGCGTCGCCTGATGGTCGAGCTGGAGCAGCTGTACTTCCGCGACTACGCCAACTTCTGGAGCGAAGCGGTCGGCCAGGTGGCTCTGCCCGCGATCAGCGATTTCAGTGAGGGTGCCGAGCAACTGGCGGGCCTGACGTCGGCCAATTCCCCGGTGCTGCAACTGCTGGTGGAAGTGCGCGAGAACACTCGTTTCCCGGCGGAAGCCGAACCGGTTGATGAAGCCGCCGATGCCGCCGCGAAACTGGGCGAGCAGAAGGGCAAGCTCGGCAAGCTGGGCAAACTGGCGTCGGCCGCAGCGGACGCGGCGTCTGACATGGCCGCGACCAAAAACCTGCCGGACACCGCGAAGAAATCCCTGCAACGTCGCTTCGAACCGCTGCACCGCTTGCTGGATGACAACAACGGCCCGGCCGCTGATTTGACTCCGGCCCTGCAAGCCCTCAACGACCTGCAAATGCAAATGGCGAGCCTGGCCCGCGCCAGTTCACCGGAGCAGGCCGCGTTCGAAATGGCCAAGACCCGCATGAGCGGCCAGCGTGATGCGCTGAGCAACCTGCGCAATGCGTCGAACCGTCTGCCGCGTCCGGTGAGCGTGTGGTTCAACGTGCTGGCCGAAGACACCTGGCGTCTGGTGCTCAACGATTCCTACCAGTACCTGAACCAGCGTTATCAGAGCGAGCTGTACAGCTTCTACGGCAAGGCGATCAACAAGCGTTACCCGTTCAGTGCCCACAGCACCAGCGACGTCGCGATCAGCGACTTCCGCGAGTTCTTCAAGGCCCAAGGCATCGCCGATCGGTTCTTTGATACCTACATGCGTCCATTCGTCAGTGGCGATCCAGGCAACTACCGCCTGCGCAGCATTGACGGTCACAGCATGCCGATCTCCAAGGTCTACCTCGACCAGATGGCCGCGGCACAAGTGATCCGCCAGAGCTTCTTCGCCATCAACCCGGCCGAGCCGCAAGTGCAGTTCAAACTGGAGCCGTACACCCTCGACCCGGCGGTCAGCCGTTCCGAGTTCAAGTTTGGCGACAAGACCATCGAATACCGCCACGGCCCGATCGTGCCGGTGTCGTTCAAATGGCCGACCGACGCTGAAGACGGTCGCACCAGCCTGGTCCTCGACAAAATGGCTGGCCGCCCGATCGGTATCGAGAAGAACACCGGCCCATGGTCGCTGTTCCGTCTGTTCGACCTGATGCAGACCGAGTACCTGACCGGTCGCGACGTGCTGGTGCTCAAGGCAGACGTGGGTGGCCTGCGCGCCAACTACTTGCTGTCGAGCCAGCGCACGCCGAACCCGTTCGACATGGGCGTGCTGCGTACCTTCCGTATGCCGGTGCAGCTCTGATGCTGGTTGCCAGCCCCTGGCGCAGCGCTGCGCGTACCGATCCGGGCAAGGTTCGGGCGCGCAACGAAGATGCCTTTCTCGACTGTCCACAGCAGGGGCTGTGGGTGGTCGCGGACGGCATGGGCGGTCATCAGGGTGGCGACATCGCCAGCCAGTTGATCGTCGCCAGCCTGGCGGAATTGCCGGTGCAGGATGACTTCGACGAACGACTCAAAGGTATTCGCCAGTGTCTGCACTGGCTCAACCGCCGCTTGGGTCAGGAGTTGACCGTCACCGCCGGCCGTCACGACAGCATCATGGGCAGCACCGTGGTGGCGCTGCTGGTGGAAGGTAATCGCGCGGCCTGCATCTGGGCCGGCGACAGCCGCTGCTACCTGTGGCGCGGCCAGCGTTTGTATCAGCTGTCCAAGGACCATTCGCTGCAACAACAACTGATCGACGAACAGAACATGAGCGTCGAAGACGCTCGCGCGCATCCTGCCGCTCATGCGCTGACCCGTGCGGTCGGCGCTGCCGAGCAACTGACGCTGGATGTGTTGGAACTCGAGGTCTATCCCGGCGATGCGTTTCTGTTGTGCAGCGACGGTTTGTATCAAGGGCTGACTAGCGATGCCCTGGGCACCGCCCTGAGCCTGACCGCGCCGCACGTTGCGCTGGAGCGTCTGTTCGACGGCGCTCTGCGTGGCTCGGCCCGGGATAACCTGACTGCCGTGGTGATCCGCCAATGACTGAACTCATGCCACCGATCGACGACCTGCTGGTGACCGAGGAAGAAGCCAATAACCTGACTTACTTCGCTTTCGCCACGTCGCTAAACGGAAAGCCGCATCAGGCCAAACCTGCGCTGGCGCCGACCCGGGCCAGCATCAGTGAACTGCCCGACGTGCTGGCGGGACGTTACCGCATTGAGCGTCTGCTGGGGGCTGGTGGCATGGGCGCGGTTTACCGTGCACGGGATCTGCTGCGCGAACAGTTCGGCGATCCCGACCCTTACATTGCGCTGAAAATCCTCAGCGAAGAATTTGCCGAATCGCCGGACGCCAGTGCCTTGCTCTACAGCGAGTTCACCCTGACCCGACGATTGCGCCACGACAACGTGCTGCGTTTGCACACCTTTGAAGTGGACACCGACTGCCAGCGGGCCTTCATCACCATGGAACTCATGCGTGGGCTGACCCTGGACAAATTACTCTGCGAGCGGCCCCTGGGCCTGCCGTGGTTCGAGCTGCGCGACATCGCGCTGCCGCTGCTTGATGCGCTGGCCTACACCCACGCTCGCGGCGTGCTGCACGGCGACCTGAAGCCGAGCAACGTGATGCTCAGCGAAGAGGGCGTGCGTCTGTTCGACTACGGCCTCGGCCAGGCCGAAGAGGGCATCTTGCCCGGCCTGCCGCACCTGAGCCGCGACCGCTTCAACGCCTGGACCCCCGGCTACGCCGCCCCCGAACTGCTTGAAGGCCAGCCACTCTCGGCCAGCGCGGACGTGTACGGCGTGGCCTGCGTGCTCTATGAATTGGCGGGCGGCAAACACCCGTTCCGCCGCTTGCCGTCGACCGAGGCCCGCGACGGCCACCTCGACCGTGAGCTGCACGCACCTCGAAATCTACCCAAACACTGCTGGCCAGCCCTGCGAACGGCGCTGGCTTTCGATGCGGCCAAGCGCACCATCACCGCCGCCCAATTGCGTGACGCCCTGGGCGCCACTTCGTCTTTGCTGCAACGCCTGCGACTGCGGGCGTAACGGATGACTACCGAACAGGGAGCAAGCAATGTTCAACTCAGCTAACGAAACGCACTTCAGCCTGACCGTCGAAGACTATGTGGGCGACCTGCAAGTGTTGTCGTTCACCGGCACCGAAGGCATCAGCCAGCCGTATCGCTTTGACCTGGAACTGGTCAGCGAAAACCCCGACCTGGACCTGGAAAAGCTCCTGCACAAGCAAGCTTTTTTGGCCTTCGATCCAAAGGGTTCCGGCATCCACGGCCAGATCTACCGCGTCGCCCAAGGCGATGCCGGCAAGCGCCTGACCCGCTACAAAGTCTCCCTGGTGCCGCACCTGCAATACCTGCATCACCGCACCAACCAGCGCATCTACCAGCAGATGTCGGCGCCGAAAATCATCGCCCTGATCCTCGAAGAACACGGCATCAAGGGCAACGCCTACCGCTTCCAGCTGAGCACCCCGTGCCCGGACCGCGACTACTGCGTGCAATACGACGAAACCGACCTGCACTTCGTCCAGCGCCTGTGCGAAGAAGAAGGCATTCACTACCACTTCCAGCACAGCGAAAAAGCCCATCTGCTGGTGTTCGGCGACGACCAGACCGTGTTCCCCAAACTCGGCCAGCCCACCGCCTACGTACAGGGCAGCGGCATGGTCGCCGACGAGCCAGTGATCAAAGGCTTCAAACTGCGCCTGGAAACCCGCACCGGCCGCGTCACCCGCCGCGACTACGACTTCGAAAAGCCCAACCTGCGACTTGAAGCGGCGTACAAACCCGACGGCGAAAGCACCGAACCGGACCTCGAAGACTACGACTACCCCGGCCGCTTCCTCGACCGTGCCCGCGGCAAATTCCTCAGCCAACGTGCCCTTGAACGCCACCGCGCCGACTATCAACAAGCCGAAGGCCGTGGCGACCAGACCACCCTCGTCAGCGGCCACTTCCTCGAAATCTCCGACCACCCACGCACCGAGTGGAACGACCTCTGGCTACTCACCGAAGTCGTCCACGAAGGCAAACAGCCACAAGTGCTCGAAGAGGCGGTGACCAGCGACACCACCGACAACAAAGACGACTTCCACCAGGGCTACCGCAACCGCTTCCTCGCCACCCCGTGGAACGTGTTCTACCGCCCGGCCCTGGAACACCCAAAACCCCGCGTCCTCGGCAGCCAGACCGCCATGGTCACCGGCCCCAAAGGCGAAGAAATCCACTGCGACCAATACGGCCGCATCAAAGTGCAATTCCACTGGGACCGCGAAGGCCTGGCCGACGACAAAACCAGCTGCTGGATGCGCGTCTCTTCGAGCTGGGCCGGCGACCGCTACGGCGCCATCGCAATCCCGCGCATCGGCATGGAAGTGCTCGTCACCTTCCTCGAAGGCGACCCCGACCAACCGCTGGTGACCGGTTGCCTGTACCACAAGGAAAACCAGGTTCCCTACGACCTGCCGACGAACAAAACCCGCACCGTCTTCAAAACCCTCAGCTCACCAGGGGGTGGTGGGTACAACGAACTGCGGATCGAAGACAAGAAAGGGGCGGAGCAGATCTTTATTCATGCCCAACGGGATTGGGATGAAAACATCGAGCACGACCAGAAGATTCGGGTGGGGAATGAACGCCACGACACCGTGGTGAAGAACACCTACACCGAGCTGAAGGCCGAAGAGCACCGCACCACGATTGCTGATCGCAAGACCGAAGCGCGGATGGATGATCACCTGACGGTGGGGCAGAACCAGCACGTCAAGCTTGGGACTGCGCAGCTGACCAGTGCCGGGAAGGAAATACACCTCAAGGCTGGGGACAAGATTGTTATCGAAGCGGGGATGGAGCTGACGGTAAAAGCGGGCGGAAGCTTCATCAAGCTCGATGCCGGTGGGGTTACCGTGGTTGGGCCGGTGGTGAAGATCAATGCCGGTGGATCTGCAGGCTCGGGGACCGGGATTGGGATTAAGCCACCGGTGCTGCCGGGGGCGGCGGATAAGGATAAGGCGGGGAGTTTGATGGATCAGGCGTTGGGGAATGCTTCGCCTGAGAAGGTTAAACCGAAGGCTTTTTTTGTGTTTTCTGAGTGATCGACATGAATGGTGTTTTGAAGAAGAGTGGTGGCCTCGCTGTAGCGGTTTTCACCGCGTCGCTGCTGAGCCTGTTTCATGGCAGTGCTTATGCGGATGAATGCCCGTCTGAGGATTTTGCCCAGTTCCTTCCGGCGTTCTCTGCGAATGCTGAAACTCAGCAGCGGTTGACTGCGATGACGGTGAAGTCGCTGGTTTTGAAACCGGTGGGAGAGCATGGAGTTTTTGAGCCGCAAACGAGGGGAGTCAACAGTTCCAATTTGGCGTTTCCGCTAATGGCGCCCGTAGCCACAGACAAGACAAAAGGTGTCGAAGTCGAAGCGATCGACGACAGTCACTTCAATGTTGTGGATAAGCGGGCGGGTAACAGCAACATCAAGATCTTCAACTTTTCGCGCCAGGCGTGCTGGGTGCTTGAGGGTGTTGAAGACTGGTCGATCAGTGAGAAAGATCTGGTGGTGGCGAGCAAGCCGAGCATGAGCACCGCCGAGAATTTATGTTTTCAGCGTGCGGAAGCCTACGGAGGGCTGGGGGGGCTAGAGCAATACCGGCTGACAGGTGAGTTATTCGAAGCTTCGCTGGAAAATTATCTATGTGCGGCCGCCTCGGGTGATCCTCAGGCCAGTCTGAATGCTGCGAGTTTGAGTCTTTCGGGGATGGCTTCGCAGTTGGAGACGGAGAAGGTTGAGGCGCTTTTTAAAGCGGCGGCGACCACTCTCGCCGATGGTGCCGCCTCTCTATCCACGTTTTATTGCTACGGGAATAACACCGCGGCTGAAGGCCCTTGCCAGCATCCCGAACAAGCTGAAAAGGAGCTTATCCGCGCGGCATCGATGGGCTCGGCTGACGCTATGAATTATTTGGGTTACTCCTTTGAAACAGGGGAGTTGGTGACCAAGGATTTATCCAAGGCACTGGCGTGCTATCGCCTGGCCGCCGACAAGGGTAACGACACTGCCCTGAACAATTTGAATCGATTGAAAACGCAAGCGGCTGAAGCTAATCAAGCCAGCAGCCATTGCTACTAATTTGCAGGATGCAGAAATGACAGAGCCACTTGATTTAACGAACAAGTACACCGGCGGCGACTACGTATACAAGATGGGCGGGGACGGCGTCAAAACGAACGTAACCGGAAAAAAACTGATTGATTGTTCGCATATGGTTAATTTGTTGCTGACAGGTGCCGGCTACAACATTCCGTATGAAGAGACGCGTGAGATGGAGAATTCCAACTATTACACGACTGTTTTGCCGAAAGATGTGAAACGCGGAGATATTGCTCTTTGGATTAATGAGATTTCCCATAAAGGCGGTAGCCCGCTATTTCACACAGGAATTGTTGAAGATTTCAATCCTGGCACTAACAGCGGACATATATTTGGTGCGCAAACAAGCACTGGTCCTGCAAAGGCTTTGTTTGGTCCTAAGCCTCCAAGCCACTATTGGCCCGTCGTTACAAAGTTTCTAAGGGCTAAAGAAGAGTTTAGGACCGGTGCAGCAGCGCCTGCACCTGCTCAAAAGACGGCCCAACCGTCGACCAGCAAAGCTTCTATTATGAATTTTCAGTATCCCATCAGAAAACATGGCGGGAGTCAGTTTGAAGATGCTGATGAACTATACAAAGCTCTCGAAGCTGAAACATCGGGGCACTACTTGCTTGGAAGTAATCAGTTCTGGCACGGAGGGATTCATATCACTAATGCCAGCGCACCTCAGTGCGTTCGTGATGAGCCTGTACGCTGTATCGGTGATGGTGTGGTTGTGGCTTATAGATTGAATAAAAACTATCTGTCTTCAGAGTACGCAGGGGCGACAAGCTGTGCGAATTTAAAGTATTCGACATCATTTTGCCTAGTGCGCCACGAGTATGAGTCTCCTGCCAATGAGAAGTCGGAAGCAGTAAAAAGCAATAAATTAAGTTTTTTTAGTCTTTATATGCATATTTTGCCCTATGAGCTTTATAGTGCGGAAGAAGAAAAAACTAGTAGGATTGTTAAAGTCGTAAATGGTGGGTGGCCTGCACGTAATCATCATAAAGATCAAGCTGAAAGTAGTACTGTAGGTGATATACATAATGGCGTTGAGTTCGAAATTCTGAAGGAGCAACCTACCCTTGATGGTAAGTATACATTCGCCCAAGGACGGATACTTAAAGGTAAAATTGCCGAGCTAAAAAAAGGGGATGTTGTTTGGTTCGCTACTCAAGAAGATGGCAAGCCAATAAGAAATAGCAAGGGCAAGGAGCGATTAAAAGCAGTTCTTCCTCCTGAGCGACTAACGCCCGGCTATTGGAAAGGGATGGTCGATGCAAGTGTCAGTTCATTACAAGGACTCAAAGTAAGAAGTGCCCCGGTCGGTGAAAATGGCGGGGCGCAGGTTGCACCGGAGCAAGTGCTTTGTACTGGGAGTATGATACGGTTTGATAGTGGGAAGGTTCAGTGGTTGTTCCTTGAAGATGGAAAAAAATACCCAATGGCGGAGTGTTCATTTATTCCCTCAGAAGGAACCGGCCTCAAAGGGGCCGGTGTATTGCCAGAAAAATTCTGGTGCTGCGTGGATGACGTCGGTCCGAAACGACTAATAACAAGGAAAAAAATCACACCGACCGTTTTTGATAGCGTGGTTATTACTAATTCAGCAATCAAGGCAGGCGAGCCAGTAGGATATATGGGACTCTATGAGGTGCCTGCTAATGCAAAAGGTGGAGTTCACAGCAAATATCAGGTTCATGTCGAGGTTTTTAGTGCGGATACAGAACTAGAAAGTTACTTGAAAAATCCAGCGGCGTTGGTTGATGGGAAGAAATACCTGGTTTTGAACGAAGGGCAGATGCTGGCCGCCAAAACTGGGACTGATGAAGCTCCTGTATTCACCGAGCAGGAGCCTGCTATGAAGGCAAAAACTTATGCTTCGATGGATCGAGTTAGTATTGTAAAGGATGCTGCAGGAAAGGAATGGGTAAAAGTTACTGTCCGAAATGACGGTAAACCTCAAACTGGGTTTGTTAATAAAGAAAAGGGAGAGCTGATTTGTCAGCATGATTGGGAAAAGCTGGGTTTCAGAGTAGTAAAAGAATCCAATCCTAACGCCGATGGGTTCTTGGATCCAGGGGATATGCCGGTATTCTTTCAGGAGCTGTATGCAGAAATCGATGCCAAGGGTACTAAAGACAATGACGTAACTCCGGCTGAGCTTCAAGCGGCTCTGCGTGATCCGGAAATACGTAGTAGTTGGTCAAAGTTGATTGCTAATCATCCTACCGAGTGGCAGGCAAAGTCTTCTGAGGCAAAGTGGGAAAAGTTAAAAACTCTACTGGAGGACTCACCGGAGCTACTCAGACATGAGCAGGAGCGAATAGATAAGCTTGTATTCTGGGATGAAATGGCTGGTTCGATGCAGGTTGCATTCACCAATAAAGTTTATCATTTCCATCCTATAGAATTTATTAGTAATCTTAAGCCGAAGGGTGGTGCAGCCCATACCGGGTTATTTACTGTGGCAGACGGTAAAGCAGCGATTAAAGTGATTTACGAAAAATATGGAAAAGAAATGGCGATCATTATCGAGCGGATGTATCGCGACGAGACGGCCCATTTTGAGTCGGGTCAATATGCAAATTGTGGAACCGGTGGGATGGAGGCTTTTGGCGGCCCTCCTTACTATGGTTGGGATGGTGCAATCTTCGAAGCAAATCCAGAATATGCACCGGTTGGTACTTGGTCGGCATTCGAGAACAAGGGGATGAGCGGCCAAGGCGGCAACCAACAGGTTACAGATAAGAAAAAAGTTTTCATAGTATTGCCTTCGGTGTTGGCTGGCATGGAGTATAAGGCTGCATACATCAACAAGTATGACGGTAACTGGGCACGCTGGCACTCTAAAGAAATAGGTGCGCAAAATGCGTATAAAACTCATATTCAAGCAATTCGCGCTAGGTTTGTAGAGGCGCTGGAGAAAGGAGAGTAAATGAAGATTTTAAATCTTGTTCCTAGTATTGCCTTCAAAGCATGCATTGGGGCAGCGCTTTTTTTAATTACAGGATTGGCTTTCGCAGATGGTCAAGACGGTGTTGATGCTCGTTCTGAGGGTGAAGGCTGCTATGGCTACCTGACCGAGATGGTTAGGAGTAGTGACTTTCCATTTCGTTATACAAAGAAAGAAAAAATTAATCTGTTGATTGATGATGATAATGGTGAGCGCATACTGGCTCAGTTGTTCTATAAAACTTCTGGTGAAGGTATTGTTGGGTGGGTTAAGTATTATGTTCAAGATGAGGCGCTATTTAATGCATCGGCAGATTTGGATGAGCCTGTTGAGTTGAAGTATGATAAAAAATACGCGGAGTTGTATAAGGGTTGTATTGCTAAGCTTAATAAGTAATTTTGTTTGTGGGGATGGGGGTTGTCTGTGAGGTTAAATGCCGGCTCCAATAAATAGAGCCGGCTCGTTTCTTACTCGTCCTCCTTTTTTACTAGAGAATTGAGTAGTGAAAAAACAGGCGGATGGCGCCGATATATAGTCGTATGTTTGATGTGAAAACAAAAGCGAAAAGGGGACTGACTTAGTTATGAGGTAGGTTTAGTTGTTGTTAAATAAATCGACCCCTTTTTTTATTTGAAAGTATCGGTTTAGTGACAATGAAATCGTTTATCTTGTTTGTTTGCTTAGTTTTTCCGATCTTTTCTTTTTCAGGTGAAAAAAGTTGTGGTGCAGTTACGTCAACTTTGGAGTTTAATTTATGTGTTAAGCAGGTACATGATTCTGCTGACTCTAGATTGAATGTTAGTTACAAGCAACTTATCGCGAGAGTGAAGTCTCAATATCAAATAGCTCCTGACCAAGGAGCGAAATTTTTGGTTAAGTTAAAAGCTTCACAATTGGCTTGGCTGAAGTTGCGAGATACTAATTGCGCTATAGAAGCTTTTGAGTATGATGAGAAAATGCCGGCTTATGAGGTGACGGTAAATGTTTGCGTCACCAAAATGAGTCTCGAGCGTTCAGAGTATTTAGATAATACTTTTCCAGATAACTATAACGCCCCTAAGGAAAAATGATTAGGTGAGCGTGGTGTGTTTTACAGCTGGTTTATATGCTGCGCTTAGCGAAAGGTAGCGAAAGGTAGCGAAAGAGGACTGATTTAGTTATGAGGTAGGTTTAGTTGGCGATTAATAAATCGGTCCCCTTTTTGCTGTCCACTTAAAGGCCGAGTATTTGGTTACCATTGTTTGTTTAAATAGGTTGTTACGATGCGTAAATTTTGTTTTTTATTATTGGTATTTATGCTCTGTAGGGTCTCCGTGGCTCAGGACGATAGCCTCTATCTGCGGGGGGTGGTAGTAGATGGACCCTATAAAACAACTGCTGTCGAAAATGCGGAATTATCGGTTTTGGAAACGGGAGATGCAGAGTATCCCGTGTCTTTAGTCCTCGACGTGAAAAACAGCGATGGAGTATCGGCTAGACAGTTAGTTGATAAATATGATGTTGCTGGTTCGCCACCTAAGGTCGAATCGATATTTTTTTATCCGGTCCAGGATGTAAAGAATGTCTTTGTTTTGGTTTCTTGGGAAATTAACAGTAGAGGTATTGGTACCTACGGTACTCTGTATCAGGTCTATGCTTATGCACGAAGTAGCAATGGTAGGTTGATCTCCAATCGATTGATTCAGGCTAATAGGTACTTGAGCGGGATCGATGGCTTTAGTGAGGGTGTGCCACAAACGTTTGCTTATAAAGATGCGGCCTCAATAAAGGCATACGTAAAGAAGCACCTTAATACGCCATAACCCCTTACGAAGGGATCTGTTAAAAAATACAAGGATGATTGGGATGAATCAGTTTATAAGACTCCTTATTGGTGCAACGTTTAGTGGTCTGCTAGGTTTGCCCACTGCATTTGCGCAGGATGATTGCAGCGAGAGCACCATAAGCGAGCAAATTGACAGGTGTTCTGATGTCGCGAAGAACGCTGCCGATTCTCAGTTGAATACGAGTTACCACCAACTGATGGCTCGACTCGAAGCGCAGTATCGAGCCGAACCCGACACTGGGGCGGCGTATACGGCGAAGGTCAAAGAAGCACAGCGTGTGTGGATAAAATTGCGCGATGCGAATTGTCCGCTCGAAGCGTTTGAGATTAAGCCTGGCACGTCCGCCTATGTAGCGACGGTGAACAATTGCATCGCAAGAATGAGCCGCGAGCGTACAGCCTTTCTGGACAATATTGCGCCCGACATCGTGAATGGTTCAGCTGTTGGGCGAGGGGCAGACGTCTCGTGTCCATCCCAGAACTTTGCTCAGTTTCTGCCGGCGTTTTCTGCCAATGCCGAGTCCCAGAAGCGCCTAACCGCACTGGCGGTAAAAATATTGGTATTGAAGCGCACCTCGGACCCTGGTCAATTTGAACCGCAAATTACTGCGGAGACTGGCTCCAGTTTGGCGTTTCCGTTGATGGCCGCGATGGAAGGCAAAACTGAAGGGGTTGAGATCGAAACAGTCGATGACACTCACATGAACGTTGTGGATAAACGGGCCGGTAACAGCAACATCAAGATTTTTAACTTTGCTAAAAAGTCGTGCTGGTCGCTGGTGGGGATTGAGGATTGGTCGATCAGCGAGAAGGAGCTTGTCGCACCCGGTAGACCCGGAATGAGCCGCGCGGAGAACCTTTGTTATCAACGTGCTGAGGGCTTGGGTGGGTTAGGGTTTCTTGAGCGATACCAGTCTGACTGGGGAGTTGATTGAAGCGTCCCTGGAAAACTATGTCTGTGCTGCGGAGTCGGGCGATCCACAGGCGAGTCTGTCGGCGGCAAGATTGAGTCTTTCGCAGATGGCGCCTCAATTGGAAACCAGCAAGCTTGAGGCATTGTTCAAAGCGGCATCGACGACACCGAACGGCGCGCTGGGTTATGCCACTTATTTTTGTAACGGTAATTCCACCGACTATAGCGGCCCTTGCCTGCACCCCGAGCAGGCAGAAAGGGAGGTTATTCGCGCAGTTTCCATGGGCTCCACAGATGCGATGAATTACCTGGGGTCTTCTTTTGAGAATGGCCAGTTGGGAACAAAGGATATGTCCCGGGCGTTGGCCTGTTATCAGTTGTCAGCTGATAAAGGTAGCCCGGGGGGGAGCGACGGCGTGAAGCGTTTGGTTTCGCAAGGCTCAGACATAAAGGCCAGTCACTGTCTGTAAATTTCACCGTGCAGGTATAAACGCTGAAGAAGGGGACTTTAAGTCCCCTTCGTAACGTCCCTTTTTTATCCGAGTTTCACTACGCCTTCGCCCGATGCTCCGCCGGATTCGGCGAATCAATATGATCCAGCGCTCGCTCCACCAACAACTGCACCCCATCGGCCATTCTGCTGAGTGCCAGGGCGACTGAGCGGCGGGTGCCTTCGATGTCATCAGCCAGGTCGGCGGCGATGGCGCTGATGGACTTCAGGTCTTCTGAGGCGTTGGCCAGGAGGGCTTCGGTGTCGATGTCGGGGGAGACGGTGAAGAGTTTGCCTTTGCGCTTGGGTTTTTCTTTGGGGGGTGGGGCGAAATGGTGGTCGAGGGCGCGTTCGGCGGCTTCGTGGAGCTTTCTGGAATCTAAGGATTCGTAGGGGGATGTGGCTTCGTTTTCAGGAGGATTTGGTGTTGGCTTGAACATAGATGTAATCCCGTAATTAAGGAGCCGACACCGTTTCGCGTGCACTTCGAAAGAGGTGGCAGCTGTGCATAGGTGTGCAAGACCGGCGGGATTACCCGGCAGACCCGAAGGTCTCCCATACACAGCCGCCATAACGGTTCGCGAGCATAGAAAAATGCTCGATGAATTGCCATAACCATTGTGTATCCCGCCGGACTTGCACGTCCGTGTCACCGATTTTGCGGTGACGAACAGAGGTTATCGATGAGCGCGAGCGCTGGATAGTTCATGAACAGCCCGGCGTGTTGAAGGAAATGTCCGATGGTGTCGACGTCTACGTAGGCGGATGATTGAGCGTTTTTAAACACGACACCTGAGCCGTTTAAACCGTAGGTTTTTTGAGTGATCAACATGGATTGTATTTTTAAAAAAGGATACGGCTTCACGGCGGCGCTGATGGGCGCCGTTGTTCTGAGCCTGTTCCTTGGCGGCACGGATGCGTTCGCTGAAGATCAACCTTGCCCGTTCGACGTGCCTCAAACAGAACTGAAGGTTGCAAGCTGCGTTCAGGAAGGGGGCGTGAACGTACTCAAGCTTGTACCCCGTAACCAGCCGGACTACGCCAACAACTTCGATAGTCTCCCCACTGTCATTGTCACTGGGAAAAATCTGCAGGACATTTTGGCGGTTGTCGGAATCGACAATACACGGCGCTACAACAAGCTGATCGAACTGCCTGATGCTGAATCAATCATGGAGTTTTCGGACGCTACGGCGACAGCCAAAGCGTCGATGCAGCAGCAAGGCTGGAAGCTGCTGGACATGAAAAACGTCATTTATCCTAGGCCGGGCGGTGTTGAAGGGTTCGGATTAATCTGCAACACACTTCAAGCAGAAACAGCACAGGGCTTTGTCGTTGTTTCTCAGTGCAATACTTTTTATGAAAGCGAGAGATCAAGCCTGAAAAAGATCCTTTCCAGGATCACCTGCGAACCCCCAAAAAGTGAAGCATTCCCAGCGCTCAACACAGACTCGGGCTCTATCGTTTTCAACCACGCCAAACTGCCCGAAGACGAATCCCAAGACGCCGATGACGTCGCCATCAACGTCGATTATGTAAATTGTGCCGATGGTACAAAAAAGAACATAGGCGGCCTGCCATTTTTGGCGGCCACTGGACGAGTGCAAGCGGCTTTCTTTGCGCAGGCTGAACCCGAAGCCGAGCCGATGCTATTCGTCATTCATGCGGTCGGAATCAGAGCTGATACGGGCGTTAATTATTTGGGCGAGTATTACACCACTCATGCGTATTCCCGTACGGCGGCGGGTTATGTGAGAGATGAGCGGTTGTCGAATTATTTTGGTAATGGCGGCGATATTGCGCGCGATTCCGAGTCGTCGGAGTTGATCTACACGTTCCCTTATAAAACCGCTGAGGGGATCGTCGCCAAACTCAATTCTGCCGCCTATAAACGCTGGGCAGCGGGGGACAGGGTGACGCTCACGATTAACAAAAAGACCTCGATTCACAGTTCGCCCGTTTTGGCGGACATGACGAAAATGTATTTGATCAAGGGCGACTCGGTGTTGCAGGAAGGGGTTGAGGCCGGGTGGCTGCAAATCATGTTTAAAACCCCCAAAGGAAAGGAAATTCGGGGCTGGGTTCAATGCAACGATGCCGATGGTTGTTAGTCGATTTTCTATTAGAAATTTTAGAGGCGAGACCGGTCCCGTGATTAATCACTAAATCTCCCGATTTCCTTTAGACTTGCGCCCCTCAAGGAAGACCTCAGGACACGGAATGCCAGTCCCCTCAAATACCCTTCGCCAAGCCCTGGTCGTTTGGCTATACGCCGCCGCACTGGTGCATCTGCTCGTCAGCATCCTGCTGACTTGGGCCGGCCATTCCGGTTCGCTCGACGGCTATCTGCAAACTATCGAAAAAGCCTTCTGGTTGGCCGACACCGTACCCACCGCCGCCCGCGCGCAACAAGTCTGGTGGCTCGCCCTATTCGGCGCCACGCTGCAAAGCTATTCCCTCTACATGCTCGCCCTCGTGCACTTCGGCCATCGTCTTAAAACCCCTATGGCATGGGGCTGGTTGATTGCCGGCATCGTGCTCTGGGCGCCGCAGGACATGTTGATTTCCCTCCAGGCGCAGGTCTGGTCGCATCTGTGGTTCGACAGCTTCGCGCTGCTCACTTTACTGCCTCCGCTGATCTGGCTGTATCGCCACGACCGCCGCACCTCCACCTCAACACACACCGAGTGATGCCAACCATGCCTGACTTTTCTCTCCTGGATTGGGCGATTGCTCTGTTGATTGCCCAGGCCTGCCTGGGTGCGCTCGATACCCTGTACCACCACGAACTGACGGTGGCGTTGCCGTATCGCCACAGTGCCCGGCTGGAGTTGTCGATCCACGCGATGCGCTCGTGTTTCTACGGGATTCTGTTTCTGGGCATGGCGCATCTGGCATTCCACGGCACGTGGGCGATTGTGATTGCGCTGCTGTTCGCGCTGGAGATCGGCCTGACGCTCTGGGACTTCGTGGTCGAGGACCGCAGCCGCAAGTTGCCGGCCATCGAGCGCATCATGCATACCGTGCTGGCGGTGAACGGCGGGGCTTTCTTTGCTCTGTACGGGGGGCAATTGGCGCAGTGGGCGAGTTTGTCTACCGGCCTGAGCGCTATCGATTTCGGCTGGCGTGGCTGGTTGCTGACGCTGTTCGCTATCGGCGTTACGGCTTCGGGTATTCGTGACGGATTGGCGGCGTTGCGCATGCAGCGCGAAGGTAAGCCGTCTAACCCGTTCGCTGGCGGAGCTTACAAACGGGTACTGGTGACCGGTGGCACCGGGTTTATCGGTGAAGCCTTGGTCAATCAATTGCTCGACGCCGGCCACACCGTCAGCGTGCTGGCTCGCGATCCTTTGAAAGCCGCGTACCTGTTCGACGGCCGCGCCCGTTGCCTGCGTTCGCTGAGCAAACTCGGTTACAACGAAACCTTCGACGTGGTGATCAACCTGGCGGGGGCACCGGTTGCTGGTCCGCGTTGGAGCGCCAAGCGTCAGGCACAACTGATCGCCAGTCGCGTCAATACCACCGAAGCGCTGATGACTTGGCTGAAAAATGCCACGCATAAACCGGCGTTGTGGGTTCAGGCCTCGGCCATTGGCTTCTACGGCGTGCGCGATGCCAGCGAACGTCTCGATGAAACATCGACCAGGGGCGATGGCTTCATGGCCGAACTCTGCGCGCAATGGGAAACGGCCGCGCAACCGGCCACTGAGTTCGGTGTGCGTCAGGTGGTGATGCGCCTCGGCGTGGTGTTCGGGCCGGGCGGTGCGTTGTTGCCGTTGCTGATTCCGTTTCGCCTGGGCTTTGGCGGACGCATGGGCGATGGTCAGCAGATCATGAGCTGGGTGCATCGCGACGATGTGATTCAAGTGATCGCACGCGCGTTCGATGATGAGAGCTTGAGCGGCACTTACAACTTGGTGGCGCCGGATACGGTCAGTCAGGCAGCGTTTGCCGAGCAGGTCGGCAAGGTCTTGAAGCGTCCGGTGTGGTTTCACATTCCGGCGGCACCGGTGCGCGCACTGGCGGGGGAAATGGCTCAACTGTTTTTCGACGGCCAGCGTGTGGTGCCCGAGCGTTTGAGCGAGGCGGGCTACACGTTCCGCTATCCAGCCCTCGACGCCGCCCTGCGCGATCTGGCCTGAGGATTGTTCATGAGCAAGCCCCTGATGTACCTGCTGGCCGGCAACGGTAGCGCCGCCGATTGGTGGGATGATGCGCTGCCGCACTTTCAGCGCTATCAGGTGGTGCCGCTGGAGTTGCCGGGCTTTGGCAACAATCCACAGGCACCCTGCGAAGACCTCGCGGCGTACGCTCAAGCGTTGCTCGCGATGACGGTGCAGGGCAGCGCGATCATGGCGGTCGGGGTGAATGCGTTGCTGGTGTTGCATGCGCTGCAACGTCAGCCGGGGCACTTTTGCCGCAGTGTGTTGCTCGCGCCAGTCGGGGCGTTCTTGTGGCAACGACGGCTGCCAGCGTTGATGTCGCCGCTGCCGATTCGCAAGACCATTCACTGGTTGCTGGCGAACAAACCAGCGCTTTTTAAACACAAGTTCTCCAATCAGACTTGGACACCCGCGCAATACCAGCGCATGGGCGCCGGGTATGCCCGCTGCCGCGCGTTTGTGCCGCACTGGGACTTGGTGCGAGCAGACACCGCGTTGCCGCTGCTGGAGTGGATCACTGATCCGGTCGAGCTGGTCTGGGGCGATCAGGACAATGTGCTGGGCATCGCTCAGGCCGCAGCATGGTCAGCCATTCTTGCCCGCGCTGATCTGACTATCAGCCTGAAACCCGGTTGGGGTCATTACCCGTGGATCGACTCGCCGGCCGAATTCGCTGCGTGGCTGGAGTCGGGCGAGCGTGGGTTCGTCGCGCATACCAAGGGCGGGCGCTTGCGTCTGGCCGAGTTGGCCGGGCAAGCGGTGCCGCCGGCGCTGTCACTCAATGATTGTCACGATGAACGTCTGCTGGCGTTTCTCGCGAGCCAACCGGACGCCACGTGGGCGGTGCGCTCCTCCAGTTATGGCGAGGATAAAGCCGATGCGGCGAACGCCGGGCTGAGCACCACATTCCTGCGGGAACCGACGCCCAACGTGCCTGCGCGCATTGCCGAGCTGAGCGCGGCAGGTGTGGAAGAAGTGGTGGTGCAACGCTTCATCACACCGCAGTTGTCCGGGATCGCTTTTGTGCGACATCTGTCGGTGGAACTGGAATGGGTCGAAGGTCATCTTGAGTCGTTGGCCGATGGTCGGGTGAGCCCCGAGCGGGCGATCCTTTCCCGCCTCGGCGACTCTTGGGGCAGCGATACTTTCAAACCTTCCCACGGCCTGACAGCGGACCTGTTGTGGCGTTTTCTGCAAGACGTGTTGCGAGTCTTCCATTACGTGCCTGGCGACGTCGAATGGGCCTGGGATGGCCAGCAACTATGGTTGCTGCAATACCGGCCGATCAGCGATTACGGCTGGCGTCGGCACCTGACTGCCGCCAACATCGCCGAGATCCTGCCGCCCCAACCCAGCACTTTGGTGGAGTACGCCCAACGGCGTGCGGCGGCGAGTATTCCAGCGATCATGGCGCGTTGGGATTCGCGGGTGTTGCAGGACAACGAACCGTTCACGGCGGTGTTTGGCGGCGCCTCGTACATCAACAACGATTTGTTTCTCGCACGACTCGCAGACTGGGGCATCTCTGCCAGCAGCTACGCCGGCGAAGTCGGTGGCGCGACTCCGTATCTGCCTTGGCGACCGCTACGGATGTTACATTCGCTACCGTTATTCCTGCGTATGCAGCGCGTTGCTCGCGGGCATTTGCTGAGCCTTGAGCATGGCTTGCGGCGCTTCGACGGTGAACTGTCCGAGCTCACCACCCAAGGCGCCGACGGCCGGCAACTGGCCGACTGGTTCACCCGATTTTATGTGTTCGTGGTGCAAGGCAATCTGTGCATCGCCACCTCACTGGCCAGCAGCGGCGGCGACCTGTTGGGACGGCCACCGACGGCTTATGACGACCTTGAACACAGCCCACATCGTCTGCCGTGGGAAACCGATCCCGCCACACCGCGCCCGGCACCAACCGACCTGCCGTTGCAGGCCTTCCCGCAGTGGCCGGGGTTTATCCGCTTAGCCCATTCAACTGGCCTGCCGGGCCTGCGCGGCTACTACCTGCAAGTGCGTGAGTGGTATCGCGACAATCTCATGCGGATCTTCTTCCGCCTCCATCACGCCATGCCGCTGGCAGATCGCGAGCATTGGTTTGCGCCGCATCCCGACGTTCGTACCCGCGACGGCAGCTTCTGGCAGGACGGTCGCGAAGGCACGGAGCAGGCGACCGGGTTCATGATTTATCCGGGGCAGGTGCAAGGCGTGCTCGGCGCCGACATCCTGCTCGAAGACACCCTCGACCCCGGTCGCCACGCGCACTATCAAGCAGCGCGGGCGGTGATTGCGCGGATGGGCGGGCGGTTGTCTCACGGCTCGACGTTGCTGCGTGAACTGCGCAAGCCCTCGGCGGTGATGCCGCAGGTTGATCCGGCGTGGCTGGGGTGTGAGGTGGTGTACCGCGATGGTGAGTTGAAGTTGATCATTCCAGCGAACAAAGGATGAACCGACTGCTGTTGAGCAGTCGTCGATAACGTTATGCACAGGGATGTCGGTTGATGGGCTTAATCAAGTCTTCATGGCTGCGGGGTTCGCTACTTGGCTGGGTTGCGCTGACGCATACAGCTCTCGCCGCCGATGCCGTGGTGGTCGGCGGTGAGTCAGGCCAGTCGGCGGTTGCACACGGTCCGACCGAGGCTGTTGTCGAGCTGGATACGTGTCGGTTCTCCATGCCGTTGTTGCAAGACCAATGGCTGACGTTCGATCGCTTTTATCTGGTGTTTGTCGCGGGTAAACAACTGCCCGCTCGGGCCAGCGCGCCTGGTTTATGGCAGGCGGAAACATCGAGCGGTTATGACTGGCATTTCGAGAAGTCCGACAACCTGAGTCAGCCGTGGTTTGGCGTGATGTGTGAAAACGCTGACAGCTTCTCCCGGCTCACGGCCCGGAAGCCCCCGGAAGAGGACTCCATCGCGCTGCAAGTCCTACGTGATGACAACGACCGCAGATGCCCGGCGACCCTGACCGATCACGGTTGGGAGCCCACGTCGCTGGCGGGCCCCAAGAAAAGCTACACCTTCGAGGCACTGGGTGGGGAGAAGTCATCTGGGTTCATCTTCGGTTTCCATGACAAATCACGACGTCACATCACTCGCGTCGCTTTCTGCTTGCTCAGGGGCGAAAGCGTACTGATCGGCTCAGCAGAGTCAGGCTCATCCACTCCTTTGGCTATCAGCGCCGAAGGGTTTGAACAAATCAAAACAGCGGTGCGCAGTATTGTTTTTGAGAAAGCAGCCCAATGATGTACCCCATATACGGAGTTACAGCGTGAAAGGATGTTCAGTTCTACTCGGAGGCCTCTTGGCCATTGCCACGTCCATGGCTTTCGCCGCCGACCCGGACTTCAAGGACTACACCGTCACCCCAGTGTTCACCGGCGCCAACCATGAACCGGTACCGCAAGAAAACGGCAACGCGATGATGGATCAAGCACGAGCGCGGGCTCTGAAAGGTAAGGTCAATTTCGCCGGTCATTACATCCTGTACAGGCTCGGTTGTGGCGGCAGCGCCATTTGCGGCGAAGTGCTGGATGCGCGTACGGGGGACGTTGTCGTCGGGCTGCCGAACGCATACGACGGCAGCACTTTCGATATGGCCTACCAGCCCGATAGCCGCTTGATCTTCATTTCCGGCCTCGCGCTCGATGGCGAAGAAGACGCGCAAGGCAATCGGTTGGAAAGTCGTTACCGGGATCGTTACTACGAGTTTGTGAACAATGAGTTTCGGCTGCTGACGATCACTGACGCGGAATCACCGCCGCTTGATTAAGGATGATTGGATGAACCGTTTTTTCATTCAGCCCACGCTGAATGCTCTTTTACTTTTGCCCCTCGCCTACGCCATCCCGGTAACCGCCGAAGCAGGAGCCGACGGCTATGCAAAGTGCCTCGCAAAAAAACAGCCCAGTTAACGGTGAAAGGGAATTTTCCATGAATCAGCGTCTTCTCGCGGGCAGCCTTTCGCTGCTGCTCTCGTTTCCAGCCTTCGCCGCGCCTTCGGATGCCTACACCCAACGCGATGTCATGCAGTGTGGCGGCGTTGAGGTGGTGTTGGTGTCGTCCTGTCGATCCGTGACGGTGCAGGACACTGAAACCCACGTAATCCCGGTCTGCTCCGACCAGACAATCAACATCGGCGGCAAAGTGCTTCGGCGCAACATCGACAAAGTTTCACAGCTCACGTCCGACGGTGCGAAGACGAAGATGCTGAGTAACGTGGTAGTGGCGATGGATTGTGTGAAAGGAACCACGGGCAGCCTGGTTTCAATCGGCGGTTATGGCGGGTGCGGATCCTGCCCTGAATGGCGCGGTTATTACTCGACGGCCGGACGGTTAGAGCATTACAGCTACAGCAATAGCTATCGGTCGTTTGGTTCGAAAGGTTCTTGGGAGGGGCTCATCGAGGCTTATGGCGTCACGAAGAGACAACTGCAATCGGAAAGCCCTGCAGTGAAAAGGATCGTTTATGGCCAGCCTTAAGTGGGTGTTGATGTTCGGCAGCCTGTTTGTCGCCAGTGCCTTTGCCCAAGACCTGCCAATAGTCGGTGTCGGCGGACACTCAGTGACGTTTCGGGCGACAGAATGGACGATGCCCGGTGTGGAGTCGGCGACTGCTTGGTTCACCGCAAGTGGTAAAACGTTCCCGCTCTTCAGCATCGACGTTGGTGCTGATGGGCACTCCGGTTGGCTCAGTCCTGACAAGAAAACCTTGTTGCTCGACCCGGTGAGCTTCGGCATGTTGTCGGTCGAGAGTGGTGAAGAAAAACTGGTGTCGCAACAGCATTGCGATGTGATCTCGATGGAGACCGGTTGCGTGCTGGCTGAGCGTTCTGCCAGCTTTTGTGTCGGTAAATGGGTGGGCAATCAGTGGGTTTCCAACGACGGTGAAGTGTTCAATCCCGTCCTGGAGACGAAGCCCCCAAAGGACTTGTTGAGGCATGTCGTGGACATCGAGCCGGCGCAGTCCCGCGCGGAATCCATCGAATGGAGCCTGAGCTTTTTGAGTCCGGAGTCCTACATGGCGTGTCATCCACCGGCGCGTAATGTTCAGGCGTTCAATGACTTGGGTTTCTACTTGGCCGAGGGTGGTAACGATGAGCTTGCACTGAAATTTTATCGAGGCGTTGAGGCGCTCGGTAAACGCACAGTGTTGATGTTGAACATCGCCGATTCACTGTGGCGCCTTGGTCGCGAAGACGAAGCGCAGCGCTATTACAGCCAATACCGCGACGCAATGAGCGCCGACGGCAAGGCGCAGAAAATTCCGCAACGTGTAGTTGAGCGATCTGTAATTCAGGGAATGAAAAATTGAATATGTTTGTGCGCTCTATCGCGTTGTCCTTTGGATGCCTGTTTGCCTCCATCGCGATGGCCAAGGACGAATGCAAAGAGACCACCGTGAGCTGGCAGATCGATCTGTGCGTGGAAGCGGCACGCAAAGAAGCCGACGTACAGCTCAATGCTAGTTACAAGAAACTGCTAGCGCGGTTCGAGTCTCAGCAGCGGCGCGACCCTGAACAGGGCAAGGCGTTGATGGCGATGGCCAGAGAGGCCCAGCGCGCGTGGATCAAGCTGCGCGACACCACGTGCCCGCTCGAAGCCACGGAAAGCGAGCCCGGTGTGGCGCTGCATATTACGACTATCAACAACTGCGTGGCCAGAATGAGCCTGGAGCGTGCGGCTTATCTGGACACTATCGTCGCTGATGAGCCGGGTAATGTGGTTGATCTCAACAAGGTGTTCCTGTCCGGCTCCCAGCGCTTCGGCGATGTCGTGGCGCGTTATGTCAGCACCTTTGGCAGCCCTTGTTTGACGGTTCAGATTTTGGCGCCTAACGGCGGTTGGAGAGTGCTTTCCTCCAAGCGGTTTTGCAGTTTTGACGGCAAATCGTTTTGGGATGGCTATGCCAGTGCGTTGTTTGAGGATCATGCATTTGCTGCCGATGGTTTACACCTGACGCTCAGCTTGTTCGAGCTTCGTGGGGACGGAGAGAAGCGTCTCGCCTGCGTGATTCCGATTCAGAATGAGCAAATCAAAGAACTGAAGTGCGGCGCTCCTGAAGCAGCGTGAAACCATCAGTGTAAATATTTGAAGATTGATCAACAGGGAAGTGGGTGGAATTGGCCAGGCTCTTAAGTTTTATTGCTGCGCTCGGATGCATGGTCGGTTTGTCGGCTCAACCGGCATCGGCAAGTGACCTACAAACCATAGGCGAGCTGCATCCGCCGGTGGTTGCTTCGTTGGGTGATCAAAAGATCACGGTGTTCTTTTTGAAGAACAACCTTAAAGGTCAGGTTGGGGGCGTGCATGTGCCTGATGCTGAAATTTTCTACGCCCCCATGAATGCGGTGAAGCCTTCGCTGAATTATGTGTGGAAGGTCGAAGGCGAACAAATTGCCTCGGTGTTCTTCTTCGAGCGCAAATTCCCTGAGCGAGCGGGGAAGTCCATGTTTGTTCTGACAAAACACAAAGTCTCGCACAGCCATTTCGAAGGTGATTCCTATTCGGTGCTGGAACTGCCGCTCTTCAAGGACGGCGATCACTTGTCCTTGCAGTTTTTTCGCGGTGACCCGCCAGACCCTGAGTTGCAGAACTGCCGCGACGGTCTAAATCTGGAAGATGACGTAGAAGTCGAGTGTGCTTACAAGGATGCGGCGAGCATTAAGAAGCGCTTGGCAGACTTGGATGCAAAGATGATTGCGAATTCAAAACTGGGTCAGGGCAACCGTCAGAAGACACTACAAGCCGATGGTGACGCGGCCAGTGATTCTTGCCCCTCGACCGACTTTTCAACGTTCCTCTCAGCTTTCTCCGAACGCGCAGACTTGCAGAAAGCCTTCGTCCAACAGCCGCTGAAAATGCTCACGACTGTGGCGGGAGATCCCGAGCCTGAGATGGAAAAGCGCAGCGTCAGCGGCGATCAGATCAAGTTTCCAATCATCCCGGATCGTGTGAAACGAGAGGCCGATGGTCTTACGTTGACCGTCAAGGAAGAGCGGGGCAACAACGCCACGGCGATCCTGCAGAAGCCGGATACCGATTATGTCTTCGAGTATCAGTTTGTTCGTGGGCAATGTTGGCGGCTTGCAAAAGTCTCGGATTTTTCACTTTAGGCATGCGGTAAGCTCTACTGAGAGCACGACATCGTTTTCAAAAAAATGAGATCAGAGGGATCTGTGAAGAAGTTATTTTTAATGCTGTTGTTGGTATTGCCGCTGACGGCCCGTAGTGAGATCACAACACAGGTCTCGTGTTTCCGTTCGCTGGAAGGTAAAAACATCAATTTCGAATTCAGAACCTATTACGACTCGGTTACCCAATGGAGCGGCACTGGGGTTAGGTATAGCAAGTCGAAGAAGGCCATTTCTCTAGTCCATCGAAGCACCGAGCAAGAAATCCTGGCAGAGGATCGGCCCTATCAATTCACGACAACTTGGGTGGAAGTTTCCGAGGGGGCGCTGACGGGTGAGTATGAGATGGTCCGTCAGGGTGCTCGGATCTATGGGATGACCTATACGAATTACAAATCCGGTAAGAAATATTCGTTCGATCAAGATATCAGCATGGAGGCGTCACCAGAGACAGGCTGTCAGTGGTGAGTCGAGATTATCGAGAAAGGGGACTCAACGTCCCCTTTCTCTTTCTGTGGTCCCTTTATGCCTTAGCCCGATGCTCCGCCGGATTCGGCGAATCGATATGATCCAGCGCTCGCTCCACCAACAACTGCACTCCATCCGCCATTCTGCTGAGCGCCAGGGCGACTGAGCGGCGGGTGCCTTCGATGTCATCGGCCAGGTCGGCGGCGATGGCGCTGATGGACTTCAGGTCTTCGGAGGCGTTGGCCAGGAGGGCTTCGGTGTCGATGTCGGGGGAGACGGTGAAGAGTTTGCCTTTGCGCTTGGGTTTTTCGTTGGGTGGTGGGGCGAAATGGTGGTCGAGGGCGCGTTCGGCGGCTTCGTGGAGTTTTCTGGAATCTAAGGATTCGTAGGGGGATGTGGCTGGGTTTTCTGGGGGATTCGGTGTTGGCTTGATCATTTGAGTAGTACCGATATTAGGAGCTAGCACCGTTTCGCTTGCACTTCGAATGAGGTGGCAGCTGTGTATAGGTGTGCAAGACCGGAATCGGCAAACCGGCAGACCCGAAGGTCTCCCACACACAGCCGCCATAACGATTCGGGAGCATAGGAAAACGCTCAATGAATAGCCATAACCGATTGTGTGCCGATTCCGGACTTGCACGTCCGAGTCACCGATTTTGCGGTGACGAACAGAGGTTATCGGTGAACGCCAAGGTCGCCTAGTTCACGGACAGCCCGGCGTTTTGAAGGAAATGTCCGAGTGGTTTGAGGGCATTAAGATCAAAAGATCGCAGCCTTCGGCAGCTCCTACAGGAATGTGTTTCTTTAGGTGTAGGTCGGGTCCCTCAGAATGAAGTGCAAAGCGTGACTTAGCGGTCATCATGCGGGAAAAACGGTTCATCTTCTTCTAACGCAACCCGATGGTGGCGTTCTGGCTTGAAGCGACTACACTGCGCCGGCCGTTCATTTTTCTTTTGAGGCTGTGCGCATGAAATTTCGTTTTCTTCTGTGGATGCTGGGTTTGTTGATGGGTAAGGCCAGTCGGACTAATCCTGCGTTTCAGCAGCAGTTGGGTGACAAGGCGTTGGTGTTTCAGCTACAGACCCTGGACGGGAAGGTGGCGCGGCATTTCGTGGTGAAGGATCAGCGCATTACCAGCAAGTCCGGCGTGTATGCCGAGCCTGCGTTTGCGATTGCCTTTAAAGACGCGGCGTATGGCTTTGCCACGATGCAGGCGAAGAACAAGCAGTTGGCGTTCATGCAGGGGATTCAGGACAAGTCGATTCAGATCAAGGGCAACCCGGCGCTGGTGATCTGGTTTCAGGGGTTGACCAAGTATTTGAAGCCTAGGAAGGCGAAGGCTGAGGCCTGAGAACCTTGATCCAGTCAGGAGTGGAGGAGGCTTTTGTGGCGAGGGAGCTTGCTCCCGCTGGGCTGCGAAGCGGCCCTAAAGCCTGAGACTTCGGTTGTATCTCACACACTGCGGCGGCTGGGTTGCGACTGCTGCGCAGTCGAGCGGGAGCGAGCTCCCTCGCCACAGGGGTTGTGGTGATCAGGTAGATCGGTGGGGGATTCATCGCGGGCAAGCCCGCTCCCACAGGGATTACCTGAGTCCTGTGGGAGCGTGGCTTGGTCCGGGCGGCGATCCGACGATGCCTTTAGGCCTGGCTAAATTGCGAAGCCAATTCGCGCAGCAACACTTCAGCTTCAAGCACTTTGCTGACCACATCGTTGGCCTTGTCGCGCGTCAAACCAACGCGTTCCAGCAACGCATCCGGAATGTCTTCATCCGGACCCGAACCAATCCCGCGACTACGCAGCAAACGCACGGCCAAACATACGAGGTTCGGGTACTCGGCGTAGTCGCCGTCGTAGCTTGGGTCGTGCTGGAAGCGCAGGGCGGTGGCCAGTTCTTCGGGCATGTCCCAGTAGCGCATCAGCCATGAGCCGATCTGTTCGCGGCTGATGCCCAGCAGGTGTTGCTCGACGTAGCTGTGGCACAGGTGCGGGTTGACCTCCAGGTGGCGGCAGATCAGCGAGAAGTGCGGCGGGAAGACGTGGGCCAGCAGCAGGTAACCGAAGTTGTGCAGCAGGCCGGCGAGGTAGGTCAGGCCGGCTTCCGGGCGCTGGGCGCGGGGCATGGCGCGGGTCAGGCCTTCGATGACGGCGGCGGTGTAGATCGATTGCTGCCAGTACGGCGTGGTGTGTTGCGGGTGGTCTTTGGGCAGGCTCAGGGTTTTGCCCAGGGCCAGGCCCAGCGCCAGGTTGATCACCAGGTCGAAACCCAGCACGCGGACGATGGCGTCTTCCACTGAACGAATCTTGCCCGGCGAGGCGTAGTACGGCGACGCCGCCCAGCTGACGACTTGGGCGGCCAGGGCTGGGTCGGTTTCGACCACGCCGGTGATGTCGTCGATGGTGGCGTTGGGGTCGACCCGCAGTTTGATGATTTTTTGCGCGGTTTCGGCCAGCGGCGGTATCTCGATGGTCGCTTCCAGGCGTTGCTGAATGCGCCGCGCGGTGAACGCTTGCACGGCCTGGGTGATTTCCTCGCGGTCATCGTCGGGGCGGTCGAGGTTCGGGCGGATGCTGTGCACGGCTTCGCCGAAGTTGCCGGCGCTGGCCTTGGTCAGCATGGTTTTGAAATCTTCGCTGGTGATTTCCAGCAGCACGCCCGGCTCGCCCGAGTTGATCAGCAACTTCGGTTCGCGCAGCAGGCTTTCTTCATACAGGCACGGTGAGCTGGTGAGCGCCGGCAGGCCGGGCAGCAGGCTCAGGCTGTGTTTGCCGAGCATTTTTACCAGGCGTTCGGTGGATACGGCGGTCAACCGGCGGCCGGTGAGTTCTGCGAGGCGGTTGAGGTCGAGCAATTGACTTTGCGGAAACAGCACCATGAGCGCGCCGACGGCATCGTCCAGCAAAACCGCCTGCACTTTGCGTGAGGCGTTCAGGCCGTGATGGTCGAGGACTTCCTGGTAGGCGATGCCCAGTTTGCCGAGCAGCAGCCGAATAACAGACGGAGCGTGCGGGGTTTCAGGGGCGAGGGCAGCTTCTGTCATGGTCTGTATCCGTTTTCAAACAATTGCAGGAGTATAACCAGCTTGTTTAAAGCCAGGGTCCAGAAACTGCGACAGTGCTCACACTTGGCCGTATTGCTGCCCATGGCGTAGCCAGCGGTCGAGCAGCGGGCTGACGTGATCCGGCCAGCGTTCGAGCAAGGCTTGGGCGGCGTCGCGCACGGCGGGCAGTAAATCGGCATCGCGCATCAGGTCCGCGACCTTGAATTGCAGCAGGCCGGTCTGGCGTGTGCCGAGCATTTCGCCGGGGCCGCGCAGTTCGAGGTCTTTTTCGGCGATGACAAAACCGTCGTTGGTTTCGCGCATGATGCCCAGCCGCTGACGGCCGATCTGCGACAGCGGTGGATGGTAGAGCAGCACGCAATGGCTGACGGCGCTGCCCCGGCCGACGCGGCCACGCAACTGGTGCAATTGTGCGAGGCCAAGGCGTTCGGGGTTTTCGATGATCATCAGGCTGGCGTTGGGCACGTCCACGCCAACTTCGATCACGGTGGTGGCGACCAGCAGTTGCAGGTTGCCGGCCTTGAATTCGGCCATGACGGCAGCTTTTTCGGCGGGCTTCATGCGGCCGTGGATCAGGCCGACCTTCAACTCGCCGAGGGCGGCGGTGAGGTCTTCGTGTGTGGTTTCGGCGGCCTGGCAGGTCAGCTCTTCCGACTCTTCGATCAGCGTGCACACCCAATAGGCCTGACGGCCCTCGGCACAAGCGCCGCGCACCCGTTCGATCACTTCGACGCGCCGGGTGTCGGTGACCAGCACCGTATTCACCGGGGTGCGGCCGGGGGGCAATTCGTCGAGGATCGAGGTGTCGAGGTCGGCGTAGGCGCTCATGGCCAGCGTCCGCGGGATCGGCGTGGCGGTCATGATCAGCTGGTGCGGACACATCCGCCCGCCGACGCCTTTCTGCCGCAATGCCAGGCGCTGCTGCACGCCGAAGCGGTGCTGTTCGTCGATGATCGCCAGTGCCAGGTTCTTGAATTGCACTTCGTCCTGGAACAGTGCGTGGGTGCCGACCACCATCGGTGCGCCGCCCGCGATCTGCTCCAGCGCGGCCACGCGGTTTTTGCCCTTGAGCTTGCCCGCCAGCCACGCAACTTCGATGCCCAGCGGTTCGAGCCAGCGCTTGAAGGTGATGAAGTGCTGCTCGGCGAGGATTTCGGTGGGCGCCATCAGTGCGACCTGATAACCCGCTTCCAGCGCCTGAAGCGCGGCGAGGGCGGCGACCACGGTTTTGCCCGCGCCCACGTCGCCCTGAATCAGCCGCAGCATCGGTTCGTGCTGGCTGAGGTCGTAAGCGATTTCGTTGCCGACCCGTTGCTGGGCGCCGGTCGGGGTGAAGCCGAGGTTAGCCAGATACTGTTGTGGCAGTTTCGTGGCTTTGGGCATGGCCGGCGCGCGCAGGGCACGCATGCTCTCGCGCAGGCGCTGCTGGGACAGTTGATGGGTCAGCAGTTCTTCGAAGGCCAGACGATGCTGGGCCCAGTGATGACCGAGGGCGAGTTCGTCGACGTCGGCATCAGCGGGCGGGTGATGCAGGTAGCGGATCGCATCGGCCAGCGGCGCCAGTTGATAGTCCCGGGCCAGTTCGGTCGGCAGCCAGTCGGGCAGGCTGCTGGGGCCGAGCAGGGTCAGGGTTTGCATGCACAACTGGCGCAAACGCTGCTGGGTCAGGCCTTCGGTGAGCGGGTAGACCGGGGTCAGGGTTTCATCCACCGGCGGCGGTTCGTCACCGGTGATGGCGCGGTATTCCGGGTGGTAGATTTCCAGCCCCGAGGCGCCGGGCCGGGCTTCGCCGTAGCAGCGAATCCGTGTGCCGCGTTTGAGGCCTTCTTTCTGGGCGTTGCTGAAATGGTAGAAGCGTAGGCTGAGCCCGCCGGTACCGTCCTGCAGACGGACAACCAGGCTACGGCGCCGGCCCATGACCACGTCGGCACCGCTGACGGTGCCTTCGATCACCGCGTCTTGCCCGGGTCGCAAATGGCCGATCGGGACCACGCGAGTGCGGTCCTGATAGCGCAACGGCAGGTGGAACAGCACGTCCTGGAGATTCTCCAGACCGACCTTGGCGAGTTTCTCGGCCATGGCTTCGCCGACACCCTTGAGTGCCGTCACCGACACTTGCGACAACTCGGTCATGACAGCGACTTAACCGGCCACCACCGGCGCTGGCGGCTTGGCCACCGAGCACAGGCGAATGGAGTCGGCGAGGATTTCAATCGCCTTGGGCCGTGGGAAGCTCGCGCGCCAGGCGATGGCCACGGTGCGGAACGGCACCGGCGCACTCAATGGACGCACTTCGATCACGCCGGGGGCGTAGTGGTGGCTGTCCACCGCCGACAGCGGCAGGATCGAAATGCCCAGGCCAGAGGCGACCATGTGGCGGATGGTTTCCAGCGAGCTGGATTCCACCGTGGTGTGCTTGGCGCCGTCGTTGCCTTTGGCCAGGGTCGGGCAGGCTTCCAGCACTTGATCGCGGAAGCAGTGGCCTTCGCCGAGCAGCAGCAGGCTCTTGTCGTTGAGCAGAGCGGCGTCGATGGATTCTTTTTGCGTCCACGGGTGTTGGGCCGGCATCAGGACGTAGAACGGCTCGTCGTAGAGCTGCAACGTCAGTACATCGGCTTCGTTGAACGGCAGGGCGATGATGATCGCGTCGAGCTCGCCGTTGCGCAGTTTGTCGCGCAGCACGTGGGTGAAGTTTTCTTCGATGTACAACGGCATCTGCGGGGCGACCCGGTGCAGTTGTGGAATCAGGTGCGGGAACAGGTACGGGCCGACGGTGTAGATCGCGCCGACTTTCAGCGGCGCGGTCAGCTGGTTCTTGCCGGCCTGGGCCAGTTCGCGGATGCCTTGGGCCTGTTCCAGGACTTTCTGTGCCTGGGCAACAATGCCTTCACCGACCGGGGTCAGGCGCACGGCGCTCTTGCTGCGCTCGAAAATCAGCACACCGAGTTCGTCTTCAAGCTTTTTCACGCCCACCGACAGGGTCGGCTGGCTGACGTGGCAACGCTCGGCCGCGTGACCGAAGTGCTGCTCTTGGGCGAGGGTAACGATGTAGCGTAATTCTGTGAGAGTCATAGCAAGCGTCCATGAAGTTGCGGGCCAAGCATACCGGCTGCAATCGATAGACGCACGTTATCAGACTGAGTGTGCTAAGTGACACTGGGCAATGCAGGTTTGCCGTTTCCAGATATGCAAAAAGGCACCTTTCGGTGCCTTTTATAGGTTTTGTAACCGCCGAAGAACCTGTGGGAGCGGCGGTGTTTTTAGCGTCGGCGTTCCAGCGAGTAAACAAACGGTGCAACGATTTCGATGGTGCCGTTGTTCAGCATGTCGGCCGGTGGCTTGGGCAGCGGTTGGGCGCGGCGGATCATTTCCAGGGTAGCCCGGTCCAGATCGGCGTTGCCGGAGCGGCCCACCAGTTCGAACGACAGCACGTTACCTTCGGCATCCACCACAAAGCGCAGACGGTTCAAACCTTCCTTGCCGCGTTGCTGTGCGCTGGCCGGGTACTTTTTGTACTTGGCCAGGTGCGCGAGCAGGGTGCCTTGCCAACTGGCCTTGGCGGCTTGTTGCGCGGGCGATGGACCGGGAGCCGGCTGAGCGGACTTCTCCGTCGGCGCCTGGGTTGGCTGCGTGTCGCTAGGCTTCTCCTCGGAAGGCTTTTCCTTCGGTGGCTCCGGCTTTTTCTCCACAGGCTTGGGCGGTTGCGGCTTCGGCTTGGGTTTGACCGGCTTGGGCACGGCAATCTCGGCCTTCGGCGCTTCAGCGAGTTTTGGAATCGGCAGTTCTTCCACCGGTGCCGGTGGCTGTGGCGGCGTGATCACCTTCGGCGGTGCGGGCGGTGGCGGGGCCGGCATCGGCGCCAGCTCGACCATCATCGCTTGCGGCGGCAGCTCGATCGGCGGGCGCGAGGTCCAGTTCAGCGCGAGCGCAATGGCCAGCGCATGGACGCCCAGCACCACGGCCAGGCTACCGCTGTAACGCGTCAGCTTTTGGCGCGTGTTGATCATTTTTTGGCTGCCGTCTCGAGTCCGACCAGGCCGACCTTCAGGTAACCGGCGGCGCGCAGGGCGTCCATCACGCTCATCAGGTCGCCGTAGTCCACGCCTTTGTCGGCCTGGAAGAAGATCGTCGTGTCTTTCTTGCCCTGGGTCTTGGCGTCGAGTGTGGCGCCGAGGGCTTCGGTCTTCACTTCGTCTTCGCCGAGGAACAGGCGCTGGTCAGCTTTGACGCTGAGGAACACCGGTTTCTCTGGCCGCGGCGCCGGTTTGGCGGTGGAGGCGGGCAGGTCGACCTTGATGTCCACGGTGGCCAGCGGCGCCGCCACCATGAAGATGATCAACAGCACCAGCATTACGTCGATGAACGGCGTGACGTTGATTTCGTGGTTCTCGGCCAGATCGTCGTCTGCGCCTTCTTTCAAATGCAGGCCCATGGCCGATTACCCCACTTTCACCATGTGCGGTTGCGAGCTGCGCTCGGGCGGCTGGTGGTCGAGGTCGCGGCTGACCAGCAGCAGGACTTCCGCCGAGGCGTCGGACACTTGTGCCTTGTAACCGGCAATGGAGCGGGCGAAGACGTTGTAGATGACCACCGCAGGAATCGCTGCAACCAGACCCAGCGCGGTCGCCAGCAGGGCTTCGGCGATGCCGGGGGCCACGACGGCGAGGTTGGTGGTCTGGGTTTTGGCGATGCCGATGAAGCTGTTCATGATGCCCCATACGGTACCGAACAGGCCGACGAACGGCGCGGTGGAACCGATGGTGGCCAGCACGCCGGTGCCGCTGCTCATGTTGCGACCGCAGGCTGCGACGAGGCGCTCGAGGCGGAAGCTCACGCGTTCCTTGATGCCTTCCTTCTCGCGGCTGTTGGCCGACAAGCGCATTTCTTCCAGCGCGTCGTGGACCAGCAGGTTGGCCAGGGTGCCTTCCTTGGCCGCCGTGGTGCTGGCTTCCTTAAGGGTGGCGGCTTTTTTCAGATGAGCGATTTCAGCGCGCAGACGACGCTTGGCGCCCATCAGCTCGAAGCCCTTGGCGATCCAGATGGTCCAGGTGATGATCGAGGCGATGGCCAGGCCGATCATCACGATTTTCACGATAATATCGGCGTTCTTGTACATGCCCCATGGCGACAGGTCGTGGGCCATGCCCAGGGAGTTGTCGGCTTCGAGAGCTTGCGGCATGTCCGCGGCGTCTACGGCCTGGACCGGATCGGTCGCGACAGGTGCGGTTTGAACGGCTGGTGTTTGAGTAGCCGCAGGCTGTGTGGCCGGCGCTTGCGCATCGGCGAATGCGGCGGTCGGCGCCAGCATCAGGCTGAGCAGCAGGGCGGCTACCGCGCTCCAGGCGCGAGGTCGTTTGGTTGGCGAAGCGGAGAGTTGATTGCGTGTCATGCTGGCCGGACCTGAGAGGAAAAGACGGTAAGTGTTCTTCCAGGCCTCGTAAGGCCGAGAACAAAAGTGGCTGGCATTATTGCAATTAATTCTTGTTAACAAAAGTAATAGCGTCTCTTTTTTTCTTCCATTGCTAGCTGCTTATCCATTTCGGGCGCTAGTCTGTACCTTTCTTGAGGGAGTCTTCTGATGTCCGCGCCTTCTGTTTTGATCGCCGGCTGCGGTGATGTCGGCAGCCGTCTGGCTACGCAATTGCTGGCAGGGCACTGGCAGGTTTATGGCCTGCGCCGCAATGTGTCGCGCTTGCCAGCCGGAGTGGTTGGCGTTGCGGGTGACCTGTTCAGCGCGCAATGCCCGGCTGACTGGCCGACCACGCCACTGGACTATCTGGTGTACAGCGCCGCTGCCACCGACCACGACGAGGCGGGCTATCGCGCCGCCTATGTCGAAGGCTTGCAGCATGTGCTGGGGTGGTTGAAACAACATGGCCAGCAGCCAAAGCGCATTCTGTTTGTCTCCAGCAGCAGTGTTTACGGTCAGCAGGACGGTGAGTGGGTCGATGAAACCTCGCCGACGGTGGCGGGCGGTTATTCGGGGCGTTTGATGCTGGAAGCCGAGCAAGTGGCGCGTGATAGCGGCATCCCGGCCAGCATCGTGCGTCTGACCGGTATTTATGGTCCGGGTCGAGAGTGGCTACTGACTCAGGTTCGTCGCGGTTATCGCGTGGCGATCGATCCCCCGCTGTACGCCAATCGCATTCACGTCGACGACGCGGCGGGGTTGCTGGCGTTCCTGCTTGAGGCGGATCGGCGTGGAGTGGCGCTGGATGATGCTTATATAGGTGTCGATGATGCGCCTGCGCCAATGGCAGAGGTGGTGGGCTGGTTGCGTGAGTATCTGGGCGTGACCGAGTGGGCCGATGATGCCAGTGTGCGTCGTGCCGGCAGCAAGCGCTGCAGTAACTCCCGGGCGAAGGCGTTGGGCTGGACACCGCGCTATCCGAGTTTCCGCGAAGGTTATGCCGCGATCCTCGAAGGCCGCTGCTGACTTCCAGTCACCTCAAACCAAATGTGGGAGCAGGCTTGCTCGCGAAGGGGATATAACATTCAACATCATCGTTGATTGTTACACCGCTTTCGCGAGCAAGCCTGCTCCCACATGGGTTCTGCGTTGGCTTCAGGGCGGGCTTACTGCTTTTCGAGCAACCACTTGCGATCACCCGGTGTGAACGAAGGCATCTCGTCCGCCAGTGCAGTGTTCACCGTCTGGAAAATCTCCAGTTCTTTGCCCTTGCGCGCAAAGATCCAGGTATTGCCCTGGCCATTCAACTGCAGCCAGATGTTGTCGTTGCCGCCGCTCATCGACGCGCAATCGCCTGCCAGGCACAGGGCATAGCGATCTGCACCGGGCAGACCGGCGACCTGACCGTCTGCCTGGAACTGGACGGTGCTGCCTTCGCCCGGGCCGCTGAGGATTTTCCAGCTGCCGCCCATGTAAGCCGAATACAGCGCGCGCTCGAAACTAGCGCCAATAGGCGCTCCTTCCGGAACCTGGACCGATGCGCGGTCGAAGACTTGCTCGGGCTCGTTGTCGTTGGCAGCCTGGTTCAGTCGCTTGCCATCACGCTTCAGCTCGCTGGCGGAGCTGCCATAAAAGTCGACATTCCAGGCGCCGGACTTTTCGCCCAGCAGCTTGCCTTCGACGTTTTCAAAACCATTGGTGTAGCGGGCCTGACCGGCCCTGGTGTTGACGTTCCATTCCAGATTCGGGCCATAGGCCTGGAGCGCTTCACGCAGGGGGCCGCCTTTGGATGCGGCATCGATCGCCACCTGGTTGATCCAGGTGCCGCTGATATCACGGTCGGCAGGGTTGCTGGCACATCCGCCCAAGAGTAGGGCGACCAGCGAGAGAGCTAGCGCGTGGCGCATGGTGGAATCCTTTCAGAACCCTTTGTACAAGATCAGTCGGCGCAGCCTCGCAAGGCTGCGCCAGACACATTACTCGATGACCAGAATGGCATCCATTTCAACCTGCGAACCCTTTGGCAGGGCTGCAACGCCGATGGCGGCGCGGGCTGGGTAAGGCTGGTCGAAGTACTTGCCCATGATCTCGTTGACCTTGGCGAAGTGGCTCAGGTCGGTGAGGAAAATGTTCAGTTTGACGATGTCTTTAAACGAACCACCGGCGGCTTCTGCCACGGCTTTGAGGTTCTCGAATACCTGGATGGTCTGGGCTTCGAAGCCTTCGACCAGTTCCATGGTTTTTGGGTCCAGAGGAATCTGACCCGACATGTACACGGTGTTGCCAGCCTTGATCGCCTGGGAGTAAGTACCGATGGCGGCCGGGGCCTTGTCGCTGTTGATAACGGTCTTGGTCATGTATGACTCCTTGTGAAGGGTGGGCTACGCGCGCATGCGGGTGATGCGGATGACCCCGGTCAGGGCGCGCAGTTTCTTGATCACGCGGGCCAGGTGCACGCGGTCGTGCACGCTGACCACCAGTTGGACCACGCTGATACGACCGTCGCGTTCGTCCATGCTGATTTTTTCGATATTGCCGTCGGCCGCGTTGACGCTGCTGGCCAGCAAGGCGATCAGGCCGCGCTGGTGTTCCAGTTCGACGCGCAGCTCGACGTTGAATTCGCCGGTGACATCCTTGGCCCACGAGAGCTGGATGCATTTTTCCGGGTTGTGGCGGATTTCGCTGATGTTGCGGCAGTTGTCCAGGTGCACCACCATCCCTTTGCCGGCGGACAGATGGCCAACGATCGGGTCGCCAGGGATCGGCGTGCAGCACTTGGCGTAACTGAGCACCAGGCCTTCGGTACCGCGAATGGCCAGCGGACCTTCCGGGCTTGGCAGCTGTTCGCCTTCGCCGAGCAGGCGGCGGGCGACTACGTAAGCCATGCGATTGCCCAGTCCGATGTCTTCGAGCAGGTCTTCGATCAGTTCCAGGCGATATTCGTGGAGCATCAACTGCACACGCTCGGCCGGGACTTTTTCCAGCGAGCTGTCGAAACCGTTGAGCACCTTGTTCAGCAGGCGTTCGCCGAGGCTGATGGATTCGGAGCGGCGTTGCAGCTTAAGCGCATGGCGGATGTGGGTCCGCGCCTTGCCGGTGACCACGAAGTTGAGCCATGCCGGGTTCGGCCGTGCGCCGGGGGCGCTGACGATCTCGACCGTGGAGCCGCTTTGCAGCGGTTCGGACAGCGGCGCGAGACGACGGTTGATCCGGCAGGCAATGCAGCTGTTGCCCACGTCGGTGTGTACCGCGTAAGCGAAGTCGACCGCCGTGGAGCCTTTTGGAAGTTCCATGATCCGGCCCTTGGGCGTGAACACGTAGACCTCGTCCGGGAACAGGTCGATCTTCACGCTCTCGATGAATTCCAGCGAGTTGCCGGCCCGTTGCTGCATCTCCAGCACGCCTTTGACCCACTGGCGGGCGCGGGCATGAGTGCCTTTGGGCTGTTCGTCGCCGCTGGATTTGTACAGCCAATGGGCGGCGATGCCATTGTTGGCCATCTCTTCCATTTCACGGGTGCGGATCTGGATCTCGATCGGTACACCGTGCATGCCGAACAGCGTGGTGTGCAGCGACTGGTAGCCGTTGGCCTTGGGGATCGCGATGTAATCCTTGAAGCGCCCCGGCAACGGTTTGTACAAATTATGCACAGCACCCAGCACGCGGTAGCAGGTATCGACCTTGTCGACGATGATCCGGAACGCGTAGACGTCCATGATCTCGTTGAAGGCCCGACGCTTGCCGCGCATTTTCTTGTAGATGCCGTAGAGGTGTTTCTGACGACCGCTGACCTCGCCCTGGATGCCATCAATGGCCAGGCAGTGGCTGAGGGACTCTTCGATCTTGTTGACGATTTCCTTGCGGTTGCCCCGGGCGCGTTTGACCGCCTGGTTGATCCGCGCGGAACGCATCGGGTGCATGGCCTTGAAGCCGAGGTCTTCGAATTCTATGCGGATGGCGTGCATGCCCAGCCGGTTGGCGATGGGCGCATAGATTTCCAGGGTTTCCTTGGCGATCCGCCGGCGTTTTTCGCCGGACAGCACTTCCAGGGTACGCATGTTGTGCAGGCGGTCGGCCAGCTTGACCAGGATCACGCGAATGTCGCGCGCCATGGCCATGGCCATTTTCTGGAAGTTTTCGGCCTGGGCTTCGGCTTTGGTCTCGAAGTTCATCTGGGTCAGTTTGCTGACCCCGTCGACCAGTTCGGCCACGGTTTCGCCGAACTGCGCTTGCAGCGCTTCCTTGGCAATACCGGTGTCTTCGATCACGTCATGCAGCATTGCAGCCATCAAGCTTTGATGGTCCATGTGCATGTCGGCAAGAATATTCGCCACCGCAAGAGGATGCGTGACGTACGCCTCACCGCTGCGGCGGCGTTGACCGTCGTGGGCTTGTTCGGCGTAGAAGTACGCTCGGCGGACCAGGTTGACCTGGTCCTTGCCGAGGTAGGTCGATAAGCGATCGGCGAGGGCGTCTATGCTCGGCATGATAATTCCTGCCGTTTGCTATGACCCCGCGCCGTGCTACGTCGACCAGGCATGGCTTATACTGCCTCGTTGGACTCGTCCTCGAACGCTGCGAACAGCGGTTCGTCTTCGACGATTTCAGCGTTGGCGATGAACTCGTAGCTCATCAGGCCTTCAGCGATTTCACGCAGCGCTACAACTGTAGGCTTGTCGTTTTCCCACTGAACCAGGGGCTCTTTGCCACCAGTGGCCAGTTGACGGGCACGCTTGGTAGAGAGCATGACCAGCTCAAAGCGGTTTTCCACGTGTTCTAGGCAGTCTTCAACGGTTACGCGGGCCATGGTATTCCTCGGAGCGAATGCAATATGCGCGCTGCCCGGTTGGGCGAGCGGACTCAACAGTTTAAAAAATCACCAGCGATTAGGGAAGCGCTGATTTTTTGACCAGGCTCTTCAACGCGCTATAAGCACCAATGTAAAGCCCTTGCAGCGGTTTTGGGAAGAGCTGATTAGCCGAGCAATTCAGCTAATAATTTGCCATGACGCTGCTGCTGACGCTTCTGATGCAGCTGGTTGGCGCGGAAAATCGCCTTCAGATCGTCCAGTGCGTGGGCGAAATTGTCGTTGATGATCAGGTAATCGTAGTCGACGTAATGGCTCATCTCGCTGACGGCTTCGCGCATCCGGCCTTCGATGATCTCGTCACTGTCCTGGCCGCGATTGGTCAGGCGTTGGTGCAGGGCCTCCAGGGACGGCGGCAGAATGAAGATCGAACGGGCCTGGGGCATCAACTTGCGCACTTGCTCTGCACCCTGCCAGTCAATTTCCAGAATCAGGTCGTGACCTTCATCCAGGGTCTGCTGCAGGTGGCTTTGCGAAGTGCCATAGAGATTGCCGAACACTTCGGCGCGCTCGAGGAAATCTCCGTGCTCGATCATCTTCACGAACTCGCTGCGTTCGACGAAGTGATAGTTCACGCCGTTCACTTCACCAGGGCGCATGGCGCGGGTGGTGTGGGAGACCGAGACGCGGATCTCCTGATCAGCGTCGGTCAGGGCTTTGACCAGGCTGCTCTTGCCCGCACCAGAAGGTGCGGAAATGATGTACAGGGTGCCGGTACTGTGGGTCATGTCAGGTTTGCCTTACTCAATATTCTGTACTTGTTCGCGCATCTGCTCGATCAACACCTTGAGGTTGACCGCCGCTTGGGTGCTGCGCGGGTCGAAGGCTTTGGAGCCCAGTGTGTTGGCTTCGCGGTTGAGCTCCTGCATCAGGAAATCCAGGCGTCGACCGGCAGCGCCGCCGGATTTGAGCACCCGGCGAACTTCGATGATGTGAGTGCTCAGGCGATCCAGTTCTTCGGCGACGTCGCTCTTTTGCGCGAGCATGACCATTTCCTGCTCCAGGCGCTGCGGGTCGAGGTCGGCCTTCATGTCGGTGAAGCGGTCGAGGACTTTCTGACGCTGCGTGGCGAGCATCTGCGGGACCAGCTCACGCAGGATCACCACATCTTCTTCAATGGACGTCAGGCGTTCGTTGATCAACCGCGCCAGCTCCGCGCCTTCGCGCTCGCGGCCGGCCTTGAGTTCTTTCAGGCCTTGGTTGAACAGCGCCATGGCTTCGGCATTCAGCGCTTGCGGGTCGGCGGCGTCGGCCACCAGCACGCCGGGCCAGGCCAGGACTTCCAGCGGGTTCAGCGCGGCCGGGTTCTTGATCAGGCTGGCGACGGTCTCGGCGGCAGCGACCAATTGCGCGGCGCGCTCGCGGTCCACTTGCAGCGGTTTGCCAGTGCTTTCTTCGGTGAAACGCAGGGTGCATTCGAGCTTGCCCCGGGAAATTCCCTGGCGCAGGGCTTCGCGGACGGCGCCCTCGAGGTCGCGGAAAGATTCCGGCAGGCGCAGATGGGGTTCCAGGTAGCGGCTGTTGACCGAGCGCAGCTCCCAGCTCAGGGTGCCCTGGACGCCGGCTTTCTCGACGCGGGCGAAGGCGGTCATGCTGTGCACCATGGAGGTACCTCGCAATGCAGGTCGGCGCGTAACCCATGGTTCGCGGACCCGCTATCTGTGAATTAAAGCCGACAGGCAGCAAAGGCGCAGGATTGTAGCGCAGTGGGGCGGATGCGCCCAATCACACGCTGTGACAATGGGCTGCAGGCCGTCGGCTACGCTCTATTCAGAGCCTTCAATCGTCGGGTGATTTTTTTAGAAGTGCCCACTCGCGGCCCACGGCTCTATAATGCTCGGCAGTTTTCCGTCCCCCGTACAGGTAATCCCTATGAAACGTCCAAGTGGTCGCGCTGCCGATCAGCTCCGCTCGATCCGCATTACCCGCAACTACACCAAACACGCCGAGGGATCTGTACTGGTCGAGTTCGGTGATACCAAGGTCATCTGCACCGTCAGCGTCGAGAACGGCGTGCCGCGTTTCCTCAAGGGGCAGGGCCAGGGCTGGTTGACCGCTGAATACGGCATGCTGCCGCGCGCCACTGGCGAGCGTAACCAGCGTGAGGCGAGCCGCGGCAAGCAAGGCGGCCGCACTCTGGAAATCCAGCGGCTGATCGGTCGTTCCCTGCGCGCTGCGCTGGACATGTCCAAGCTGGGCGACGTCACCTTGTACGTCGACTGCGACGTGATCCAGGCTGATGGCGGCACCCGCACCGCGTCCATCACCGGCGCCATGGTTGCACTGGTCGATGCCTTGAAAGTGATCAAGAAGCGCGGCGGCCTCAAAGGTGGCGACCCGCTCAAGCAAATGATCGCTGCCGTTTCGGTAGGCATGTATCAGGGCGAACCTGTGCTTGACCTCGACTACCTGGAAGACTCGGCTGCCGAGACTGACCTCAACGTGGTGATGACCAGCACTGGTGGTTTCATCGAAGTCCAGGGCACTGCCGAAGGCGCACCGTTCCAGCCGGAAGAGCTGAACGCGATGCTGGCACTGGCGAAGAAAGGCATGATCGAGATTTTCGAACTGCAGAAGGCTGCACTGGCTGACTGATTGTTTTGATGTCCGGCAAAGGAGAGCGCCATGAGTGATGAACAGCAGTTGCTTCCCACCCCGAGCTCCGAGGCTCGCCAGTGGGCGATGTTTTGTCACCTCTCGGCGTTTCTCGGTGTCTGGTTTCCGTTCGGTCACCTGATCGGGCCGCTGATACTCTGGCAGTGGAAGCGTGAAGCCGACCCGTTCATCGATGCCCAAGGCAAAGAAGCGCTGAACTTTCAGATTACCGTGGCCCTGGTCTCGGGCATCTGTTACGTGCTGATGCTGGTGTTGATCGGTTTTGCGCTGCTGCCGCTGGTCCTGATCGGGGCGATGGTGCTGTGCATCATTGCCGGGCTCAAGGCCAATGACGGGGTGCCTTACCGCTATCCCTTCACCTGGCGGTTGATCAAATAACAGGCAGTAAAAATCAGCGCGCACAAAAAAGCCGACAGCAATGTCGGCTTTTTTGCATCTGCGAAAAGACGCTTAGATCGTCAGCGTCCAGTCGTAGTCCACGATCAACGGTGCGTGCTGCGAGAACCGTGGCTGACGTGGCAGGCGTGCGCTGCGTACGAAGCGGCGCAGGCCAGGGGTCAGCAACTGGTAGTCGAAACGCCAGCCCAGGTTGAGCATCTCGGCCTGTTCGTTGTCCGGCCACCAGCTGTACTGGTCGCCTTCGCGGCTGACTTCCCGCAGGGCGTCGACATAACCCATGTTGCCGACAATCTCGTCCATCCAGGCACGCTCAGGCGCCAGGAAGCCCGGGGATTGCTGGCTGTCGCGCCAGTTCTTGATATCCAGCTTCTGTTGCGCCACGTACAGCGAGCCACAATAAATGTACTCGCGACGTTTGCGTCGCTGTTTATCCAGATAACGGGCGAAGTCGTCCATTAGCTTGAACTTCTGGTTCAAGTCTTCATCGCCATTCTGCCCCGAAGGGAGCAGCAAGGTCGCGATGCTGACCTTGTCGAAATCGGCTTGCAGGTAGCGCCCGTAGCGGTCGGCCGTCTCGAAGCCGAGACCGCTGATGACAGCCTTCGGTTGCAACCGCGAGTACAAAGCCACGCCACCTTGGGCGGGAACTTCGGCTTCGCAGGCATAAAGGAAGTAGCCATCCAGTTGGAAGGCTGGATCGTCCAGTTCAAAGGCGGAGGCGCGGGTGTCCTGCAGGCAGATGACGTCGGCATTCTGTGCTTGCAGCCAACTGAGCAAACCACGCTCGACTGCAGCCTGAATACCATTGACGTTCACACTGATGATCCGCATAAGTGGCCCCAAAAATCGCGTGCGGGTATGATACACGGCGTCTACCTAATTAGCTAAATCCGTGGTATTTGGGGTTTTTTTCATGCAAGCGTATCAACGCGATTTCATTCGTTTTGCCATCGATCGCGGCGTTTTGCGCTTCGGTGAGTTCACCCTGAAGTCCGGGCGCACCAGTCCATACTTCTTCAATGCCGGCCTGTTCAACTCAGGGAAGGCCCTGGCACAGCTGGGCCGTTTCTATGCGGCAGCCATCGTCGAGAGCGGTATTTCCTTCGACGTACTGTTCGGCCCGGCCTACAAAGGCATCCCGTTGGCGGCAGCCACCGCCGTGGCACTGGCCGAACATCACGACCGTGACCTGCCATGGTGCTTCAATCGCAAGGAAGCCAAGGCCCACGGCGAAGGTGGCAGCCTGGTTGGCGCGCCATTGACTGGCGACGTGCTGATCATCGACGACGTGATCACCGCGGGCACCGCCATCCGCGAAGTGATGCAGATCATCGCTTCCCAGGACGGCGCCAAAGCTGCCGGTGTGCTGATCGCCCTGAACCGTCAGGAGCGTGGCAATGGTGAGTTGTCGGCCATCCAGGAAGTGGAACGTGACTTCGGCATTCCGGTGATCAGCATCGTTTCGCTGAACCAGGTGCTGGAGTTCCTGGCTGACGATCCGCAGCTCAAGCAACATTTGCCTGCGGTTGAAGCCTACCGCGCCCAGTTCGGCGTGTAATCACGCTCCCACAGGGATTGCAGACAGCAAAAGACCCCGCTCAGCATGTTGAGCGGGGTCTTTTGTTTATGTATGGCCCAGTCCCCCAGCATTATTTTTTGCTGGTGCTGCTGAATGTCTCGGCTTTTTTGATCCCGCTGGGTTCATTGGTTTTCTCCGGGTACGGATCAGCCACAGCATCGCCCTGGCCAGTCAGAATTCTCCAGCCATGACGGGTGTGTGCGGTCTTGCGGAGTTGCGGGCAGGGCGGCATCGATGTTTTGCCCTGATTCGAGTATTCGTGACCGCAATCGACACAGGCATAGGTGCCAGGTGAAACATCGCTGCCGTAAGGGACGTAGTCTTTTTGCATGGGTAGACCTCCTGTGGATTCAGAGAAGATCCTATGCAGATTGCTTCCTTCGTGAAGTCGGACGTTTCGCCCAATCAGGTCAGGCATTTCCGGCGCGCATAAAAAAGATCGCAGACTTCGTCAGCTCCTACAGGTTTTTCGTACATCCGAAATCCGTAGGTGCTGCCGAAGGCTGCGATCTTTTTAAGGTTTTGAATCAGGGACGCTTGCGATTGCTGATCAGCGTACCCACACCGGTGTCGGTGAAGATTTCCAGCAGAATTGCATTTGGCACCCGACCATCAATGATCAGCGAGCTGCCCACGCCACCCTGTACCGCTTCCAGCGCGCAACGGATCTTCGGCAGCATGCCGCCGTAGATGGTGCCGTCGGCGATCAGGTCGTCGACTTGCTGGGTGCTCAGGCCGGTCAGGACCTTGCCGCTCTTGTCCATCAGGCCGGCAATGTTGGTCAGCAGCATCAGCTTCTCAGCTTTCAGAGCCTCGGCCACTTTACCGGCCACCAGATCGGCGTTGATGTTGTACGACTCGCCGTTGGCACCGACGCCGATCGGCGCGATCACCGGAATGAAATCGCCTTTGACCAGCAGGTTCAGCAGGTCGGTGTTGATCCCGACCACTTCGCCGACGTGGCCGATGTCGATGATTTCCGGCTGGGTCATCTCAGGGGTCTGGCGGGTGACGGTGAGCTTCTTCGCGCGAATCAGCTCGGCGTCTTTACCGGTCAGGCCGATGGCGCTGCCGCCGTGACGGTTGATCAGGTTGACGATGTCCTTGTTGACCTGGCCGCCGAGGACCATTTCCACCACGTCCATGGTCGCGGCGTCGGTGACGCGCATGCCATCGACAAAGTGGCTCTCGATCGACAGTCGCTTGAGCAGGTCGCCGATTTGCGGGCCGCCGCCGTGAACCACCACCGGGTTGATGCCGACGGCTTTCATCAGCACGATGTCGCGGGCGAAGCCGGTTTTCAGCTCCTCGCTTTCCATCGCGTTGCCGCCGTATTTGATCACCAGTGTCTTGCCGACATAGCGGCGAATGTAAGGCAGCGCTTCGGACAGGACCTTGGCAGTGTTGGCGGCGGCTTCGCGTTCGAGGGTCATTCAGGGCTCCGGGTGCTTCAATAGATCAAAACGGTAGTTGGAGATCAGGTGCAACGCGCTTCAGCTGGACGTGGAATACATCCTTGATGCGCTGCAATTCAGCCTCGTCATCGGCCTCGAAGCGCAGCACCAGCACCGGTGTGGTGTTGGAGGCGCGAACCAGGCCCCAGCCTTTGGCATAGTCGACTCGCACGCCGTCAATGGTGGTCAGGTCGGCGCCTTCACCCCACTGTGCGTCGTGCAGTGCATCAATGATGCTGAATTTGCTCTCTTCGGTCACATGGATATTGATTTCCGGCGTAGAAATATCGTTCGGGAAGATCGCGAACAACTCTTCCGCGGTGGATTTCTCTTTGCTGAGGATCTCCAGCAGCCGCGCGGCGCTGTAAATGCCGTCGTCGAAACCGAACCAGCGCTCCTTGAAGAAGATATGCCCGCTCATTTCGCCGGCCAACAGGGCGCCGGATTGTTTCATTTTCTTTTTGATCAGCGAGTGACCTGTTTTCCACATCAGTGGGCGACCGCCATATTCTTTGATCAGCGGGATCAGGCGACGGGTGCATTTGACGTCGAAGATGATTTCCGCGTCGGGGTTGCGTGCTACCACATCCTTGGCGAACAGCATCAGCAGGCGGTCCGGGAACACGACGCTGCCGGTGTTGGTGACCACGCCCACGCGGTCGCCATCACCGTCGAAGGCCAGGCCCAGGTCGGCGTTGGTTTCCTTGACCTTGGCGATCAGGTCTACCAGGTTTTCCAGCTTGCCCGGGTCCGGGTGATGGTTCGGGAAGTTGCCATCGACATCGCAGAACAGCGGGATGACTTCGCAGTTCAGGGCTTCGATCAGTTGCGGGGCAATCACGCCGGCCGCGCCGTTGCCGCAATCGACCACCACTTTCAGGCGGCGGGCGAGTTTGATGTCCTGGACGATTTCGGTGTTGTAGCGGTCGAGGATCTCGACCTTGGTGATGCTGCCCTTGCCGCTGCTCAGGTTGTTGGTCTTGAGGCGGTCGTGCAGGGCCTGGATCTGTTCGTTGGCCAGGGTATCGCCAGCTATGACGATCTTGAAGCCGTTGTAGTTCGACGGGTTGTGGCTGCCGGTGAGCATCACCCCGGATTTGCCGGCCAGTACGTTGGCGGCGTAGTACAGCGCTGGCGTTGGCACCAGGCCGACGTCGCTGACGTGGCAACCGCTGTCGGCCAGGCCCTGAATCAGTTGTTCCACCAGTTCCGGGCCGGACAGGCGACCGTCGCGGCCGACGGACACATTGGGCTCGCCCTGGGCCAGGCTCTGGGAGCCGATGGCGCGACCGAGCCAATAAGCGGTTTCAGCGTTCAAGAATTCCGGGACGGTGCCGCGAATGTCGTAGGCGCGGAAGATGCTGTCGGGGAACTTGGGTGCGACTTGGGCTGGGGTGCTCATCTGTAGGAATGCTCCATCTCGAAAGTGGCTGGACCTGCCGGCGAAGAACTCGTCGGCTGGCTCGGACTGAAGGGTATGACGGCGTTTTCCGCAGAGAGTTCGTGGTGCGAAAAGGCCATGCCACCAATGTCGACGAGTATTGGGTCGATCAATGCCTTGATTTTCAGTGGTAAACCTTCCAGATGACGTCTGTGTGATTTGTGGCGAGGGAGCTTGCTCCCGCTTGAGTGTGCAGCACTCACAAAGTCGGCAATTGTTGCCAGAATCATGGGGCCGCTACGCTTTCCAGCGCGAGCAAGCTCACTCGCCACAGGGGGCATATCAGTGGCTGCCGGAATGTCCGAAGCCGCCGGTGCCGCGCTGGGTTTCGACAAACTCTTCGACCATTTCGAAGTGCGCTTGAACCACTGGTACCAGAACAAGTTGTGCGAGGCGTTCGCCAACGACCATGTTGAAATCGGTCTGGCCACGGTTCCAGCACGACACCATCAGCGGGCCCTGGTAATCGGAGTCGATCAGGCCGACCAGGTTGCCCAGCACGATGCCGTGCTTATGGCCCAGGCCGGAGCGCGGCAGAATCAAGGCCGCCAGGCCCGGATCGCCGATATACACCGACAGGCCGGTAGGGATCAGCAGGGTCTCGCCCGGCTTGATGACAGTGTCTTTTTCCAGCATGGCGCGCAGGTCGAGGCCGGCGGAGCCGGGCGTGGCGTACTGCGGCAGCGGAAATTCGCTGCCGATGCGTGGGTCGAGGATCTTGGCTTGCAAAGCGTGCATGTAAATTAAACCTGGTTCAGACGTTCGGCGATAAAAGTGATCAGCTGGCGGGCAATCTTGCCTTTGCTGGTCTGGGCAAAAATAGTGGCGTGCAGCTCACGGTCGATCACGCTGCAGGCGTTTTCTTCGCTGTTGAAGCCAATACTCGGGTTGGCGACGTCGTTGGCGACGATCAGATCGAGGTTCTTGTCTTTCAACTTGCGGGCAGCGTAGTCGAGCAGGTGTTCGGTTTCGGCGGCAAAGCCGACACTGAACGGACGGTCGGGACGGGTGGCGATGGTGGCCAGAATGTCTGGGTTGCGTACCATCTGTAGCAACAAGCCGTCGCCGCTTGTAGGGTCTTTCTTGAGTTTCTGTGGGGCCACGACTTCCGGACGGTAGTCCGCGACCGCTGCCGAGGCGATGAACAGGTCGCAAGGAATCGCGGCTTCACAAGCGGCGAGCATGTCCCGGGCGCTGACCACGTCGATGCGTGTGACGCGATCCGGGGTCGGCAGGTGCACGGGGCCGGTGATCAGGGTCACGCGGGCGCCGGCTTCTACCGCGGCTTCGGCCAGGGCAAAGCCCATTTTGCCGGAGCTGTGGTTGGTGATGTAGCGCACCGGGTCGATGTTTTCCTGGGTCGGGCCGGCGGTGATCAGCACGTGTTTGCCGGTCAGCGCTTGGCGCTGGAAGCAGTCTGCCGCGCACTGGGCGAGGTCGGTGGCTTCGAGCATGCGGCCCATGCCGACGTCGCCGCAGGCCTGGCTGCCGGAGGCCGGGCCGAAGACTTTGAAGTCGCGGCTTGCGAGGGTTTGCAGGTTGGCCTGGGTCGCCGGGTCGCGCCACATGGCTTGATTCATCGCCGGCGCCACGGCGACTACCGCGTCGGTGGCCAGCACCAGCGTGGTCAGCAGGTCGTCGGCAATGCCTTGGGCCAGGCGAGCGATCAGGTCCGCAGTGGCGGGGGCGATCAATACCAGGTCGGCCCATTTGGCCAGTTCGATGTGACCCATGGCGGCTTCGGCCGCCGGGTCCAGCAGGTCCAGGTGGACCGGGTGCCCGGACAGGGCCTGCATGGTCAGCGGGGTAATGAATTCGCTGCCGCCACGGGTCATGACCACGCGCACTTCGGCGCCCTGGTCGATCAGGCGGCGAACCAGCTCGGCGCTCTTGTAGGCAGCAATGCCGCCGCCGACGCCCAGAACGATGCGTTTCCGATACAGCCGCTGCATAGGTCTGCCTTTCATTTCGTTGATGACTGCATGGCGATACCCCCTCCCCAGGGGTGAAATCGCCCGCAAAAAAGATGGGCTACGATATCACAGCGACCGCTACGGAACAGCGGCGCCCACTTACATGGAGGTGTTATGAGCATTCGCGATTGGCCAGCGGCGGAGCGACCGCGGGAGAGGTTACTTGAGTTAGGTTCGGCGAGTCTTTCGGACGCCGAGTTGCTAGCGATTTTTTTACGTACCGGTGTATCGGGTAAAAGTGCAGTAGATCTGGCACGGCATCTGTTGAGTCAGTTTGGCAGCCTGCGTTCACTGCTCGAAGCCGATCAAACTGCGTTCAGCAGGCAATTGGGGCTCGGGCCGGCGAAATTCGCTCAGTTGCAAGCGGCACAGGAAATGGGCAGGCGGCACTTAGCCGAACGTGCGCGCCAGAAATCGGCACTGGAAAATCCGCAGGCGGTTCGTGATTACCTGAAGTCGATGCTGCGCCACGAGCCTCACGAGGTATTCGGCTGTCTGTTTCTGGATTCAAAACATCAAGTGCTGACCTTTGAAGTGCTGTTTCGCGGCTCCATCGACAGTACCAGTGTCTATCCAAGACAAGTGGTTAAACGCGCTTTGGCCCACAACGCCGCAGCGTTGATCCTCTGCCACAACCATCCGTCGGGTAACTCCAATCCCAGTCAAGCCGACCGGATGCTGACCAAGCGCCTGCAAGAAGCGCTGGACCTGATCGATGTGCGGGTGCTCGACCATTTCATCGTCGGTGATGGCGATCCGTTGTCCATGGCCGAGTACGGGTGGATGTGAAGAGGAAAGGCTAGATGAGTCACTGTGGGAGCGAGCCTGCTCCCACGGCTTTTGTGGTGACGCTGATTACTTGAAGTTGACCTTGGAGTAATCCTGCCGGCCAAACGGGCTGACGCGATAACCCTCGACGTCTTTGCGCGTCAGGGCGAAGGCCGTGGGGTGGGCCAGTGGCAGCCACAATGCCTGTTGCTGTATTTGCGCCTGGGCCTGTTCGTAGAGCTTGGTGCGTACACCTTGCTCGCCAGTGGTCTTGCCGGCGCTGATCAGCTTGTCCAGATCCTGGTTGCAGTAACGGGCGAAGTTGGTGCCGGCTTTGATCGCCGCGCAGGAAAACTGCGGCGTGAGGAAGTTGTCCGGGTCACCGTTGTCGCCGGCCCAGCCCATGAACAGCAGGTCATGCTCGCCGGCCTTGGCGCGGCGAATCAGTTCGCCCCATTCGATCACGCGGATCTCTGCTTGAATGCCGATTTCCGCCAGGTCGGACTGAAGCAATTGCGCACCGAGGCTCGGGTTGGGGTTCAGCAGGCTGCCGGAAGGACGGGTCCAGATGGTGGTCTGAAAACCGTTCTTGAGCCCGGCCTTGGCCATCAATGCCCGGGCTTTCTCGACATCATGCGGGTAGCCCGGCAAGTTTTTGGCATAGCTCCAGGTGTTGGGTGGGTAGGGCCCATTGGCAGGCTCAGCGGTGTCTTCGAATACGGCCTTGAGGTAGTTGGCCTTGTCGAACGCCAGGTTGATTGCCTGGCGCACTTCCGGCTTGTCCAGCGGCGGATGTTGGCTATTGATGCCGACGAATGCGGTCATGAAGGCGTCAGTCTTTTCCACCTTCAGGGTCGGCTCCTGCTTCGCAGCCTGCACGTCCAGCGGTTTCGGCGACAGGGCGATCTGACACTCGTTGCGGCGCAATTTCTGCAAGCGCACGTTGGCGTCCGGGGTGATCGCGAAGATCAACGGGTCCACCGATGGCTTGCCCTGGAAGTAGTCGCGGTTGGCCTTGTAGCGAATCGAGGCATCTTTCTGGAAACGCGTGAAGATGAACGGGCCGCTACCGATCGGCTGGCTGTTGAGCTTCTCCGGAGTGCCGGCCTTCATCAGTTGCTCGGCGTACTCGGCCGAATAGATCGAGGCGAAGCCCATGGTCAGGGTCGGCAGGAACGTCGAGTCCGGGTGATCGAGGGTGAAGCGGATGGTGAGCGGGTCCAGGGCGTCGATCTTTTTGATCAGTGTCGGTAACTGCATCGACTGAGCGTGCGGGAAGCCGCTCTGGGCGATTTTGTGCCATGGGTTTGCCGGATCGAGCATGCGGTCGAAACTGAATTTCACGTCTTCGGCGGTCAGGTCGCGCGTCGGGCTGAAATACTCGGTGCGGTGAAATTTCACCTGCGGATGCAACTTGAAGACGTAGGTCAGGCCGTCGGGCGTGACGTCCCAGCTGTCCGCGAGGCTGGCGACCACTTTGCCGCTGGCCGTGTCGAAGTCCACCAGGCGGTTCATCAGCACGTCGGCCGAGGCGTTGGTGGTGGTCAACGAGTTGTATTGCACCACGTCGAACCCTTCCGGACTGGCCTCGGTGCAGACGCTCAGGGCGGCGGCATGGGCCAGGGGGCTCAGTAGAAGCGGTGCGAGCAGCAGCGGTAGGGCAGCGAGGCGCATGGTTGGATTCCTTTACAGATGAAGGCCCATCTGCAAGTGCAGTCTGGAAAAGGCCTACCCTAGTGGGCTCTTTTGCAAATGACTATCCCCTTTTTCATTTTCAGGGGAGTATGGGCGATTGTTTTCGGTGGGTGACGGTTGAGAAAAACCCTGAATTGTCCCGTTGGCCGATTCTCTGCGACGAGCGGTCGCTATCGGGCTTAGCCTTTACCCAAGGCGCTCGGCGCCCGAAAAAACGGGTTTTTATCAACTCAATTCACACCGGTTGTTGTTGCTCTCTGGTCTTTCTGGTATAAAGCAGCGCTCTTTTCTAGGGGCCCGGTTCCTTCGTTTGTAGGTGTAGCCGGTAAGACCCTTAAAGAAACGCGGCGCCTGGCGCCAAATGACTGAGAGATTAAGCGGCCAACCCATGCCGGGTTGGGCATGTGGTTTTAGAGGGCTGAGGCATGTCGAGAGTCTGTCAAGTTACCGGTAAGGGTCCGGTGACTGGGAATAACATTTCCCACGCAAACAACAAAACCCGTCGTCGTTTCCTGCCGAACCTGCAGCATCACCGCTTCTGGGTTGAGTCCGAGAAACGTTTTGTGCGTCTGCGCGTATCTGCCAAAGGCATGCGTATCATCGACAAGCGTGGCATTGATGTCGTGCTGGCCGAAATCCGTCGCGATGGCAAGATCTAAGGGAGCTAATCATGCGTGAATTGATTCGTTTGATTTCGAGCGCCGGTACTGGTCACTTCTACACTACCGACAAGAACAAGCGCACTACTCCGGACAAAATCGAGATCAAGAAATATGATCCGGTTGTTCGTAAGCACGTGATCTACAAAGAAGGCAAAATCAAGTAATTGATTTTTCCTCCTTACGAAAAAGGCCCGTATCGCGAGATACGGGCCTTTTTTGTTGCCTGTCGGTTCAAGCGGCACAAACCCTCAAGCCTTCTGTTCAAACACCACATAAATCTTGCGGCACGGCTCCAGCACTTCCCAGGTGCCTTTGAAACCGGCCGGAATCACGAAGCGATCGCCCACGCGCAGGGTCTTGGCGCCGCCGTTGTCATCGCGCAGCACTGACACCCCCTGAACGATTTCGCAGTATTCGTGTTCGGTGTAGTTCACCCGCCACTGACCGACTTCGCCTTCCCAGACACCTGCACTCATCTGGCCGCACGGGCTGTTGTAGTGGTTGTACACCGTTTGTTCGGGGTCGCCCTTGAGGACTTTGGCCGGGTCTGGCCGATAGCGATCGGGCTGGGTGGTGGCCTGACTGAAATCGACGATATCCTGAATGCTCATGTTGGTATTCCCACGTGATTGCGGCGCGACTGACTGGAAAGTTGAAAGTCTATGTTTATTAAAATGAACATCGCAAGGCCATTTAACGGTCCTTTGTCAAATATATTGAAACTTCACCCGTCGCTGGTTTAGGGTAACGGTTGCCTTGAGCCGAAAAGCAGGCTGGCCGGGCAGAATTCCTGACAGCACCCGCGAAGAGCGCGGGCGCTCGTATTCAATAAGAGGAGGACACTCGTATGACCACCCTGACTCGTGCCGACTGGGAACAACGGGCTCGCGATCTGAAGATCGAAGGCCGTGCCTACATCAATGGCGAATACACCGATGCAGTCTCCGGTGAAACGTTCGAGTGCATCAGCCCTGTCGATGGCCGTCTGCTGGGCAAGATTGCCAGCTGTGACGCCGCCGACGCCCAGCGCGCCGTGGAAAACGCTCGCGCCACGTTCAATTCCGGCGCCTGGTCGCGCCTGGCGCCGACCAAGCGCAAAGCCACCATGATTCGTTTTGCCGGCCTGCTGAAACAGCACGCCGAAGAGCTGGCCCTGCTCGAAACCCTGGACATGGGCAAGCCGATCAGCGATTCCCTGTACATCGACGTTCCTGGCGCGGCGCAAGCCCTGAGCTGGAGTGGTGAGGCCATCGACAAGCTCTACGACGAAGTCGCCGCCACCCCGCACGATCAGTTGGGGCTGGTGACTCGCGAGCCGGTCGGTGTGGTCGGTGCGATCGTGCCGTGGAACTTCCCGTTGATGATGGCCTGCTGGAAACTCGGCCCGGCGCTGTCCACCGGTAACTCAGTGATCCTCAAGCCTTCGGAAAAATCGCCGCTGACGGCTATTCGTATTGCAGCGCTGGCAGTTGAAGCCGGCATCCCGAAAGGTGTGCTGAACGTGCTGCCGGGTTACGGTCATACCGTCGGCAAGGCCCTGGCCTTGCACAATGATGTCGACACCTTGGTGTTCACCGGTTCGACCAAGATCGCCAAGCAACTGCTGATCTACTCCGGCGAATCGAACATGAAGCGTGTCTGGCTCGAAGCCGGTGGCAAGAGCCCGAACATCGTGTTCGCCGATGCGCCGGACCTGCAAGCCGCCGCCGAATCGGCTGCCAGCGCTATTGCCTTCAACCAGGGCGAAGTCTGCACCGCCGGTTCGCGCCTGCTGGTCGAACGTTCGATCAAAGACAAATTCCTGCCATTGGTGATCGAAGCCCTCAAGGCCTGGAAGCCGGGCAATCCGCTGGATCCGGCGACCAACGTCGGTGCGCTGGTGGATACCCAGCAGATGAACACCGTGCTGTCCTACATCGAATCCGGTCACACCGATGGCGCCAAACTGGTGGCTGGCGGCAAGCGTATTCTTCAGGAAACCGGGGGCACCTACGTCGAGCCGACGATTTTCGACGGTGTCAGCAACGCGATGAAAATTGCCCAGGAAGAAATCTTTGGCCCGGTGTTGTCGGTGATCACTTTCGATACCGCCGAAGAAGCCGTTGCGATTGCCAACGACACCCCTTACGGCCTCGCGGCGGCAGTATGGACCACGGACATCTCGAAGGCCCACCTCACCGCCAAGGCATTGCGTGCGGGTAGCGTTTGGGTCAACCAGTACGATGGCGGCGACATGACCGCGCCGTTCGGTGGCTTCAAACAGTCCGGGAACGGTCGCGACAAGTCATTGCACGCGTTCGACAAGTACACCGAGCTGAAGGCGACCTGGATCAAGTTGTAAGCCTGTGTGGAGCCCGATCGAACATCGGGCTCCCGAGCGACACAGATCCCCTGTGGGAGCGGGCTTGCTCGCGAAGGCGCCGTAACAGCCAACGATGATGTTGGATGTGATGGCCTCTTCGCGAGCAAGCCCGCTCCCACATTTACTTTGTGCGGCCAGTAAAAATAACAATCCACAGGAGCGTGGAACATGCGTTGGGCGACTTATTTCGCCGTCTTGGCGTCTGTCTTGAGTGTCGGCCTGGCCCTGGGCGTCAGCATGCCGTTAGTGTCGCTGCGCCTGGAAGGCTGGGGTTACGGCTCGTTCGCGATTGGCGTGATGGCGGCGATGCCGGCCATTGGCGTGTTGCTGGGGGCGAAGATCTCCAGCCATCTCGCGGCCCGTCTTGGCACGGCCAATCTGATGCGCCTGTGCCTGTGGGCCGGGGCGGTGTCCATCGGCTTGCTGGCGCTATGGCCGAGCTACCCGATCTGGCTGGTGCTGCGGTTGATGATCGGGGTGATCCTGACACTCGTCTTCATCCTTGGTGAAAGCTGGATCAACCAACTGGTGGTCGAGCAATGGCGCGGCCGATTGGTAGCGCTGTATGGCAGCAGTTATGCGCTGAGTCAGCTGGCCGGGCCGCTACTGTTGGGGGCGTTGGGCACCGAGCACGATTACGGTTTCTGGGTGGGCGTCGGTTTGCTGATGACGTCACCGTTCCTGCTGCTGGGTCGTAGCGGAGCACCCACCAGTGAAGCCTGCAGCGTGACCCTCAACGATTTGCTGAACTTCTGCCGTGGCCTGCCGGCAATTGCCTGGGCGGTGTCGCTGTTTGCTGCGTTCGAAGCGATGATCCTGACCTTGTTGCCGGTCTACTGCCTGCGTCAGGGCTTCACCACGGAAATCGCCCTGGCGATGGTCAGTACGGTGGTGGTGGGGGATGCCTTGCTGCAATTGCCGATTGGTGCGCTGGCTGATCGCTTGTCGCGGCGTACATTGTTTACCGGCTGCGCAATGCTCTTGCTGCTGTCGAGCCTGGCGATTCCATTGTTGATCGATACGTTGCTGATCTGGCCGCTGTGGGTGTTGTTTGGCGCCAGCGCCGGCGGTCTGTTCACCTTGTCGCTGATCCTGATCGGTGAGCGTTACCGCGACGATGCGCTAGTGCGGGCCAATGCCCATATCGCGCAGCTGTGGGGGATCGGTTGCCTGATCGGGCCGTTGGCGGCCGGTGCCGGGAGCCAGTGGATCAGCGGGCATGCCTTGCCGTTGCTGATGGCGGCGGGCGCGTTGGGGTTGGTGATTCTGGTATCGCGGCAAGGGGCGTTTGGGACGGTGCAGCCGGCGTAGATCCTGGCAACTCAAGCTACAGCATCTTTTCCAGGCCAATCGTACTGCTGAACCACGAATTGAAATGCCGCCACCAGCTCCCCGGTTCCTTGGTCAATGTGTGCTGCTTACCGTCGTCTTCGGTGATCCAGACTATCTGACCCTTTTCCAGTCGCGCGTGATAGCTGAGGGCCGGGGCCATACCCTCCAGCGCCAGTTCGCGCACACGCTCGGCAAGTTCCGGGTTGTCCACCAGCACCCCGACTTCGGTGTTCCAGAGCACCGAGCGCGGGTCGAAATTGAATGAGCCGATGAAGGCTTTTTGTCGGTCGAAGATCATGGCCTTGCTGTGCAGGCTGGAATCGGAGCTTTGGTTGGATGATCCTCTGTGAAACAGGCTCGGTCCGCTGCCGCCGTTGTCCCCGGGCTGGCGGCGTAATTCGAACAGCTGCACGCCATGCTCCAGCAAGGCTTTGCGATAAGGCGCATACCCACCATGCACGGCGGGAACATCGGTGGCTTCCAGTGAGTTGGTCAGCAAACTGACCGACACCCCGGCATCGGCGCGACCGGTCAGGTACACCAGTCCCGGTTGGCCGGGTACGACGTAGGCCGAGATCATGATCAGCTCTTTGCTGACCCCGTTGAGTTCAGGCGCCAACTGGGTGGTCAGCAGCAAGTGCGGATCAGGTTCTCCGTCGGACAACACCTTGCTCGGTGCGTCCCATAGCGCCTTGTTCCAGGCCCAGATCAATTCCTGCCGCCAGACGTCCATGCGTGGATGAGTGGTGTAGGTCATCAACTGCAGATAGAGCGCGTGGTTCTGTTTGCGCGTTTCTTCCAGGGATTCGTCCAGGCGGGTCCGGGTATTTCTCAGGTCCCTGGCGCTCGGCCTGCTTGAGAGAAACTGCTCGATCGGCTTGCTCAGGGCGCTGTTCCAGTATTGGTCGAAGCTGTGTCCCAACTGCTCTGCAACCGGGCCGACACTGAGCATGTCGATGTCGGTGAAATTCAGTTTGGGCTCGGCATCGAAATACTCATCCCCCAGGTTGCGCCCGCCCACGATTGCCACGCTATTGTCCGCCACCCACAGTTTGTTGTGCATGCGGCGATGTTGCTGCGACAGGTTGAACAGCCGGCCCATGGTACGCGTCACGACGGTGCTGCGGCCCAGGTGCAGCGGGTTGAAGACGCGGATCTGAATCTTCGGATGGACAGCGAGGGTTGCGATGATCTGGTCCAGGCCATCGCTGGTGGTGTCGTCGAGCAGAATCCGCACCCGCACGCCTCGGTCGGCGGCTTTGAGCAGCTCGCTGATCAGTATCCGTGTGCTGATGCCGTCATGGACGATGTAATACTGCAAATCGAGGCTGCTTTGGGCATTTCGAATCAGCTCGGCGCGGGCGGTGAAGGCCTCGGTGCTATCGGATAGCAAGCGGAAGCCCGACTGACCCTGGTGGGGAGCGGCCTGGGCCTGGATCGAGCGGCCGAAAGCAGAGTCGGTCGCCGGCAGGGCCTGGCTCGGTTCGCGAGGGACGTGGAGCGTCGTGCAGCCACCCAGGAACGAGGCGAGTAACAGCAGAGCAAGCAGGGGCTGTCTGATTCTCACGGCGCATATTCCGGATGGTGGCGGATAGCATATGGACGCCGTATCCCGAAGAAAGGTCAGTCGGTTTCCGCCAGCAGTTTGATTGCTGTCGCACCGACCTTGCGCACAGCTTCTTCAATCTGCGGGGTCGTTTTGGCAGCGTAGTTCATCCGCAGGCAATTACGGTATTTGCCCGAGGCGGAAAAGATACTGCCCACGGCAATCTGTACGCCCTGATCATGCAGTGCACGATTGAGTTTCAGGGTGTCGAAGCCCTCCGGCAGCTCAACCCACAGCATGAAGCTGCCTTGCGGACGGCTGGCGCGGGTGCCGGCCGGGAAATAACGGGTGACCCAATCGATCATTGCGTCGCGATTGCGCTGGTATTGCATCCGCATCCGCCGCAAATGTGGTTCGAAGTGCCCGGCCTTGAGAAATTCGGCAATCGCAATCTGTGGTTGCGTCGCGGTGGAGCCGGTGCTGATGTACTTCATGTGCAGCACGCGCTCCAGATACCGGCCCGGCGCGACCCAGCCAATGCGCAGGCCCGGTGCCAGGGTCTTGGAAAAGGAACTGCAGAGCAGGACGCGGCCGTCTTCGTCGAAGGATTTGATCGTGCGCGGGCGGGGGTAGGTGTAGGCCAGTTCGCCATACACATCGTCCTCGATAATCGCCACGTCGAAACGCTGTGCGAGGTTCAACAGCGCACGTTTGCGTGACTCCGGCATGATGTAGCCCAGCGGGTTGTTACAGTTGGGGGTCAACTGTATGGCTTTGATCGGCCATTGCTCCAACGCCAGTTCCAACGCTTCGAGGCTGATGCCGGTGAGCGGGTCGGTGGGGATTTCCAGCGCTTTCATGCCCAGGCCCTTGAGGGTCTGCATGGCGCCGTGAAAGCTTGGCGAATCCACTGCGACGATGTCACCCGGTCCGCAGATGGCGCGGATGCTGGTCGACAGCGCTTCGTGGCAACCGGTAGTGATCACCAGATCGTTGGCGCTCAATTGGCAGCCGGAATCGAGCATCAGGCGGGCGATTTGTTCGCGCAGTTCGAGGGTGCCGCAGATGTTGTCGTAATACAGGCCTCGCATGTCCTGCTGGCGGCTGATACGTGCCAGGTTGCGCAGTAGCGGTTTCATGGTCGGCGAGGTGATGTCCGGCATACCGCGGCCCAACTGCACGACATCCTTGCGCGGCACGGCGCGGATCAGTTCCAGCACCTGATCCCACTGTGAAATATCCACCGGTCGTTGGGCTGGGCGGCCGACCACGGGTAGCTCTGGCAGTTCGCGGCTCACCGGTACGAAATAGCCGGATTTGGGTTTGGGCATCGCCAGGCCTACGTCTTCCAGCACTCGATAGGCCTGTTGCACCGTGCTCAGGCTGACCCCGTGCTCGACACTCAGCGCCCGCACCGAGGGTAGCCGGTCACCGGGGCGATAGAAGCCCTGTTCGATACGTGTGCCGAGCAACTCGGCGAGGTTGACGTAAAGGGTCATGGTGCAGTCTCGATGTGGGTGATTCGGTTAACCAATACAGATGGGGCAAAAATAAGCGATTCAGAGGCCGAAACAGAAAAACTGTATGGAATTAATACTGCTCTGTTGAATCTGTAATGCTTTTTGCCGTCCGCGCATCATGAAAGCTCTGGCTACCCAAGTAAACAGGAGCGACGAAAATGAACGGCTTGAGCGATGTGCGGCTGACGTTACACAGTCAGGAACTGGCGGCAGGGCAACAGAACGGCGCGCGCGAGGCAATTATGCGCAATGCACCGTCCTGCCTGGGGCGCTGGGGTCTGTTCTGGCATCGTCTGCACACGCGTAAGGCGTTGTTGGAGCTGACGCCGGAGCAACTCAAGGATGTCGGGTTGAGTCGGGAGCAGGCGCGGGAGGAGGGGCTTAAACCTTTCTGGCATCTGTGAGATGAACCGCGATCCCTTGCAGGTGCAGCCTTCGGCAGCTCCTGCAAGGGTTCAGGCCAGTTCTTTAAGACGATGCCAAAGCATTCCCAACGCCAACAACGGCGAGCGCAAATGTTTGCCGCCTGGAAAGGTAATGTGCGGCACCTTGGCAAACAGATCGAAACCACCACTGTGCTGGCCGCTGATGGCCTCAGCCAACAACTTGCCTGCCAGGTGCGTGGCGTTTACGCCATGACCAGAATAGGCCTGGGCGTAATACACATTCGGTTGCTCCTTGAGCCGGCCGATCTGCGGCAGGCGATTAGCCCCGATGCCGATCATCCCGCCCCACTGATAGTCGATTTTCACCCCGGCCAGTTGCGGGAACACCGCCAGCATCTTCGGACGCATGTATGCGGCGATGTCTTTCGGATCGCGTCCTGAATAATGGCAGGCGCCGCCGAACAGCAGGCGGCGGTCCGCCGAGAGTCGGTAATAATCCAGCGCTACCCGTTGATCGCAGACCGCCATGTTCTGCGGCAGCAGCGCGTGAGCCTGCTCTTCACTCAAGGGTTCGGTGGCGATGATGTAACTGCCGGCGGGCAGCACCTTGCCGCCAAGTTGCGGGTTGAGATCGTTGAGGTAGGCGTTGCAGCCCAGCACCAGGGTCTTGGCGCGGACCGAGCCCCGGGCGGTGTGGACCTTGACCTCGCGGCCATAATCGATGCGGGTTACAGCCGATTGCTCAAACAGTTTGGCGCCCAATTGCCGGGCTGCGGCCGCTTCGCCCAGTGCCAGGTTCAGTGGGTGCAGATGCCCGGAGCCCATGTCGATCAAACCACCGACATAGCGATCGGAACCCACCACGCTGTGCATTTCGTTGGCTTGCAGCAGACGGGTTTCGTAACGGTAACCGAGGCTGCGCAGCTCGCTGGCGTCTTCAGCGAAGCCTTCCAGGTCATGGGCCTTGTTGGCGAGGTCGCAGTAGCCCCAGGTCAGGTCGCAAGCGATCTGAAAGCGCTCGATTCGCTGGCGGACGATTTCCACCGCTTCCAGGCCCATCAGTTTCATCTGACGCACGCCGTCTGCACCGATCACATTGGCGAACTGATCGAGGCCATGGCCGACGCCGCGAATCAATTGCCCGCCATTACGTCCGCTGGCGCCCCAACCGATCTTGTGCGCTTCAAGGAGCACCACGCGCAAGCCTCGTTCAGCCAGTTCCAGCGCGGTGTTCAGCCCCGAGAATCCGCCGCCCACCACGCACACGTCTGCGACCAGCTCACCTGTGAGCGCCGGAAGGTCGGGTTGCGGCAGGCTGCTGGCGGCGTAATAAGAGGCGACGTGCCGGTGGTTAGGGGCAGGTTGCTGAACGGGGGCGTTCATGGACGTCATCCTGATGCGTGTGTTTGAAAAAGTTGACGGAGCATAAGCCGCCCCTTCGGATACGGGCAACATTGGTCGGTTGGCGCTGTCTGGATTGGGGCTTTTGCGTCAGAATCCCGGTCTATTCCGCATTCGGGTCACCGCTTCGATGAGCTGCAACAGTCAGAAAATTCGCACGCTGCGCCAGCAAATTCCCACCTTCGAGTGCGTGCCCGGCTGCCATGACTGTTGTGGGCCGGTCACCACCTCGCCCGAAGAAATGTCCCGCCTGCCGCGCAAGACCCGGGCCGAGCAGGACGCGGCGATGGACGAACTCAATTGCGTCCATCTGGGGCCCAACGGGTGCACGGTGTATGACGAGCGCCCATTGATCTGCCGTCTGTTCGGTACCACCAAGACATTGCCATGCCCCAATGGACGGCGGCCAGTGGAGCTGATTCACCCGCGGGTCGAGAAGCAGATCCACGAATACATGGCCAGTACCCGGCAGGTGTTGGTGTAGGGCTCAATCCGGAATCGGCAGACTCAAACTCTCTTTCACTTCTTCCATCACGATATAGCTCTTGGATTCGCGCACATGCGGCAACTTGAGCAGGATGTCGCCCAGCAATTTGCGGTACGAGGCCATTTCGGAAATCCGCGCTTTCACCAGGTAATCGAAGTCCCCTGACACCAAATGGCATTCAAGTACGTGGGGCAGTTTCAGCACCGCGCGTCGGAACTCTTCGAAAGTATCGCCGGATTTGTAGTCGAGACTGATCTCGACGAACACCAACAGACTACCCTTCAAGTGCTGCGGATTCAGCCGGGCGTTGTAGCCCATGATGATCCCTTCGCGCTCCAGGCGCCGTACCCGTTCAGTGCAGGGGGTGGTGGAGAGGCCGACCTTTTCCCCCAGTTCGGTGAAGGAGATACGCCCGTCCGCTTGCAGGATCCGCAGGATGTTGCGGTCGATCTTGTCCAGCTCACGTTTGGTCTGAGTGTTGGTCCGCATAGGGGATGCGCCTCCGTGAAAAGGGTTTTTGCCGAGAATTGTCGCCAAATATAAGCACTTATATAGTGAAAAGCACTGGCTAATCTTTTTTAAACTGCCCACATCTTCGGTCTGCACAATAAACGTCAGCGGTAAGCCGCGATGAGGGATATGAAAATGCGCGTTCTGGTCTTGGGTAGCGGCGTCATCGGTACCGCCAGTGCCTATTATCTGGCACGAGCCGGCTTTGAAGTGACGGTTGTGGACCGTCAGCCAGCGCCGGCCATGGAAACCAGTTTCGCCAACGCCGGGCAGGTTTCGCCGGGTTATGCCTCACCGTGGGCCGCACCGGGCGTGCCGCTCAAAGCCATCAAGTGGCTGTTGCAGCGTCACGCGCCATTGGCGATCAAGGCCACTGCTAATATCGACCAATACCTGTGGATGGCGCAGATGCTGCGCAACTGCACCGCCAGCCGTTACGCGGTGAACAAAGAGCGCATGGTGCGTCTGTCCGAGTACAGCCGCGACTGCCTCGACGAATTGCGCGCCGAAACCGGCATTGCCTACGAAGGCCGTAGCCTGGGGACTACCCAGCTGTTCCGCACCCAGGCGCAGCTCGATGGCGCCGCCAAAGACATCGCCGTGCTGAAAGAGTCCGGTGTGCCGTTCGAACTGCTCGACCGTGCCGGCATTGCCCGGGTCGAACCGGCCCTGGCCAGCGTCACCGACATCCTCGCCGGTGCCTTGCGCCTGCCGAACGACCAGACCGGCGACTGCCAGATATTCACCACCCGCCTGGCCGAAATGGCCGTGAAACTGGGTGTGGAGTTCCGTTTCGGCCAGGACATCCAGCGCCTCGACTTCGCCGGTGATCGCATCAACGGTGTGTGGATCGATGGCAAGCTGGAAACCGCCGACCGTTACGTGCTGGCCCTCGGCAGTTACTCGCCGCAGTTGCTCAAGCCGCTGGGCATCAAGGCCCCGGTGTACCCACTCAAGGGTTACTCGCTGACCGTGCCGATCACTAACCCGGCGATGGCCCCGACGTCGACCATTCTCGATGAGACCTACAAGGTCGCGATCACCCGCTTCGACAACCGCATCCGCGTCGGCGGCATGGCTGAAATCGCCGGTTTTGACCTGTCGTTGAACCCGCGCCGGCGCGAAACCCTGGAGATGATCGTCAACGACCTTTATCCTCAGGGCGGCAATCTGCCCGAAGCGAGTTTCTGGACTGGCCTGCGTCCGACCACTCCGGACGGCACGCCGATTGTCGGTGCCACACCGTTCAAAAACCTGTTCTTGAATACGGGCCACGGTACGCTCGGCTGGACCATGGCTTGTGGGTCCGGTCGTTTGCTGGCTGACCTGATGGCCAAGAGAACGCCGCAGATCAGCGCCGAAGGCCTCGATATTTCCCGTTATGGCAACACACTTAAGGAGCCTGCAAAACATGTCAATCCAGCGCCAGCTCACCAATGAGCGCATGAGCCAGATCGTTGTCCATAACGGTACTGTGTATCTGGCAGGACAGGTCGGCGACGACATGAGCGCCGGGATTGAACAGCAGACCCGTGAAGCCCTCGCCAACATCGAGCGTTTGCTGGATCTGGCCGGGACGGACAAGAACCGTCTGCTGTCGGTGACCATTTACCTGAAAGACATCGACGCGCACTTCGCAGGCATGAATTCGGTGTGGGACCAGTGGCTGCCAAAAGGCGTCGCGCCGGCCCGTGCCACGGTCGAATCGAAGCTGTGCGAACCGCAAATCCTGGTCGAGCTGTCGGTCGTTGCCGCGCTGCCATAAACGCTCTGCCATAAATCAAGTCACAAAGATCCCTCTCCCGGCGCTGTTGGTGGTTCACGCTGTCAGCCAGCGCCGGTTTTTTTCCCAATGACCGACTAGAAGTCTGCCGCCATGCGTCCTGCCCGTGCCCTGATCGACCTTCAAGCCCTGCGTCACAACTACCGGATTGCCCGTGAAGTCACGGGTGCCCGTGCCCTCGCGGTGATCAAGGCCGATGCCTATGGCCATGGCGCGGTACGTTGCGCCCAGGCGCTGGAAGCCGAGGCGGACGGCTTTGCCGTGGCGTGTATCGAAGAGGCCCTGGAGCTGCGCGCCGCTGGTATTCGTGCGCCGGTGTTGCTGCTGGAAGGTTTTTTCGAAGCCGATGAGTTGGCGCTGATCGTCGAGCATGACTTCTGGTGTGTGGTGCATTCGTTGTGGCAACTCGAAGCCATCGAAAAAGCCACGCTGAGCAAACCGATTACGGTGTGGCTCAAGCTCGACTCCGGCATGCATCGGGTTGGTCTGCATCCAGCGGATTACCAGGCCGCCTATCAACGGCTGCTGGCCAGCGGCCAAGTGGCGAAGATCGTGTTGATGAGTCACTTCGCCCGCGCCGATGAACTGCACTGCCACGCCAGCGTCGATCAGGTCGCGGTATTCGAAGCGGCGCGTAAGGGTTTGGCGGCCGAAATCAGCCTGCGTAACTCGCCGGCGGTGCTTGGTTGGCCGCAGATTCCGAGCGATTGGGTGCGCCCGGGCATCATGCTCTACGGCGCGACGCCGTTCGAAGAGGCCAATGCCGTGGCGTCTCGCCTGCAACCGGTGATGACCCTGGAATCGAAGGTGATTTGCGTGCGTGAACTGCCGGCCGGCGAGCCGATTGGTTACGGCGCGAAATTCGTCACCCCCAAGCCGATGCGTGTGGGTGTGGTGGCGATGGGGTATGCCGATGGTTATCCGCGCCAGGCACCGAGCGGCACACCGGTGCTGGTGGCCGGGCAACGCAGTCAGTTACTGGGTCGGGTATCGATGGACATGCTCTGCGTCGACCTGACCGACGTGCCGCAAGCCGGCCTCGGTTCGCCCGTCGAGCTATGGGGTAAAAATATCCTCGCCAGTGATGTCGCGACAGCCGCCGACACGATTCCTTATCAGATCTTCTGCAACCTGCGTCGGGTTCCGCTGCTCTATTCCGGGGCCTGACAAACAGCGCTCCCGACCGAAAGTCGCTTCGCCAGGCTGGATTCAGGCGCAAGTGTTGTAAATACTGAACGCTGTCGCCATGATAACGCTCAATATTCTTGCAACCTGAATCCCTGGAGGCTCCAGCATTGGACGTCGGTGAACGACTGCAATCGATCCGTAAGCTCAAAGGTCTTTCCCAGCGTGAGCTCGCCAAACGCGCGGGTGTTACCAACAGCACCATATCGATGATCGAGAAGAACAGCGTCAGCCCCTCGATCAGTTCGCTGAGGAAGGTACTGGGCGGGATTCCCATGTCCATGGTCGAGTTCTTTTCCGAAGAAATCCTGCAGGAAAAGCCGACTCAGATCGTCTACAAGGCCCACGAGCTGATCGATATTTCCGATGGCGCAGTGACCATGAAGCTCGTCGGTCGGGCTCACCCGAGCCGGGCTATCGCGTTCCTCAACGAAATCTACCCGCCAGGCGCCGACACCGGCGAGGAGATGCTCACCCACGAGGGCGAGGAAACCGGGATCCTGGTGGAGGGTCGGCTGGAACTGGTGGTAGGGCTCGAAACATTTGTGCTCGAGGCCGGCGACAGCTACTACTTTGAAAGTACCAAGCCGCACCGTTTCCGGAATCCGTTCGATGCCCCGGCGCGACTAATCAGCGCAGCCACTCCAGCGAATTTCTAAGAGGCACGGCGTCGTGCCCGGATTGCACAGACGCCCATGCTGTATTCCCGCCTTGTGATAAGACCCCTTCGACTTTGGGGTTGTTTCAGTGTGGCGGGCTTACCGCTATACTTGCGCCCGCCTGCGAACCGTGGCCGCAGGCGTGACTAGCCACCATTGAGGGTGTACGCGTGAACCTAATTATGAAAATGCTGGCCGCACCAGCAACCGTATTGGCCCTTTGGGCAGTCAGCGCACAAGCTGCGACCAACGACGATATCGCTAAACGTCTTGAACCAGTCGGCCAAGTCTGTGTGCAGGGTAAAGAATGCAAGGGGATGGAAGTCGCTGCTTCGGTTGGCGGCGGTGCGTCGAAAACGCCTGACGAAATTATTGCCAAACACTGCAATGCTTGCCATGGCACCGGCCTGTTGGGCGCACCGAAGATCGGTGATGCCGCAGACTGGAAAAAACGTGCCGATAAAGAAGGCGGCACCGCTGCTGGCTTGGCGAAGGTAGCGTTGAGCGGGCTCAATGCGATGCCACCAAAAGGCACATGCAGTGACTGCGAACTGAAAGACCTTGAAGGCGCCATCCAGAAGATGTCTGGCCTGAAATAAGCCTGTTTTCAACGAAAAGCCGCTTGCGAGCGGCTTTTTTGTGCCTGCGATTTGTCTGAGGCTATTCTTTGCAGCAAAGACCCGGCAAGCTCGGTTCAACCCAATTCATGGGTTGGGCGGGAGGATCAGATGGTGCAGTTGTGTTCTATCGAGCAGGCGGTCGATGACGTTCTGGCACGGTTGCCGGCGCATATCCATATGGGCCTGCCGCTGGGGCTGGGCAAACCCAACCACTTCGTCAACGCGCTGTATCAACGCATTGCGCAACTGCCCGAGCGGCAGCTGACGGTCTACACCGCCCTGTGTCTCGGCCGTCCGCCCTTGGGTGATGGCTTGCAAAAGCGCTTCCTCGAACCCTTCATCGAGCGGGTGTTCGGCGATTACCCGGAACTGGATTTCCTCGCCGACCTGCATCGCGACAGCCTGCCGAACAACATCCACATTCATCAGTTCTTCATGCAACCGGGCAGCCTGCTGAACAGCGCCCCGGCCCAGCAGGATTACGTCAGCAGCAATTACAGCCACGCCGCACGGGACATCAATGCCGCCGGTTTGAATCTGGTGGCGCAACTGGTCGCCAGCCACAGCGAACATCCCGATCGCCTCAGTATGAGCTGCAACCCGGACATCACCCTCGACCTGTTGCCGATGATCGCCAAGCGCCGGGCGGCGGGGGAGACGATCCTGATGGTGGGCCAGGTGCACAACGATTTGCCGTACATGCCCGGTGACGCGGAAGTCGGCATCGACACCTTCGATCTGCTGATCGACGCCAAGGACAACACCACGTTGTTCTCCACACCGAACATGCCGGTAGGTTGCCAGGATCATTTCATCGGGCTGCACGCCAGCACGCTGGTGCGCGATGGGGGCACCTTGCAGGTCGGCATCGGCGCCATGGGCGATGCCCTGACGGCGGCGTTACTGGCGCGGCAGGCGGACAGTGACGGTTACAAGGCGTTGCTGGCGGATCTGAATCTCAGCCAGTGGGCGCAGTTGATCGAGCGCGAAGGGGGCGTCGAACCGTTTGCCAAGGGCCTTTACGGTTGCAGCGAAATGTTCGTCAACGGCTTGCTGGTGCTGGCGGACGCCGGGATCGTGCGACGCAAGGTCTACCCGGATGTGCAGACCCAGCAGCAGGCGAACGCCGGGACGCTGAATGAGGCGGCGCAAACCGACGGCATCTCGGTACATGGCGGGTTTTTCCTCGGGCCGCGCAGTTTCTACGAGCGCTTGCGCGAGTTGCCGCAGAGCAAGCGGCTCGAATTCAACATGACCCGCATCAGTTACATCAACGAGCTCTACGGTCAGGAAGAACTCAAACGCTTGCAGCGCCTTGATGCGCGCTTCATCAACACTGTGTTCACCATGACGTTGCTCGGTGCGGGCGTGGCGGATCAGCTCGAAGACGGGCGGGTACTCAGCGGCGTTGGCGGGCAATACAACTTCGTGGCCCAGGGTCATGCACTGGAAGGCGCGCGCTCAATCCTGCTCCTGCGCAGTTGGCGCGAGTCGGGCGGTGAGGTCAGTTCGAACATCGTCTGGGAATACGGCCATTGCACGATCCCACGGCATCTGCGGGACATCGTCATCACCGAGTACGGCATCGCCGATTTGCGGGGCAAGACCGACGCGGCGGTGATCGAGGCGTTGCTGAACATCAGCGACTCACGCTTCCAGCCGGGGCTGATCGAACAGGCGCAGAACGCTGGCAAATTATCGAAGCATTTTCGCCTCGATCCGCGTTTCGCCGACAACAGCCCGCAGCGTTTACAGGCCATTCAGGCCCGGCATTCGAATCTGTTTCCGGAATATCCGTTGGGCTGTGATTTCACGGCGCAGGAGCGGGATTTATTGCGGGCGCTGAACTGGTTGAAGAGCAAGTTCAAGCTCACGGAGATTCTGGAATTGGGCAAGGCGGCGCTGGATGCGCCAGAACCTTCGCAGTTTCCCGTGCATCTGGAGCGGATGCAGCTGACGAAGCCGGAGGGGTTGAAAGAGGATTTGTTTCAGCGGTTGTTGCTCACCGGCCTCAAAGCCACCGCGCAATAACTGGCAGTCGAAATCAAATGTGGGGGCGAGCCTGCTCGCTCCCACATTGGTTTTTCGGTGTAGTGGCTTTATTCGATGAAGGTTACAACGCCATCCTTCAGCGACTGCACCCGAGCCAACGATTCCACGCGATAACCCTGGGCATCCAGTTCCGCACGGCCACCCTGGAACGACTTCTCGATCACGATGCCCAGACCGGCCACGGTCGCGCCGGCCTGTTTGATGATCGAGATCAGCGCTTGCGAAGCCTTACCGTTGGCCAGGAAGTCGTCGATGATCAGCACGCGGTCGCTGCTGGTCAGGTGACGCGGGGAGATCGCCACAGTGCTTTCGGTCTGCTTGGTGAACGAGTAGACCGTCGCCGACAGCAGGTTTTCAGTCAGGGTCAGGGACTGATGCTTGCGCGCGAAAATCACCGGTACGCCGAGGTTCAGGCCGGTCATGATCGCCGGGGCGATACCCGAGGCTTCGATGGTGACGATCTTGGTGATGCCCGAATCCTTGAACAGCGAGGCGAATTCGTCGCCGATCAGCTTCATCAGGGCCGGGTCGATCTGGTGGTTCAGAAAGGCGTCGACTTTCAGGACCTGGTCGGAAAGCACGATGCCTTCTTCGCGAATTTTCTTGTGCAGTGCTTCCATGAAGCTGTCCTCTGTTGGCGTCTTTTGTGCCGAAGGTCTAAATAAATGTGGCTAATTCTAGCGCTTTAGCATTGCGCGTATATCTGCCAATGCGCTGTTGCCACGAACGGCTTTGACTTCGGTCGGGGTGTCGTCGTTGCCTTCCCAGGCCAGGTCGTCCGGCGGCAGTTCATCGAGGAAGCGGCTGGGCGCGCAGTCGATGATCTCGCCATATTGCTTACGCTTGGCGGCGAAAGTGAAAGCCAGCGTCTGACGCGCTCGGGTAATCCCGACGTAGGCCAGGCGGCGTTCCTCTTCGATGGTGTCGGCTTCGATGCTGGAGCGGTGCGGGAGGATTTCCTCTTCCATGCCCATGATGAACACGTAAGGGAATTCCAGGCCCTTGGAGGCGTGCAAGGTCATCATCTGCACACCTTCGGCGCCATCTTCCTCTTCCTGCTGACGCTCCAGCATGTCGCGCAGCACGAGTTTGCCGATGGCATCTTCGACGGTCATCTCACCGTCTTCGTCTTTCTCCAGCGTGTTCTTCAGTGCCTCGATCAGGAACCAGACGTTACCCATGCGGTAATCGGCGGCCTTGTCACTGGAGCTGTTGGTGCGCAGCCAGTTCTCGTAGTCGATGTCCATGACCATGCTGCGCAGGGCGGAGATCGGGTCTTCGCCGGCGCACTGCTCGCGGACCTTGTCCATGAAGCGCTTGAAGCGCGACAGGCGATCGGTGAAGCGGCTGTCCAGGTGTTCGCCCAGGCCGATTTCGTCGGTGGCGGCGTACATCGAGATTTTTCGCTCGGTGGCGTAGTTGCCCAGCTTCTCCAGGGTGGTCGAACCGATCTCCCGGCGTGGGACGTTGATCACCCGCAGGAAGGCGTTGTCGTCGTCCGGGTTCACGATCAGGCGGAAGTAGGCCATCAGGTCCTTCACTTCCTGGCGTCCGAAAAAGCTGTTGCCGCCGGACAGTCGGTAAGGCACCTGGTGATGTTGCAGCTTCAGCTCGATCAGCTTGGCCTGGTAGTTGCCGCGATACAGAATCGCGAAATCGCTGTAGGGCCGGTCGGTGCGCAAGTGCAGGCTGAGGATTTCCACGGCCACGCGCTCGGCTTCGGCGTCTTCGTTGCGGCAGCGGATCACGCGGATCTCGTCGCCGTGACCCATTTCACTCCACAGCTGCTTTTCGAATTCGTGCGGGTTGTTCGAAATCAGCACGTTGGCGCAGCGCAGGATGCGGCTGGTGGAGCGGTAGTTCTGCTCCAGCATCACCACTTTCAGGGACGGGTAATCGTCCTTGAGCAGCATCAGGTTTTCCGGGCGGGCGCCGCGCCAGGCGTAGATCGATTGGTCGTCGTCGCCTACCACAGTGAACTGGTTGCGTTTGCCGATCAGCAGTTTCACCAGCAAATACTGGCTGGCGTTGGTGTCCTGGTATTCGTCCACCAGCAGGTAGCGGACCTTGTTCTGCCATTTTTCCAGGATGTCGTCGTGTTCCTGGAACAGTTTTACCGGCAGCAGAATCAGGTCGTCGAAGTCCACCGCGTTGAACGCCTTGAGCGTGCGCTGGTAGTGGGTGTAGACGATGGCGGCGGTCTGTTCCTTGGGGTTGCGTGCGTTTTCCAGGGCTTCGGGCGGCAGGATCAGGTCGTTTTTCCAGGCGCCGATCATGTTCTTGATCTCGTCGACGCCGTCGTCGCCCGAGTATTCCTTCTGCATGATGTCGGTCATCAGGGCTTTGACGTCGGTCTCGTCGAAGATCGAGAAGCCCGGTTTATAGCCCAGCCGCACATGTTCCTTGCGGATGATGTTCAGGCCCAGGTTGTGAAAGGTGCACACCGTCAGGCCGCGGCCTTCACCGCCCTTGAGCAGCGTGCCGACCCGTTCCTTCATCTCCCGCGCGGCCTTGTTGGTAAAGGTCATGGCGACGATGTACTGGGCGCGGATGCCGCAGCTCTGGATCAGATGCGCAATTTTGCGGGTGATCACGCTGGTCTTGCCGGAGCCTGCGCCGGCGAGCACCAAAAGAGGGCCGCCGACGTAGCTCACGGCTTCTTGCTGCCGGGGATTGAGTCGGGACATACGAAATCAGGGAGTCGTTAGCGAAATGGGCCGGCATTTTAACAGGCTCAGAGAATTGTGCTGCTCTCTCCGACTTGTGACGCAACACGCGATCTCTATTTGCCGGTTTTGATACTTTCACGCAGGATGCGCAATGAATTCGCGTCTAATGTACGTATTCAAGACTCGAAGTCGTGTTTGATAACCGATGATATTGGGTCATTGGTTACCCGAGCGGCATAATGCGCGCCGCCTACATCTTTGCAGAGTCTAGGGAGCTAGCTTGTCTACGCCTGTCGAACCCTTGCGTTTGCTGCTACTGGCCCAAGAGCCGGCGTGGGCAGCGTTGTTGCGCGAGTGTCTGGCTCCAATGGGGAGTTCGGCAGTGCTGCTCAGCGCGCCGAGCTGGGAGTCGGTCAGCAACTTGTTCGATGACAACCGCAGCGCGGTGTTGTTGACGATTCCTGCTCTGCAGCCAGCACCCGGCCGTTGCAGCCTGCCGACGGTGTTGCTGCTCGAACACGAACCGCTGGCGCCGCCCGACGGTGTGAGCGACTGGCTGGTGCGCAACCTGCTGGATCCCGGCATGTTGCGCCGCTGTCTGCGTCATGTGCGTGAGCGCGGGGTGCTGGAAAACACCTTGCAGCGCCTGGCCGAGCAGGATCCGCTGACCGGCATCGCCAACCGCCAGGGTTTCCAGACCTTGCTGGCGGCGCGTCTGGCGGACAACGACGGCCGCGGCCTGGCCCTCGGTCACCTCGACCTCGACAACTTTCGACACGCCAACGACGCCCTCGGCCATCAGGCAGGCGACCGGTTGATTCTGCAAGTGGTCTCGCGGCTGAAAAGCCAGCTGGAGGCCGGCGATCAACTGGCGCGGCTGGGTAGCGATGAATTCGCCCTGCTGATCGACACCCGCCGCGCCCCTCAGCGCGCTGAATGGATGGCCGAACGGATTACCGAAGCCCTGTCCGAGCCCTACTGGATCGACGGCGAAAGCCTGTTGATCGGTTCCAGTCTCGGCATTGCTCACGCCCGGGCGCAGGCCGGCGCCGACCCGTTGATGTGGCATGCGCACATCGCCATGCAGCAGGCCAAGAGTACTCAAGGCTGCACCTTTCACATCTTCAACGAGCGGATCAATCGCAATGCCCGCAGCATCGCCGACCTTGAAAGTGAGCTGCGTCGGGCCTTGCGTCGCGATGAGCTGGAGTTGCATTACCAGCCACGCCTGAACCTTGCGGACGGCCAGATCGTCGGCCTCGAAGCCTTGGTGCGCTGGCGTCATGGCGAACGCGGTTTGCTGCCCCCCAGCGAATTCGTGCCACTGGCCGAGCAAAGCGGCTTGATCGTGCCGCTGGGTTACTGGGTGATTTCCCGAGCCCTGCGGGACATGCAGGCGTTGCGTGAGCGGGGCCTGCCGGCGCTGCACATGGCGATCAACCTGTCGTTCCGGCAGTTTCAGGACAGCCAGTTACTGTCGACCCTGAGCCGGTTGATTGCCGAGCGTGGCGTCGAGGCGCAATGGCTGGAATTCGAACTGACCGAAACCGCGGTGATGCGTCGCAGTGACCTGGTCAAGCAGACCATGGACGCCCTCGGACGGCTCGGTGTGCGCTTTTCGCTGGACGATTTCGGCACCGGGTTCTCATCGTTCGTGCACCTGAACAGCCTGCCGATCGCCTTGTTGAAGGTCGACAAGAGCTTTGTCGGCGGCATGGAAGAACGGGAAGAGAATCGCAAACTGGTGCACGCCATGATCAACCTGGCGCACAACCTCAACCTCGAAGTGGTTGCCGAAGGGGTGGAAACACCGGAGCAGCTGGATTTGTTGCGCGGATTTGGTTGCGATCAGGTGCAGGGGTATCTGATCAGCAAGCCGTTGCCGTTGGCGGAGTTGGTTGAGTATTTGACCTTCGGCTCCAGCCAGCAGGCTGTGCTGGCTTAACAACGTACCGTAGGAGCGAGGCTTGCCCGCGAAGGCGGAGTGTCAGTCGATATTGTTGTTAACTGACACTCCGCCTTCT
>NZ_JBWKUI010000016.1:0-189383 GCF_059420765.1 Pseudomonas sp. GW821-FHT03E01 | reverse complement strand
GGCGGCGTGTCAGTCTACGTAAATATTGATTGACACGCCGCCTTCGCGGGCAAGCCTCGCTCCTACAGGAGGATTGGGTTACCAAAATCAAACGGCGCCAACGCAAACCCTTGCTCATCCACCTGCAACACCCAGCCTTGACGGTCCCAATCCCCCAGCACAATGCGCTTGGCCGCCTGCTCGCCAATCTGCAACTTGTGGATGGCGGGGCGATGGGTGTGGCCGTGGATCAAGGTTTTCACACCATAGGCCTGCATGACCCGCGGCACTTCTTCCGGCGTGACATCGACAATGTCATTGGCCTTCATCCGCGTTTGCGCACGGCTTTCACTGCGCAGCTTGCGCGCCAGTTTATGCCGTGTGCCCAAAGGCAGATGGCGCAGGATGAACAGGGTGATCGGGTTACGCAGGTAGCGCCGCAGCTTCATATAACCTACGTCGCGGGTGCAGAGGCTGTCGCCGTGCATCAACAGCACCGGCTCGCCGTAAAACTGCACGACACTCGGATCTTTGAGCAAGGTACAGCCGGCCGCTTTGCAGAAGGCCTTGCCGAGCATGAAGTCGCGATTGCCGTGCATCAGGAAAATGGCCGTGCCGCTGTCGCTCAAATTACGCAGGGCCTGGCAGATGGAACGCTGGAAGGCTGTCATGGCATCGTCGCCAATCCACGCCTCGAAAAAGTCGCCCAGAATGTACAACGCACTCGCCGAGCGGGCGCGTCCAGCGAGCAAATCCAGAAACGCCCGGGTAATGTCCGGGCGCTCCTCTTCCAGATGCAAGTCTGAAATCAGCAGTATCACTCAATGATCTCGGCTTTCTCGATGATCACGTCGTCTGCAGGTACGTCCTGGTGACCGGCCTTGGAGGTGGTGGCCACGCCTTTGATCTTGTCGACGACGTCGGTGCCTTCAACCACTTCGCCGAATACCGCGTAGCCCCAGCCCTGAACGGTCTTGGCGCTGTGGTTCAGGAAGCTGTTGTCAGCCACGTTGATGAAGAATTGCGCGGAAGCCGAATGCGGCTCCATGGTGCGGGCCATGGCAACGCTGTACTTCTTGTTCGGCAGGCCGTTGTCGGCTTCGTTCTGGATGCTTGGGCGCTTGTCTTTCTTTTCTTTCATGCCTGGCTCGAAACCGCCGCCCTGGATCATGAAGTTACCGATGACGCGGTGGAAAACAGTGTTTTCGTAGTGACCGGCCTTGACGTATTCGATGAAGTTGGCAACGGTCAGCGGTGCCTTTTCAGCGTTCAGTTGCAGGACGATGTCGCCGAAGTTGGTAGACAGTTTGACTTTGGTCATGATGGGTACTCATTCTAAGAATTCGTGGGTTTCGGGGCTCTACAGCCCTCAACCGGTCCGGCCAGTGTCGGCCAAGGTGCGCAGTTTAGCGTGCCGGACGCGAATTTCGAGGCTGTTTTTCATCGCCGGCCGATTAAATGCAACCGATTGCCGGCCTGCTCTGTCAGCCACTTGACAGCATCGGCTATGATAAGCCCCTTTGATTTATAACAGCCGCTTTGATTTGGCCAACTGGCCGCGCACTTGTACGTTCAAGGATCCTATGAGCAAGCCCACTGTCGACCCTACCTCGAATTCCAAGACCGGCCCTGCCGTGCCGGTCAATTTCCTGCGCCCGATCATCCAGGCGGACCTGGACTCGGGTAAGCACACGCAGATCGTTACCCGTTTTCCGCCTGAGCCCAACGGTTACCTGCACATCGGTCACGCCAAGTCGATCTGTGTGAACTTCGGCCTGGCCCAGGAATTCGGCGGCGTCACGCACCTGCGTTTCGACGACACCAACCCGGCCAAGGAAGACCAGGAATACATCGACGCGATCGAAAGCGACGTCAAATGGCTGGGCTTCGAATGGTCCGGTGAAGTGCGCTATGCCTCGCAGTATTTCGACCAGTTGCACGACTGGGCGGTAGAGCTGATCAAGGCCGGCAAGGCCTATGTCGACGACCTGACCCCCGAACAGGCCAAGGAATACCGTGGCAGCCTGACCGAGCCGGGCAAGAACAGCCCGTTCCGCGACCGCTCGGTTGAGGAAAACCTCGACCTGTTCGCTCGCATGAAGGCCGGCGAATTCAAGGACGGCGCACGTGTGCTGCGGGCCAAGATCGACATGGCCTCGCCGAACATGAACCTGCGCGACCCGATCATGTATCGCATCCGTCATGCCCATCACCACCAGACCGGCGACAAGTGGTGCATCTACCCGAACTACGACTTCACCCACGGTCAGTCGGACGCCATCGAAGGCATCACCCACTCGATCTGCACCCTGGAGTTTGAAAGCCATCGTCCGTTGTACGACTGGTTTCTCGACAACCTGCCGGTGCCGGCGCACCCGCGTCAGTACGAATTCAGCCGTCTGAACCTCAACTACACCATCACCAGCAAGCGCAAGCTCAAGCAGCTTGTGGACGAGAAACACGTCAACGGCTGGGACGATCCGCGCATGTCCACGCTGTCGGGCTTCCGCCGCCGCGGCTACACCCCGGCGTCGATCCGCAACTTCTGCGACATGATCGGCACCAACCGTTCCGATGGCGTGGTCGACTTCGGCATGCTCGAGTTCAGCATCCGTCAGGACCTGGACGCGAATGCCCCGCGCGCCATGTGCGTGCTGCGTCCGTTGAAAGTCGTGATCACCAACTACCCGGAAGACCAAGTCGAGAATCTCGAACTGCCACGTCATCCGCAGAAAGAAGAACTCGGCGTGCGCAAGCTGCCGTTCGCCCGTGAAATCTACATCGACCGCGATGACTTCATGGAAGAGCCGCCAAAAGGCTACAAGCGCCTGGAGCCGAACGGTGAAGTGCGTCTGCGCGGCAGCTACGTGATCCGTGCCGACGAAGCAATCAAGGATGCCGACGGCAACATCGTCGAACTGCGTTGCTCGTACGATCCGGACACCCTGGGCAAGAACCCTGAAGGCCGCAAGGTCAAAGGCGTGGTGCACTGGGTGCCGGCTGCGGCCAGCGTCGAGTGCGAAGTGCGTCTGTACGATCGTCTGTTCCGTTCTCCGAACCCGGAGAAGGCCGAAGACAGCGCCAGTTTCCTGGACAACATCAACCCTGACTCACTGCAAGTCCTCACCGGTTGTCGTGCTGAACCCTCGTTGGGCAACGCACAGCCGGAAGACCGTTTCCAGTTCGAGCGCGAAGGTTACTTCGTCGCGGATATCAAGGACTCGAAACCGGGCGCTCCGGTATTCAACCGTACCGTGACCCTGCGTGATTCGTGGGGCCAGTGATCAAGTCTTAAGGAACCGTCGTGCTTACGATCTACAACACGCTCACCAAGAGCAAAGAAGTCTTCAAGCCGCTGGATGGCAACAAGGTGCGCATGTACGTCTGCGGGATGACCGTGTACGACTACTGCCATCTGGGCCATGGCCGCAGCATGGTCGCGTTCGACCTGGTGACCCGCTGGTTGCGGTTCAGCGGTTACGACCTGACCTACGTGCGCAACATCACCGATATCGACGACAAGATCATCAATCGGGCCAACGAGAACGGCGAGTCGTTCGAGGCCTTGACCGAGCGCATGATCGCGGCGATGCACGAAGATGAAGCGCGCCTGAACATCAAAAAACCGGACATGGAGCCGCGTGCCACGGATCACATCCCGGGCATGCACGCGATGATCCAGACCCTGATCGACAAGGGTTACGCCTACGCACCGGGCAATGGCGATGTGTACTACCGCGTCGCCAAGTTCATGGGCTACGGCAAGCTGTCGCGCAAGAAGATCGAAGACCTGCGCATCGGCGCACGAATCGAAGTCGACGAGTCGAAACAGGACCCGCTGGACTTCGTGCTGTGGAAAGGCGCCAAGCCAGGCGAGCCGAGCTGGCCATCGCCGTGGGGCGACGGTCGTCCGGGCTGGCACATCGAGTGCTCGGTGATGTCCACCTGCTGCCTGGGCGAGACCTTCGATATTCATGGCGGCGGCAGCGACCTCGAGTTCCCGCACCACGAAAACGAAATCGCCCAGAGCGAAGCGGCCACCGGCAAGACCTACGCCAACGCGTGGATGCATTGCGGCATGATTCGCATCAATGGCGAGAAGATGTCCAAGTCCTTGAACAACTTCTTCACCATTCGCGACGTGCTCGACAAGTACCACCCGGAAGTCGTGCGTTACCTGCTGGTGTCGAGCCACTACCGCAGCGCGATCAACTATTCGGAAGACAACCTCAAGGACGCCAAGGGCGCCCTCGAGCGTTTCTACCATGCGTTGAAAGGCCTGCCGAAAGTGGCACCTGCTGGCGGCGAAGCCTTCGTCGAGCGTTTCACCCAGGTGATGAACGACGACTTCGGCACGCCGGAAGCCTGTGCGGTGCTGTTCGAGATGGTCCGCGAGATCAACCGTCTGCGCGAGAGCGATCTGGATGCGGCGGCCGGTCTGGCGGCACGCTTGAAGGAACTGGCCAGCGTGCTGGGTGTATTGCAGCTTGAAGCCGATGACTTCCTGCAGGCCGGTGCCGAAGGGCGGGTCGACGCGGCTGAAGTCGATGCACTGATCCAGGCGCGCCTGACTGCCCGTGCCAACAAAGACTGGGCCGAATCCGACCGCATCCGCGACCAGCTCACCGCCATGGGCGTGGTGCTGGAAGACGGCAAGGGCGGCACGACCTGGCGTCTGGCTGACTGATCGCTGCGTTTGCTACAAACAAAACCCGCCTTGTGCGGGTTTTTGTTTGTTTGGTTGAAGATCAAAAGATCGCAGCCTTCAATCCCCCAATTGGCGCAACCGCTTGTAAAGGGTATTGCGACTAACCCCTAACCGCCGCGCCAAGTGCGAAATATTTCCCCCAGCCGCCTGCAATTGCCGATTCAATGCCTCGGCATCATTCAAATCAACGGCTATCGGCTCCGGCGTATCCACCGGCTCCATCTCCAGATCGACAAAAAAATCATCCGGCAAATGTTCCGGCCGTACGGGTTGCTCTTCGGCCATGGCCAACGCCACCTGCATCACGCTGCTGACCTGACGCAAATTCCCCGGCCACGGATGGCGGCTGAACAGTTCCAGCACCTCGGGGCTCAACCCGGCCCACTGCGACGGTTCACGGTGTTGCTCCCACAAGCGCTTGAACAACGCCTGCTTGTCGCTGCGCTCCCTGATCGGTGGCAGTTCCAGGGTCAAACCGCCGATGCGGTAATACAAATCCTCACGAAACCGCCCCAACTGCACCTGCTCGCGCAACAAGCGGTTGGTCGCCGAGATGATCCGGATGTCCACCGGGAACAACTCGCTGCTGCCCACCGGTTGTACGCAACGTTCCTGCAATACCCGCAGCAGCCGGGCCTGGGTCGGTAGCGGCATGTCGCCGATTTCATCGAGGAACAGGGTGCCTTTGTCGGCCTTGCGGATCAGCCCGATGCTGCCTTTCTGGTTGGCGCCGGTGAACGCGCCTTTCTCGTAGCCAAACAGCTCGGACTCCACCAGTTCGGCGGGGATCGCTGCACAGTTGACGGCAATGAACGGTTGTTTGCTGCGTGAGCTGGCGTGGTGCAGGGCTTTGACGAAGACTTCCTTGCCGACCCCGGTTTCCCCGTGGATCAACAATGGAATGTCCTTCTCCAGCAAACGTTCGGCCTGGCGCACGGCTTTTTCCACGCGGCTGTCGCCAAAGTGCAGGGTGTTGAGGCTGATCGCGGCGGGCGCTGCCAGGGTGGGCTCAGTGCACTTTATTTCAGGGCTTTTCGTTTCAGTGCTCTTTTTTTCTGCAAACAGCCGCGCCTGAATCGACGCCTGTTTCGGTCGTTTCAGCACGCACTGGAAACGGTTGTTTCCTGAGGCTTGCAGGGAAAACGGCAGGCCGTCCGGCTGATTCAGCAGTTCCATCAACGAGACTTTGAACAGGCTTTCGACGCTGACCCGCGACAGGCTGATGCCCAGCAGATTGTCGGCCCGGCGGTTGGCCGACAGTACCTGACCGGTTTCATCGAAGATCAGCATCCCGGCCCATTGGCTGTCGAGGTTGTTCAACCCGGTGTTGAAGGTCAGTTGGAAATGCTGGCCGTGGAACAGGTTGAGGATCAGCCGGTTCTCCACGGTCTGGCTCATCATCTTGACCATGCCCAGGGTGTGGGAGGGCGGCAGGTAGCTGTCGCTGGACACATCCAGCACCGCGATCACCTTGCGCTCGGCATCGAAAATCGGCGCGGCGGAACCGGTCATGAAGCGGTTGGCCTTGAGGAAATGTTCATCGTGCTCGATGTGCACGGCCTGCTCGCAGGCCAGCGCGGTGCCGATCGCATTGGTCCCGCTGCAATGCTCCATCCAGCTGGCGCCGACGCTGAAACCGCGGGTCAGGCTCGGCTCGATGAAACGCTGGGTACCCCACGACGTCAGCACCTGGCCGTGATTGTCGGCGAGCATGATCAGGCAATTGGAGTTGCTGAGGATGTTTTCGTAATACGGCAGGACTTCCTGATGGGTGGTTTGCACCAGGGAATGCTGACTTTCCAGCAAGTGGGCGATGCCGTCTGCCGGCAGCTGATCGAACGCTGGCGCGCTCTGATGATCGAGCCCGAACGCGCGGCAGCGGGACCAGGAGTCCTGGATGATGGCGTCGTGGGAGCGCTTTGAGACAGGTACGGCCATGGCGGTCGATCTCTGGGCAAGCTTTTATTGTTTTTATGGGTTTTGCATCACGTGAGGGCCACGCAAAAAACATCCGTAGAGTGTTGTTCACATTTGTTCATTGTCAATCGTTGAATTGTTCAGTTGTTCATTCGTGGTTGTTCATTTCTGTTCATCAACGAATCCGATTTTTATCTTGTTTGATGGGATTTCCAGCCAAATCAAACGCTTGAGATTTTTGGCACGGATGTCGCTATGTAGCTCCGGTCGCTTGACTCAAAAAATAAAAAAAGGCCGAGCCATGTCACTAATCCTGGAACATGTCAGCCGCACCATCGAAGGCCAGACCTGGATCGACGATGCGTGCCTTAATTTCGAACCCGGATCGTTCAACGTTTTGCTCGGTCGCACGCTGTCCGGCAAAACCAGCCTCATGCGCCTGATGGCCGGTCTGGACAAACCCGACAGCGGCCGCATCCTGATGAACGGCGTCGACGTCACCCAGCGCCCGGTGCGTTTGCGCAATGTGTCGATGGTCTATCAGCAGTTCATCAATTACCCGACCATGACGGTGTTCGAGAACATCGCCTCGCCGCTGCGTCAGGGTGGCGTTGCCAATGAGTTGATCCAGAGCAAGGTGCTGGAAACCGCGAAGATGCTGCGCATCGAGAAGTTTCTCCAGCGCCATCCACTGGAGCTCTCCGGCGGCCAGCAACAGCGCACGGCCATGGCCCGGGCGCTGGTCAAGGACGCCGAGCTGATTCTGTTCGACGAGCCGCTGGTCAACCTCGACTACAAGCTGCGCGAAGAGCTGCGCCAGGAAATGCGCGAGCTGTTCAAGGCGCGCAATACCATCGCGATTTACGCCACCACCGAACCCAACGAAGCCCTGGCGCTGGGCGGCACCACGACGATTCTTCACGAAGGCCGGGTGATTCAGAGCGGCAAGTCCTCCGAGGTGTATCACCAGCCGCAAACCGTGCTGGCGGCGGAGTTGTTCTCCGAGCCACCGATCAACCTGATGCCGGGGCGCATTGCCGGCAACGAAGTCAGTTTCGCCAATTTCGTGCACTTCCCGTTGAACGTCGATCTGCGTCCGGTGGGCGAGGGCGAATTCCGTTTCGGCGTGCGTCCCAGCCATATCTCGCTGGTGCCGAGCAACGACGACGATCTGGAACTGGCGGTGACCGTCGAGGTGGCCGAGATCAGCGGTTCGGAAACCTTCCTGCACGTGCGCAACGAGTATTTCCTGCTGGTGCTGCACTTGCCGGGGGTGCACGAATACGACGTCGATGCGCCGATTCGCATCTATATCCCGACTCATAAACTGTTTGTGTTCGATATGCAGGGGCGGCTGGTCCAGGCGCCCGGTCGCCGCATTGCGAGGGTTGCCTGATGGCCGAAATCCGTTTGCAGAGCCTTGCCCACAGCTACACCCGCACGCCAGCCGGCCCTGAGGATTACGCGATCCGCGAGATGGACCACGTCTGGGAGCAGGGCGGCGCTTATGCGCTGCTCGGGCCATCGGGGTGCGGCAAGTCGACCTTGCTCAACATCATTTCCGGGTTGCTCAGCCCGTCCCAGGGCCAGGTGATGTTCGACGGCAAAGTGGTCAACGAACTGACCCCGGAAAAGCGCAACATCGCCCAGGTTTTCCAGTTTCCGGTGGTCTACGACACCATGACGGTGTTCGACAACCTGGCTTTCCCGCTGCGCAATCAGGGCATGGTCGAAGCGAAGATTTTCAGCAAGGTGCATGAAATCGCCGAAGTCCTCGACCTTCAGGCATTGCTGCACAAGAAGGCGCGTAACCTCACCGCCGATGAAAAGCAGAAAGTCTCCATGGGCCGTGGGCTGGTGCGCGATGACGTGTCGGCGATCCTCTTCGATGAACCATTGACGGTGATCGACCCGCACCTGAAGTGGAAGCTGCGGCGCAAGCTCAAGCAGATCCACGAGCAGTTCAACATCACCATGGTCTACGTCACCCACGATCAGCTCGAAGCCTCGACCTTCGCCGACAAGATCGCGGTGATGTACGGCGGGCAGATCGTGCAGTTCGGTACGCCACGGGAATTGTTCGAACGGCCGAGCCACACCTTTGTCGGCTATTTCATCGGCAGCCCGGGGATGAACCTGATCGACGTCCAGCCGCAGGCCGGCGGTGTCGGTTTTGCCGGGACTCACTTGCCGTTGTCCCACGCGATGCAGCAACGGATCGCCGACAGCGAATGGAAAACCCTGAAGGTCGGCATCCGTCCGGAGTTCGTTCATGTGTGGGAGGAAGCCTTTGATGACGCGTTGCGGGCTAAGGTCGTACACGTCGAGGACCTGGGCACCTACAAAATCATGACCCTGAACCTCGACGGCGTGCTGCTGAAAGTACGCCTGGCCGAAGACAAACCGGTGCCCGAGGGCACGGCGTACATCAGTTTCCCGGGGCAATGGCTGATGGTCTACGCCGATGATTACTTGCTGGAGGTGCTGCCATGAACAAGGTGCAGAACAACAAGGCCTGGTGGCTGGTGCTGCCGGTGTTCCTGCTGGTGGCGTTCAGTGCGGTGATCCCGATGATGACCGTGGTCAACTATTCGGTGCAGGACATCTTCGACCAGTCCAGCCGCTATTTCGTCGGCGCCGATTGGTACAAGCAGGTGTTGCTCGACCCAAGGCTGCATGACTCGCTGCTGCGCCAGTTCATCTATTCCGCCTGCGTGTTGTTGATCGAAATTCCGTTGGGCATCGCCATCGCCCTGACCATGCCGATCAAGGGCCGCTGGTCGTCGCTGGTGCTGATTATCCTGGCGATTCCGCTGCTGATCCCGTGGAACGTGGTCGGCACCATCTGGCAGATTTTCGGTCGGGCCGACATCGGCTTGCTTGGGTCCAGCCTCAACGGCATGGGCATCAGCTACAACTATGCGGCCAACACCATGGACGCCTGGGTCACGGTGTTGGTGATGGACGTGTGGCACTGGACGTCGCTGGTGGCGTTGTTGTGTTTCTCCGGTCTGCGGGCGATTCCGGATGTGTATTACCAGGCGGCGCGGATCGATCGGGCGTCGGCCTGGGCGGTGTTCCGGCACATCCAGTTGCCCAAGCTCAAGAGCGTGCTGCTGATCGCGGTGATGCTGCGGTTCATGGACAGTTTCATGATCTACACCGAACCGTTCGTGCTGACCGGTGGTGGTCCGGGCAATGCCACGACCTTCCTGAGTCAGACCTTGACCCAGATGGCCGTAGGGCAATTCGACCTCGGCCCGGCGGCGGCTTTCTCGCTGGTGTACTTCCTGATCATCCTGTTGGTGTCGTGGCTGTTCTACACCGCCATGACTCACTCTGACGCCAATCGGTGAGGCCTGCCATGAGCAAGAGAAAGCTGATTCCGCTGCTGGTCTACATCCTGTTCCTGCTGGTGCCGATCTACTGGCTGCTGAACATGTCCTTCAAGAGCAACACCGAAATCCTCGGCGGCCTGACGCTGTTTCCCCAGGATTTCACTTTCGCCAACTACAAGGTGATCTTCACCGACCCGAGCTGGTACACCGGCTACCTCAACTCGGCGTACTACGTCAGCATGAACACAATCATTTCCCTGACCGTGGCGTTGCCGGCGGCCTATGCGTTTTCGCGCTATCGCTTCCTCGGTGACAAGCACCTGTTCTTCTGGCTGCTGACCAACCGCATGGCACCGCCGGCGGTGTTCCTGTTGCCGTTCTTCCAGCTGTATTCCTCGATCGGCTTGTTCGACACGCACATCGCGGTGGCGTTGGCTCACTGTCTGTTTAACGTGCCGCTGGCGGTGTGGATTCTTGAGGGCTTCATGTCTGGCGTTCCCAAGGAAATCGACGAAACCGCCTACATCGATGGCTACAGCTTTCCCAAGTTCTTCGTGAAGATTTTCGTTCCGCTGATCGGCTCCGGGATCGGTGTCACGGCGTTTTTCTGCTTCATGTTTTCCTGGGTCGAATTGTTGCTGGCGCGAACCCTGACGTCGGTGAACGCCAAACCCATCGCCGCGGTGATGACCCGCACGGTCTCGGCGTCCGGCATCGACTGGGGCGTGCTGGCAGCGGCGGGGGTGTTGACCATCCTGCCGGGCATGCTGGTGATCTGGTTTGTTCGCAACCACGTGGCCAAGGGCTTTGCCCTGGGCCGGGTATGAGGAACTGATGATGGAATGGATGAGTTGGACCAGCCCGACGGCGGCGTTCTTCGGCGTCATAGCCTTGATCCTGGTGGGCATGACGACTTGGGAGTTGCGTTCGCCAAGCATTCTTCGAAAAGGTTTTCTGCCGATTACCACCACCCGTGGCGATCGGCTGTTTATCGGTCTTCTCGGCAGCGCCTACCTGCATTTGCTGGTAATCGGCGTCACCGACTGGAGCATCTGGATAGCGTTCGCGTTGTCCCTGGTGTGGCTGTTGGCTGTGATGCGTTGGGGCTAGTCGAATCGCTCGGCAATGTTGCTCCGAAACCCATAAAGGAGGTCTCTATGTTCGACAAAAACAATAAGCTGCGACATAGCATTTCACTGGCAGCCATGCTGGCACTCAGCGGATTGAGCGCATCGGCCTGGGCTGATGCCTACGAAGACGCTGCGAAGAAGTGGATCGGCGGCGAATTCAAACCGTCCACCTTGACGGCCGATCAGCAACTCGCGGAATTGAAGTGGTTCATCAAGGCGGCCGAGCCGTTTCGCGGGATGGACATCAAGGTTGTCTCGGAAACCCTGACCACCCATGAATACGAGTCCAAGGTGCTGGCCAAGGCCTTCACCGAGATCACCGGGATCAAAGTCACCCACGACTTGCTGCAAGAAGGCGATGTGGTGGAAAAGCTGCAGACCGTGATGCAGTCGGACAAGAGCATCTATGACGGCTGGGTCAACGACTCCGACCTGATCGGTACGCACTTTCGCTATGGCAAGACCGAGTCGATCACCGACCTGATGGCCAACGAAGGCAAGAACTTCACCTCGCCGACCCTCGACATCAAGGACTTCATCGGCATTTCCTTCACCACCGCGCCGGACGGCAAGATCTATCAGCTGCCCGACCAGCAGTTCGCCAACCTGTATTGGTTCCGCGCCGACTGGTTCGATCGGGCGGACCTGAAAGCAAAATTCAAGGAAAAGTACGGCTACGAATTGGGCGTGCCGGTGAACTGGTCGGCCTATGAAGACATCGCCAAATTCTTCAGCGAAGACGTCAAGGAAATCGACGGCAAACGCATCTACGGGCACATGGACTACGGCAAGAAGGATCCATCCCTGGGCTGGCGCTTCACCGATGCCTGGTTCTCCATGGCCGGCGGCGGCGACAAGGGGCTGCCCAACGGCTTGCCGGTGGACGAGTGGGGCATCCGTGTCGAGGACTGCCATCCGGTCGGTTCCAGCGTGACCCGTGGCGGCGATACCAACGGCCCGGCGGCGGTGTTCGCGACGCAGAAATATGTCGACTGGATGAAGGCCTATGCGCCGCCGGAAGCAGCGGGCATGACCTTTTCCGAGTCTGGCCCGGTACCGTCTCAGGGCAACATTGCCCAACAGATCTTCTGGTACTCCGCCTTTACCGCCGACATGACCAAACCGGGCCTGCCGGTGGTGAACGCCGACGGTACGCCGAAGTGGCGCATGGCGCCGTCGCCGAGAGGGCCGTACTGGGAAGAGGGCATGAAGCTTGGGTATCAGGACGTGGGTTCCTGGACATTCATGAAGTCCACGCCTGAGAAACAGAAACTCGCGGCCTGGCTGTACGCGCAGTTCGTGACCTCGAAAACCGTGTCGCTGAAGAAAACCATCGTCGGCCTGACACCGATCCGCGAGTCGGACATCAACTCTCAAGCCATGACCGACCTGGCGCCGAAGCTCGGTGGCCTGGTCGAGTTCTATCGCAGCCCGGCGCGGGTGCAATGGACCCCGACCGGCACCAACGTGCCGGACTATCCGCGTCTGGCACAGTTGTGGTGGAGCCACATCGCCGAAGCCGCCAGCGGCGAGAAAACCCCGCAACAGGCGCTCGATGGTCTGGCCAAGGATCAGGACGCGATCATGACCCGTCTGGAACGCTCCAAGGCCCAGGCCACTTGCGCGCCGAAAATGAACCCGGAACGCGACGCGCAATACTGGTTCGACCAACCGGGCGCACCGAAGCCGAAACTGGCTAACGAGAAGCCCAAGGGTGAAACCGTGAGCTATGCCGAACTGCTGAAATCGTGGGAGGTGGCGCGTAAGTAACAGATCGGCCTGCGACGTCGAACGGCACCTTCGGGTGCCGTTTCTATTTATGCCCACTTTCTCGTTTCAGCGACTGGCGTACGGTTCTCATTACCGCGAGGTCGAAGGCGTTGTGCCCGGCGTGGAGCAGACGACAACGGATGTTCTGGCGCTGGCGAAGCCAACGTACGCTGGACATGCCGAAGGTGTCTTTGATGCCTTGTATCACCAGGGTATCGGCATCGACCCGGAGACGCTCGTCCGCCCGTGTGAAGAAATAGTGATTAACGTGGTAATGCAACTCCAGGCAGATGGCGCGCACCGCTTCTTCATCAACGAAGTCTTCGAGTGCGTGCGGGCACATCGATTGCCCGTTCAATTGCAAAATAGCCTGCAGCCAGTGGATGGCAGCCTGACGCTGTTGCACCTCGCAACCATTGCTCAGTAGCTGGTAGATACCCCGCGCACTGGCGTCGTGGGAGCCAGGGGTTAATTGAGATAAACCCTCGCTCAAGGTTTTATCGTAGGCGCTTACGTTCGCAACAAACGGTATGAACACTGAGACCAACGTGGTTTTCAGAATGGCGTCGGGATAGCGCTGCTGGTATTGGATGGCCAACCAGCTTCCCCATGAAATGCCCAGCAAACTGATTTTTTCGAAACCAAAATGCCGCCGCAGGGCATCGATGTCTTCAACGGACAGCCCAGTGTTGTTGTGCTGGAGCTCGCCGAGGGGAAGGGAGCGCCCGCAGCCACGCTGGTCGAACAAAATGATATCGAAACATCGCAGATCGAAGAACTCAAGATGATGGAGGGCGCTACGACCACCCGGCCCGCCATGCAGGAAAAATATCGGTTCGCTGCCGGGGGTGCCGTGCCGCTCCCAATAGAGATGGTGGCCGTCACGAGTCGGGTAGTAGCCATTGATCGGGGAGACCACCATCAGATGGGAACCTTCAGCCTGTAGAACTGGAACAGCTCCGTGTGCCGGGGGCGGGCCGCTACACTGGAAATCACCTGCAGTTTCAGGATCTGGGCCATGTAGGGAACGGAAATCAGTACCGGCGTATGGCCGAAAACGATAATCGTGCTTCCCGGATTCACGCACGGTGCCATATCGTGCAATGTCTGCTGCGCATCGGCGCGAGTCATGACTTCGGCATTGAGGAAACGCAGTATCAGCACATCACATTTGATGCCGGCAGAGGCAATGTTTCGGGCATCGGCCAGATAAAATTCGGCAGATGAGGTGCCATGACGATTTTTTGCATGTTCGATCATCGACGCCGAACGATCGGAGCCCAGGCAATGTCGGTCGGGGAGTTCGCGGGCCAGGTGCGCAATGAATTCCCCAGTCGAGCACGCCGGATCATGGATCACCGCGCCGGGACTCGATATCGTCTTGAGTAACGTTGCGCAATGCTGGCGAAAGTGGCTTTCGTCGGCATCCAGTTGCTTGGCGAGCGATTCATTGCACTGCCAGTATTCGGGCGGGCAAACAAACTCCAGGCCCGTGTCATCAGTGACAGGAAGCGGGAAACACACCTCGCTGTCCGGTTTAGTCTGCGCAACGTGGAAAGCCGTTTCCTTTTCTTGTCGGGTAACTCCTCGAAAATAGATCTCTGCACCTTCATTGCCCCAATGCCACTCAGCGAGCGGTCCGAGCAACATCCAGGGCCTGAGCAGGCTGTTGATATGCCAGCCGTCAGTGTCAGTGTGTTGCAGGACTTTTCGGCCCACCCAGTCGCAGCCATTCACGCGCAGAACAAAGAGCTGATGGAGCCCCGGCCCCAAGGGCTCGACGTAACGATCGAGTTTGCCAGGGGAGGCCACATGACGGACGAAGGATTGAGCCAAGCGCTGTTCTCGATGGAGGGCAGTCGTTGCCGATCGAGCGTTCATGCCGGCACTCCATGTCGCCTTTCCAAGCGCCGTCCCCGCGCCTGCGGGATAACCACATTGCCGCTGGAGACTACGAAAAATCGCTCCAGCCCCGGAATGACGACATTGACCAGCGTGGTGCCGAGGGCGGTCTGGTGAAGCGGTGCAATGCCCAGCGTGCGCCCATACCGATGCAGGTCTTCGGCCAGCAAGCTGATTTGCTCGGCCAATGGTCGTTCATCACGAGCATCGGGCAAGACTACCGTTTGTTGCTCGCACAGGTTCAACAGCGGATGCAGATCGAATCGCAGGCAGCGCAACAGGCGAGGAAAGGCCGTCAGATGCCGCTGAGCGTTGCTCAGATAGTCTCTCAGTTCAGGCTCCGAGGACCAAAGATGTAACTGAACCAGTTCGGTAAGTGCTCGCCATGCGCCATGCCTGGCATCGATCGAGCAACCGGTGCCGAAGACTCGCGGGTGAGTGCATGGCGCGGCTGAAAAGGCCAGAAAGGTTCGCGGCAGGAATTCGGTGCTGATGTCGACAAGGACGATCTCGGCACCGATCTCCGCTTCGGCGTCCAGCCACAGCCGACCCAGCTCGTCGTGATCGGACATGCGTGCGACGCGGCGCAGGGGCGCGTGGTTTTCGTAGTAAAAATGCTCCAGCAAGAACAACGAAACCGCATCGCGCTCAATACATTCATTGGCAGCATGCAAAACCGCCTCGTTGTAAGTTGCGCCAATAGCGGTTCCGCTATTATTGGCATAACGTTGCAGTGCGCCATAGTTGGTTGTGTCTTGTATCGGTGTTCGTCGTGAATAACCGGGTGTGCATAAAGCGACCGGGTATGTAAATGAAGTGTGCTTTAGAACATTCGTATACTGTCGGCAGGCTGTTATGGCATTGGGTTGTTCGGCGATAAGTGCCAGGGCAGTGTCGTCAGTAAATAGTGACGTGTCGGAAAAATAGCGCGGGGCTACATAGTGAATGTCGGATGTATCCAAGTGGTCACTTAAATAGTGTTCCAGCATTTCGTAAAGTGCACCGACACGGGCGTGGCGCGGGTAGCCTTTACCTGATCCCCTGGCGGTGTGGTGCTGATCGCTGGAGCTGGCAGAGGCATGGACCGCGACAATCTGCTGGCCCAGTGTGCGGGTGTCGACACGCAGGCCCAAGCTATCAAGTTCAGCGTGAATCCGCTGTTCAGCTTGCTCCAGGGTGAGTTCTCGTTCGGCTAGTGTGAAACCCATTGTTCGCTCCCTCGAGAAACGGGGGGCGCCGGCCCCCCGTTTTTTATACGGCTTCCAGTTCGGACTGTTCAGCCTCAGTCAGTTGCAGTTTTTCAACCTGCTCTGGCGTAGGCGCTTCCTGTTGTTCAAGGTCGATCACTTTGTTGGCGTTCCAGTTACCCATATAACCCATGATTAAACTCTCTTTTTGTTAGACATTGGATGTGCTGTATCGAGCACGGAGCAAATGTATAAGGCAGGTATTGGCTCGGTCAAAAATGACAGGAAGTTTCAAAAACCATATTCAAGGGGTGTTGAAATACGTACACATCAATTGTCGGCTTGACGATTTTTTTCGTGACGCATCGGCGGGTGTTGAATGGGACGGTATTGCGGGACATACCCGCCCCAACGATTTCGACGCATGCACTTGTCGGAAATTTCAGCTGCATGGAGGTGCGAAATCGTGATGACTGACTTTTGTGGCTCTTCAGGGTTCTTCGCGCGACGATTTTTCCTATCGCGTATGAAGGCGTTTCAGAAAAAATGCAGGTTGAATGACTGGGCATCTATTCATCGGGGGTGGGAAATCCCAATCGAAACACCGTCAACGTCCCAGGCGAGCTTTTAACCTGTGCCACCCCCTGATGCAGGCTCATGATCGAGCGCACGATGGCCAGGCCCAGTCCGGTGCTGCCTTGTGAGCGGGAGCGGCTGCTGTCGACCCGGTAAAAGCGGTCGAACAGGTGCGGCAGATGCTGCGCTTCGATGCCCGCGCCGGGGTTGCTGACTTCCAGTGCAACCTGTGTCGCCTCTTGCTCAATGTGCAGCGAAACCGTTTGCCCGGCCGGACAGTGGCGCAGGGCGTTGGACAGCAGGTTCGAGATCGCCCGTTGAATCATCAGCCGGTCGCCCAGCACGCGCGCGCTGCCGGTCACGCTCAGGCTGATGCGCTTGTCTTGCGCCGACAAGGAAAACAGGTCGGCCACTTTTTCGACTTCTTCTTCCAGGGCGACCGACTCGAAAGATGTGAGCGCTGCGGGGTTACTGGCCTGCGCCAGAAACAGCATGTCCGAGACAATCCGCGCAACACGCTCCAGCTCTTCGGTGCAGGACACCAAGACGTTTTTGTACGCCTCGGCCGTGCGTTCCCGGGACAGCGTCACCTGTGCCTTGCCCATCAGATTGTTGATCGGCGTGCGCAGTTCATGGGCCAGGTCATCGGAGAACTGCGACAACTGCTGCACACCATTGTCGAGGCGATCCAGCATGACGTTGATCCCCTGGGCCAGTTCACTGAGTTCCTGGGGCATGTCGAGCACCGACAGCCGATGGCCGAGGTCTTGCGTCGAGACCATCGCCGCCACTTTGCGAAACTCGCGCAACGGCATCAGCCCCCGCTGTACGGCGGCCCAGGCACTGAGGCCGATGAAGATCAGCAGCAATGGCAAAGCAATCAGCGTCGAGCGCAGATAGGCGCTGAGCAACGCCTGATTGTGGGCATCGTCCATCGACAGCAGCACCGGGACGCGGGTGCCGTCCTTGATGCGGACCAACCGAGAAGCGGTCAGGTAGCGCTTGCCTTGATCGTCGGTGCCGTCGGAGAACGCCAGTGGTTCGTCGGCAGCCAGTACTGCCTTGCGTTCAAGGCGCGGGTCGGCCATGCCGGAGCCGGATTTCAACAGCGGCGTGCGCAAGTTACTGCGGTCATAAATCGTCAGGGTGAGGTTGTCATGGCCCATGACCTGATCGAGCAGAATGTGCGGCGCCGAACGAATTTCTGCGGCATCGGCGTACAGCGACAGGCTGTGTTCCACCTGTTCCACCTTCTGGGCCAGGCTGTTTCTGGATAACGCGTTCAACTCATGGGTCAGGGCAAAGTAGGCAAGGATCGCCAGGAACACCACCAGTAGTGCGCCGAGAATACTCACCGTCAGGCCCAGGCGCATCGACAGGCTGGCCGGCTTCATTCCCGCGCCTCCAGGACATAGCCGACACCGCGCAGGGTGTGGATCAGTTTGCTGTCGAACGGGTCGTCGATCTTCGCCCGCAAACGCCGGATCGACACTTCGACCACGTTGGTGTCGCAGTCGAAATTCATGTCCCACACCAGCGAAATGATCTGGGTGCGGGTCAGTACTTCCCCGGACTGGCGCATCAGCAGATGCAGCAGGGCGAACTCCTTGGTGGTCAGGTCGATGCGCTGCTCGCCGCGAAAGGCGCGGTGACGGCCCGGATCAAGTTCCAGATCGGCGACTTTGAGCACCTGCGGCACCGGGATGTTTTCGCTGCGGCGCATCAGCGTGCGCACCCGCGCCAGCAATTCCGGAAACTCGAATGGCTTGACCAGATAATCGTCGGCACCCAGATCCAGACCACGAATCTTGTCGGCCAGACGCCCGCGCGCGGTGAGCATCATCACCCGGGTGGAATGGGTGCGACGCAATTGCTCCAGCACGCCCCAGCCATCGAGTTCCGGCAGGTTCACATCCAGGATCACCAGGTCGTATGCCTGCTGTTGCGCCAGATGCAGTCCGTCGGCGCCAGTGGCCGCGTGGTCAACGATATAACCACTTTCCGTCAGTCCCTGATGCAAGTATTCGGCAGCTTTAAGCTCGTCCTCGACGACAAGGATTCGCATGATTTATCACCACTTTTATTTAATGGATATTTAATTAAGGTGGCCAGGAAAGTTGTTGTTTTTGTAGGGGCTTCCGGACGGATTTGAATAACGACTAGAGGTTGTGAGTGCTGGTTTCCTACGGCGGTTTCCCTGTGTGATGGCGTGCAAGGTAAAGGCTGTAGTGGCTACAGGGTCAACTGAAATGCTGAGTCTTGAGCCCTGAGTATGGTCATCTGCGACAGCCTGTCGCAGCGGGCAAGCCCGAATGCCCATGCGCTACATTCAGGCAAGTGCTGTTTGGCAGATAACTACCGTGTATTTGTTTCCATGTATTGCTATGTTGCCTTTTGCACTTCGCATCCTAGATCAAAACAACTTCCATAAGCCGTGGATGACGGATTTGTAATGTTCCAGTCACCTTGCCGATAAGTTCAAAACCCTACCGTGGCGGCATCAAAGATTCTTGAATAAAGGAAGTCTTCCATTGCCCGGTTTAAAAGAGCGGACGGCGCGAGCACGCCTGAAAAAAACAGCGAGGACAGTGACGGCCAGCGTTGTGTGGCTGGCCGGCACGGGGCTTGTGCATGCATCGACCCTGACCCTCGATCAAGCCCTGCAAACGGCATTTGCCGGTAACCCGGATCTGGCGGCTGCGCAGTGGGAAATCGGCATCGCCGAGGGTGAGCGCAAACAGGCCGGTCTGATCCCCAACCCCGAAGTGTCGTGGGAGGCCGAAGACACCCGGCGCGATTCGCGAACCACCACGGTGATGCTCAGCCAACCGATCGAACTGGGCGGCAAACGTGGTGCACGGATCGACGTCGCCAGCCGCGCGCAGGACGCCGCCGGGATCGAGTGGGAGCGCAAGCGCAATGCCTTGCGCGCCGATGTGATTCAGGCGTTCAACAGCGCCCGGACCGCGCAACAACGCTTGCAGTTGTCCCGCCAGTCGCTGCAACTGGCCGAACACGGTTTGCGCGTCGCCCAAGGACGCATCGAGGCCGGCAAATCCTCGCCAGTCGAAGGCACCCGGGCGCACGTGCAACTCTCCGAAGTGCGCCTGGAACTGAGCCGCGCCGAACGCGATCGGGCCAACGCCTACCAGCAATTGGCGCAGGTCATGGGCGCACCGTTGCCAGCCTCGACCACCGTGCAAGCGGCCACGCAAAGCGTGCCCACCGTGCCACCGGCGAGCCGATTGCTGGAGCGCCTGAACGAGACCGCCGAACTGCGTCTGGCCAAATTGCAGATCGATCAGCGCGAAGCCTCATTGGGTCTGGAAAAGTCGCAACGCATTCCCGACCTGACCGTGAGCATTGGCAGTCAATACAGCGAAACCGAGCGCGAGCGGGTCAACGTGGTCGGGCTGTCGCTGCCGATTCCGCTGTTCAACCGCAATCAGGGCAACGTGCTGGCGGCAGCCCGGCGCAGCGATCAGGCGCGGGACCTGCGCAACGCCACCGAGCTGCGTTTGCGCACGGAAATCCAGACCGCCCTTGAGCAATGGCAGACCGCCAACGGCGAAGTCGAAGCGTTCAACCAGACCATCCTGCCCGCCGCGCAAAGTGCGGTCGACAGCGCCACACGCGGCTTCGAAATGGGCAAGTTCGGCTTCCTCGATGTGCTCGACGCCCAGCGCACCCTGATCAGCGCACGCAGCCAATACATCCAGGCCGTCAGCGAGGCGACGGACGCGCGAGTACGCATCGAACGCATCTTCGGCGACCTCACCGTCAGCCCTTGAATTTCATCTTTCAAATCACTGCGCGATGGCATGGCGCAGAGGAGTTTCCATGGAAAAAAAACTGATCGTGGTGGCTGCGGCGACGTTGGCGCTGGGCATTGGTATTGGCTCGATGTGGCCGGGAAATGCGTCCATCGACGCTCACGCCGATGAAGCGGCGGAACACGCCGGTCACGCTGAAGAAGGCACAGCAGCCAACGGTGAACATACAGAAGAAGGGCACCTGGAGCTGAGCACCGAACAGATCGCAGCGGCGGGCATTCAACTGGCCGAAGCGCGGGCGCAGAACATCAGCCTCGGCTTGCCGTTCCCCGGCGAAGTGCGCTTTGACGAGGACCGTACCGCGCACGTGGTGCCTCGGGTGCCCGGGGTGGTCGAGTCGGTGTCGGTCAATCTCGGGCAGTCGGTGAAGAAGGGCCAGTTGCTGGCGGTGATCGCCAGTCAGCAGATCTCTGATCAGCGCAGCGAACAGGCTGCCGCGCAGCGGCGCCTGACCTTGGCGCGCACCACCTACGAACGCGAGAAAAAACTGTGGCAGGACAAGATCTCCGCCGAGCAGGATTTCCTTCAGGCACGCCAGGCATTGGAAGAAGCCGAAATTGCCCTGACCAATGCCCGGCAAAAAATCAGCGTGCTCAGCGGCAGCGTGGTCGCCACCGGCGGCAATCGCTATGAACTGCGCGCGCCGTTCGACGGTGTGGTGGTGGAAAAACACCTGACGCCGGGGGAGGTGGTCGATGAGACCTCGGCGGCTTTTACCCTCTCCGACCTGTCGCGGGTGTGGGTGACGTTCGGCGTTTCGCCCAAGGATCTGACCAAGGTACAAGTGGGCAAACCGGTCACCGTCAGCGCCCCGGAACTCAATGCTGAAATCGCCGGCACCGTGGCCTACGTCGGCAGTTTGCTCGGTGAACAGACCCGCACTGCAACGGTCCGCGTGACCCTGGAAAATCCGCAAGGCTCGTGGCGCCCCGGCCTGTTCGTCACCGCGCTGGTGGCGACCGACAGTCGCCAAGCCAGGGTCGCCGTACCTGAAACCGCGATCCAGACCGTCGAGGACAAACCCACGGTGTTCGTGCGCACCGATGACGGCTTCAAGGCGCAAGCGGTGGAGCTGGGCAGTCGCGCGGCCGGTCTGGTGGAAGTCACCCAAGGTCTGGAACCGGGCGTGCAAGTCGCCAGTGCCGGCAGCTTCATCCTCAAATCGGAATTGGGCAAAGCCTCAGCCGAGCATTCTCATTGAAGGCTCCCACTGATCCGTCAACCTCGACCGGAAGGTTCTCATGTTCGAACGCCTGATCCAGTTTGCCATCGAGCAGCGCATCATCGTGCTGCTCGCCGTTCTCCTCATGGCCGGCCTCGGCGTCGCCAGTTACCAAAAACTGCCGATCGACGCCGTGCCGGACATCACCAACGTCCAGGTGCAAATCAACACCGGCGCGGCCGGGTTCTCGCCGCTGGAAACCGAGCAGCGCATCACCTTCCCGATTGAAACCGCCATGGCCGGTTTGCCGGCGCTGGAGCAGACCCGTTCGCTGTCGCGTTCGGGGCTGTCGCAGGTCACGGTGATCTTCAAGGACGGCACCGATCTGTTCTTCGCCCGGCAATTGGTCAACGAGCGTTTGCAGATCGCCAGGGAGCAATTGCCCGAGGGCGCGGAAGCGCTGATGGGGCCGATTTCCACCGGGCTCGGGGAGATTTTCCTGTGGACGGTGGAGGCGCAGGACGGTGCGCTGAAGGACGACGGCACCGCCTACACGCCAACCGATTTGCGGGTGATTCAGGACTGGATCATCAAGCCGCAATTGCGCAACGTGCCCGGTGTGGCCGAGATCAACACCATCGGCGGATTCGCCAAGGAATACCAGATCGCCCCCGACCCGAAGCGGCTGGCGGCTTACAAATTGACCCTCACCGATCTGGTCACGGCGCTGGAGCGCAACAACGCCAACGTCGGTGCCGGTTACATCGAGCGCAGCGGCGAGCAGCTGCTGATTCGCGCGCCCGGGCAAGTGGCGAGCACTGACGACATCGCCAATATCGTGATGGCCAATGTCGACGGTACGCCGATCCGGATCAAGAACGTCGCGACGGTAGACATCGGCCGCGAACTGCGTACCGGTGCCGCCACCGAAAACGGTCGCGAAGTGGTACTGGGCACGGTGTTCATGCTGATCGGCGAAAACAGCCGAACAGTCTCCCAGGCGGTGGCGACCAGGCTTGAGCAGATCAATCGTTCCCTGCCCAAAGGCGTGATTGCGGTGCCGGTGTATGACCGCACGCACCTGGTGGACAAGGCCATCGCCACGGTGAAAAAGAACCTGGTGGAAGGGGCGATTCTGGTCATCGCGATTCTGTTCCTGTTCCTGGGCAACATCCGCGCGGCGTTGATCACCGCGATGGTCATTCCGCTGTCGATGCTGTTCACCTTCACCGGCATGTTCACCAACAAAGTCAGCGCCAACTTGATGAGCCTCGGCGCCCTCGACTTCGGCATCATCGTCGACGGCGCGGTGGTGATCGTCGAAAACACCCTGCGACGGCTGGCCCATGCGCAGCAGCATCACGGGCGTTTACTGAGCCGTTCCGAGCGTTTCCATGAAGTATTCGCAGCGGCCAAAGAAGCGCGGCGGCCGCTGATTTTTGGCCAGTTGATCATCATGGTCGTGTACCTGCCGATCTTCGCCCTGAGCGGTGTCGAAGGGAAAATGTTCCACCCGATGGCCTTCACCGTGGTCATCGCGCTGTTGGGCGCCATGCTGTTGTCGGTGACGTTTGTGCCGGCGGCCATTGCGTTGTTTGTCACCGGCAAGGTCAAGGAAGAAGAGGGCGTGGTCATGCGCGGCGCGCGTCGCGTTTATGCGCCGGCGCTGGCGTGGGTGATGTCCCATCGCGCCATGGCGGTGGGGGCGGCGCTGGCTGTGATTGTGCTCAGCGGCGTGCTTACCAGCCGCATGGGCAGCGAGTTTGTGCCGAGCCTCAGTGAGGGCGATTTTGCCCTGCAAGCCTTGCGCGTGCCGGGCACCAGCCTCACACAATCGGTGGACATGCAGCAGCGTCTGGAGACCTTGATCCTCAACAAGGTGCCCGAAGTCGAGCGTGTGTTCGCCCGTACCGGCACCGCCGAAATCGCCTCCGACCCGATGCCGCCAAACATCTCCGACAGCTACGTGATGCTCAAGCCGAAGGCGCAGTGGCCGGATCCGGGCAAGTCCCGCGAAACGCTGATGGCCGAACTGCAACAAGCCGCCGCGACGCTGCCGGGCAGCAACTATGAACTGTCGCAGCCGATCCAGTTGCGCTTCAACGAACTGATCTCCGGCGTGCGCAGCGATGTGGCGGTCAAGGTGTTCGGGGATGACATGGACGTGCTCAACGCTACGGCGGCGAAGGTCGCTGCCGCCATGCAGAAGGTCAACGGCGCGTCCGAGGTCAAGGTCGAGCAAACCACTGGCCTGCCGGTGCTGACCATCAACATCGACCGCGACAAGGCGGCGCGTTATGGGCTCAACGTCGGTGACGTGCAAGACACCATTGCGGTGGCGGTCGGCGGGCGTCAGGCCGGGACATTGTATGAAGGCGATCGGCGTTTCGACATGGTGGTGCGCCTGTCTGATGCCATGCGCAAGGACATCGACGGTTTGTCGGCACTGTTGATTCCGGTGCCGGCGCCCCTGAATGGCGCGGCCGATCAGATAGGCTTCATCGCCCTCAAGGATGTCGCCAGCCTTGATCTGGTGCTCGGGCCGAATCAGGTCAGCCGCGAAAACGGCAAGCGGCTGGTGATCGTCAGCGCCAACGTGCGTGGGCGCGATATTGGCTCCTTCGTTAAAGAGGCCGGCGAGGTGATCGAGCGCGATGTGCAGGTGCCGGCGGGTTACTGGACCGGCTGGGGCGGGCAGTTCGAGCAGTTGCAGTCGGCGGCCAAACGCTTGCAGATCGTGGTGCCGGTGGCCTTGCTGTTGGTGTTCGGCTTGCTGTTCATGATGTTCAACAACCTCAAGGATGGCTTGCTGGTGTTCACCGGGATTCCGTTTGCGTTGACCGGGGGCGTCATGGCCTTGTGGTTGCGGGACATTCCGCTGTCGATCTCGGCGGGCGTTGGTTTCATTGCGCTATCGGGGGTGGCGGTGCTCAACGGGTTGGTGATGATCGCGTTTATCCGCAATTTGCGGGAGGAGGGGCGTTCGCTCGCTGATGCAATCAATGAGGGTGCGCTCACACGTCTGCGCCCGGTGTTGATGACGGCGCTGGTGGCGTCCCTAGGCTTCATTCCCATGGCTTTGGCGACCGGCACGGGTGCCGAGGTGCAGCGACCGTTGGCGACGGTGGTGATCGGTGGGATTCTGTCCTCGACCATCCTGACGCTGCTGATTTTGCCGGCGCTGTATCAGCTCGCGCACCGAGGTGAAGAGGAGAGGAGTCCCACCTCATAAGCCAATGTTTCAGGCATACCACTATCTGTGGCGAGGGAGCTTGCTCCCGCTGGACTGCGTAGCAGGCCCCTTCTTTTTTTGTGAAGGAGGGGCCGCTTCGCGACCCAGCGGGAGCAAGCTCCCTCGCCACAGGTGCCTTTCAGGTTACATAACGGATATGTAATTTGCGCGCCACCGTCACGAAAGGTTCGGATTGTTACCTTGATCCCGTTAGTTAATTAAACGAGGAATCAAGCATGAAATTTGTACAACTGAGTGCGTTCGCAGCGGCGTTGGTGATGTCTTCTGTTGTTTTGGCTGAAGGTGGCGGCGACAGAGTCTTTGAGAAAATGATGGCGGCCAATGACCGTTCGGTGGAGGCGTTTGTCGCCAAGGAACAGGCGCGTAACCCCGTCGTGTTGAATGAAAAAAAGGACGACAAGACCAAAGACTTGTAAGCGTGTCGCACCTGAACTAGCCCGTCATCGAAGGCCGATGGTGGGCTTTTTTTTGAGCCTGGATTTGAAGGTACTGGATATGAAAGTTTTTAAGTTGATGGCGTTCGTCGGTGTGATGGCGATGTCGTTGAATGCGCTGGCAGAAGGCGGCGGTGACAGGACGTTTGAGAGGGCGTTCAGTGCCAACGCCCAAGCCATGCAGCAATACGCGGCCAACCAGGGCAAACCTGCGCCGGTGGTGAAAGATTACGAATACGGGATGAAGTTGGATGTGGTCAAAGTGGTGAGCGTTGTGCGACCGCAAGTTGCCTGCTCCGTGGTGCCGACTGCCATGACCTATGAAGATTCAAAGGGCCAACTCAATACCATCAAATACACCGTGGCAGGCGATTGCCGCCGACAGGGCGGGTGAGGGCACAGAGGGCCTCCAACCTACGTTGAGTATTTCAATTCGGGATGTTTAACAGATATGGCGAAGGTAGGGAGGCTTCCCACAATGTTTTCAGGTTGTCCGTCGGACGTCCGCTCTCTAGCCTGTGTTTGTCGCTGCCAATTCAGTGATCGGAATTGGAACCCCGCGGCTCCACTGAAAGCAAAAGCGCCTTTCATGACGTGCGCACCTTGATGTGTGCACTCCGTTATGGCGGCTGTGCGCGGGAGACTTCGAGTCTGTCGGGTTTTGCTCAGTGGCCCGGGTTCCAACCTGCGTACAGCTGCCTCCTTTTCGCGTTGAACCGAATGGGTCAGCTCTAACCATCACGCTGAATGCCGAAATCATGAAAAAGCCAACACCAAACCCTCCCGAAACAGAAACCGACCCTGTAGGCGTCGCCGAAGGCTGCTTCTGCAGTGCTCAATTCACGGGCATAAAAAAGGCGCCCCGAAGGACGCCAAAGGATTCACCTCTTACCAAAGGAGCAAGGAGCTTCTAAAGGTGAATTTGCATTAGCCGTGAAGTCAGAGAATCGCCAGCGGATACTCGACAATCACCCGCACTTCATCCAGATCCGACTCAAACGCCGTGGCGCGGGTGGTGGCCTGGCGCAAACGAAGAGACATGTCTTTCAACGAGCCGCTCTGCACCACGTATTTGACTTCGATGTCGCGCTCCCAGCGCTTCTGGTCAGTCAGTGGGTTGCCGTCGGCATCGCGGCGCATGTACACGGCGTTGGCGTTGGAGTAATCGGCGTCGGTGCCGCGGGCGTAACGAGTCATGAACGACAAACCCGACACGCCATAGCTGCTCATGTCGAGGTCGTAACGCACCATCCACGAACGTTCCTTGGGCGAGTTGAAGTCGCTGTACTGGATGGAGTTGTCGAGGAAGATCGAGTCGGACTGGCGCAGGTAATCGAAGTCGTCGTTGCCGTTGTTGCGCTGGTGCGACAAGGCAACGGAGTGGGCGCCGAGTTTCACCCCGACACGGCCGCTCCAGATGTTGTTGTCGAACTCGCCGAGCAGTTGTTTGCCTTCGTCGACCGCCTTGTAATAGTTCAAGCCACCGAATAGCGACAGGTCATCCGACAGCGGATAAGTCCATGCGGTGCCGGCGTAATACTGATTCCAGGCATCCTTGAGGCGACTGGAATACAGGCTGAAACTGAGGTTTTTGTTCAGTGCATAGTCGCCACCGAGATAGCCGACCCACGGCGAATTGACTGGACCGGCGTAGAAGGTCGCGAAGTTCTCGCGCATGTCGCTGGACACCGGCTGGCTCATCGCATGCAGGCGACCGCCCTGTACCGACAGACCTTCGATGCTGGTGTTGGTGGCCGTGACACCCCGGAAGCTTTCCGGCAACAGTCGGGAGTCACCCGCCGCAACCACCGGGTTGGCGGGGAACACATCGCCGACCTTCACCACCGTATCGAAGGCGCGCACTTTGGCGACGCCACCGACCTTGGTGTATTCATCCCGCGCCTGACCATCGCTGTCGACCGGCAACACGTCGAAAGAACTACGGCCACCGTTGCGCCCGTCACCGGTATCGAGTTTCAAGCCGATCATCGCAAACGCATCGACCCCGAATCCAACGGTGCCTTGGGTAAAGCCGGATTCGAACTTGCTGATGACCGCGTGAGCCCAGGCCTCGGAATAGCCATTGCCGGTGGGACTCGACTGGCCGTCACGGTGATCACGATTGAAGTATAAGTTGCGGTTGAGCACCGTCAGGCTGCTGCCCTCGATAAACCCCTCGGGTTTTTCTTCCGCCAACACCATGGACGGCCCGGAGCCGACAACCACCGCTAAAGCGGCTATCGACATTTTTGTATTGTTAACCATCAATCACTCCTTGGGTTCGGCAGAACGGGAACGTGCTTCGGCGTGGGTTTTATTGTTCGGCGGGCAAGGGCCCGCCGGCATGGTCGCCGGGTGACATCGTTGCAAGCTGCGGATAACGCCAAGGTGATGGGGGAATTACAATTTCGTCATGTGGGTGTGGTGTTGCCCGATCAGACCAAAACAGCCAGATCCGTGTACCGGACAACCAATGGATCGGCGGTGAGGAGTTTCATGGGTTCTGTCATGGCCGTTGCAACAATGAGACGGTCAAACGGGTCACGATGGTGATGTTCGAGGTCCTTCACGGCAATGGCGTGTTCTGAGGTCACAGGCAGCTCGATGAACCCGCTGTCGAGGCAGCACTGGCGGATTTCTTCCAAGTCAACGTTCAGCTTTCCCAGTCCAACCTTGATCGCCATCTCCCAGAATGTCGCTGCGCTGATGTAAATGTCGGCAGCGCTCTCAATGAGCTTTCTGGCTTTGCTGGATAGCCTGGGGTCATCGCTGAGCGTCCAGAGCAAAATATGTGTGTCGAGCAGAAGCCTCATTCTTGAGTGCCTTCAAAAGCATCGAGCATGTCGTCAGGCAATGAGGCGTCAAAGTCTTCGGGGAGCACCAGTTTGCCTTTCATCGCTCCGATACGCTGGCCGCGGGTTTTTCCCACCGGAACCAGACGCGCAAGGGCCCGGCCATGTTTGGCAATCGTGATGATCTGCCCGGCGGCTGCGTCATCGACGAGCTTGGACAGGTTATTTTTTGCTTCGGCCAACGGAACGACGATCATGGTGTCTCTCCCATATTCTGGACAAATATAGCCAGAAATTTGAGGGGCGGTAAAGATGCGCGATTCTTCAAGTGGGACGGGGGGCGATTTGGAGCGTTTCACTCGATGGGTCAGCAGCGTGACATTACCCTGGCGCTCAGCGGCCAAGGCGTCGAGGCCGTCTACCAGTTCGGAAAAGATGTCACGGTTCATTGTTCTTTCTCGCGTTGATTTATCGATCCAGCCAGTCATTCAAGATAGAGCCAAGTGCGCAGTGCTGGATGTAGGACGAAACGGACATTCCTGCGCGAGGTTTCGGGGATTGCAGAAGGAGGGGAGGGCAGCGGTAACAAATCCCACAAACGCAAAAACGGCACCCGAAGGTGCCGTTTCTGTTTTCTACCGAGTATCGCTTAAGCGATCAACCCGCCAACCCCGACTGTTGAACCAGGTTCAGCAGCGGTTGTGGGTACAGGCCGAGGAAGAACGCCAGTACGGCGATCGCCAGCAGCATCACGCCGCCTGCACGTTGTTCCCAGTGCAGTTGCGCATCGTGGCGACGCAGGTTCGGTTCCATCAGGTACAGGGTGACCATCACACGCAGGTAGTAGAAGACGCCGATGGCGCTGCCCAGTACCAGGGAGCCGACCAGCCACCATTGGTGCGACTCGACGCCGGTGGCGATGATGTAGAACTTGCCGATGAAGCCCGCGGTCAGCGGGATACCAGCCAGGGACAGCATCATCACGGTCAGGACGGCGGTCAGGTACGGACGGCGCCAGAACAGGCCACGGTATTCGTACAGGGCATCCGCGTCACGGCCGCTGTACGGCGAGGACATCAGGGTGATCACACCGAACGCGCCGAGGCTGGTGATCACGTAGGTGACCAGGTACACGCCGATGGCTTCCACGGCCAGGCCCTTGCTCGCCACCAGGGCGATCAGCAGGTAACCGAAGTGTGCGATGGACGAGTAACCCAGCAGACGCTTGAGGTTGCTCTGGGTCAGTGCCAGCAGGTTACCGAACAGGATCGACGCGATGGCGATGACGGTCAGCACGTTGCTCAGCACGCCACTGCTCGCCGCTGGCGAGATCTGGAACAGACGCACCATCACCGCGAACACAGCCACTTTGGAGGCCGTGGCCAGGAACGCTGCCACCGGTGCCGGAGCCCCTTCGTAAACGTCCGGGGTCCAGAGGTGGAACGGTACCAGCGACAGTTTGAACGCCAGGCCGATCAGCATCATGCCCAGGCCCAGTTGCGCGATCGGGCTAGGCAGGCCGGTGGCCGCCAGGGCCTGACCGATGCCGTTGAAGCTCAGGCTGCCGGCTTCGGCGTAGAGCAGGGCCATGCCGAACAACAGGAACGCGGAACCGGCGGCCGACAGCACCATGTACTTGATGCCGGCTTCCAGTGAACGCTTGTTGAAGAAGGCGTAAGCCACCAGACCGTAGACCGGTACCGAGAGCAGTTCCAGACCGACGAACAAGCCGGCCAGGTGCTGCGCGCTGACCAACACCAGGCCACCGGCGGCGGACATCAGGATCAGCAGGTAAAGTTCTTCACGGTTGCCCGGGTAGCCCGTACCGCCATCGCCCAGGTAGGCGTGGGCGAGGGTCACACAGGCGAGGGTGGCGACCAGGATCAGCGCCATGTACAGGCAAGCGAAGGTGTCGATCTGCAGCAACGGGGTCACGGCCAATGGCGCGACTTTCAGGGCTGGCAGGATCGACAGCAAGGCCAGGTTAAGACCTGCCACCGACAGCAGGAAGGTTTGCGAGTGGTTGCGGCGCCACGCGATAGCCAGCATCACCACGATGATCGTGGCGCTGGTGATCAACAACGGCGCAAGCGCGATAAAGTGTTGAGTCGTGAATTCCATAGCGCTCTTACCGGGCCGAAGCGAGTTGAGTGAAGGCGGAGCCGAGCCACTGCTGCACGCCATGCATCGTCGCGGCAGAGGTATCGAGGAACGGTTGCGGGTACACGCCGATGTAAAGCAGCAGTGCCGCAAGCCCAACCACCATGATCAGTTCGCGACCGTCCATGCCATGCAGCACCGCGTCGGATTTCGACGGGCCGAAGTAGGCGCGGTGGATCATGATCAGCGAGTAGACCGAACCGAATACCAGGCCGGACGTGGCGATCACGGTGACCCATGGCGCGCTGGCGAAGGTGCCGATCAGGATCAGGAACTCACCGACGAAGTTACCGGTCGCCGGCAGGCCCAGCGACGCCGCTGCGAAGAACAGGCTTAGGGCTGGCAGGTAGGCAATCTTCGACCACAGGCCACCCATCTCGCGCATATCGCGGGTGTGGGTGCGCTCGTACAGCTGACCGGAGAGGATAAAGAGTGCCGCGGCCGACAGACCGTGAGCCAGCATCTGCATGACCGCGCCCTGCAGTGCCAGTTGGCTGCCGGAGTAGATGCCGATCAACACGAAGCCCATGTGGGAAACGGACGAGAAGGCAATCAGACGCTTGATGTCGGTTTGCGCAAAGGCCAGGAACGCACCGTAGAAGATCCCGATCAGACCCAGGGTCATGGCGAACGGCGCGAACTCGGCCGAGGCATTCGGGAACAGCGGCAGGGCGAAACGCAGCAGGCCGTACGCAGCAGTCTTCAGCAAGATACCGGCCAGGTCCACGGAACCCGCGGTCGGTGCCTGGGCGTGAGCGTCAGGCAACCAGGAGTGGAACGGTACGACGGGCAGCTTGACCGCGAAGGCGATGAAGAAGCCGAGCATCAGGATGTACTCGGTGGTCTGCGACATCTTGGTTTTCAACAGATCGGCGTAGTTGAAGGTAATCACGCCGGTGTCGTTGAAGTTGACCAGTACCAGGCCCAGGATCGCCACCAACATGATCAGGCCGGAAGCCTGAGTGAAGATGAAGAACTTGGTCGCCGCGTAGATCCGGGTTTTCTTGCCGTCCGAAGAACTGTGACCCCAGAGCGCGATGAGGAAGTACATCGGCACCAGCATCATTTCCCAGAAGAAGAAGAACATGAACAGGTCGAGGGCGAGGAACACGCCAACGACACCGCCCAGGATCCACATCAGGTTCAGGTGGAAGAAGCCCACGTGACGCTGAATCTCTTTCCAGGAGCAGAGTACCGAGAGGACACCCAGCAGGCCGGTCAGCAGGATCATCAACAGCGACAGGCCGTCGAGGGCCAGGTGCACGTTGATGCCGAAGCGCTGGATCCAGACGTGTTTGAACTCAAGCGCCCAGGTCGGATCGGCGCCAGGTTTTGGTGCAAATGAATAGTCACCGTTGGCCCACAGCCAGAGGCCGAGGGAGAGCAGCAGGGACATGGTGATCAGCGCAATCCAGCGGGGGAGGGTGGCGCCGAAGCGCTCACCCATCCAGCACAGCAGGCCGCCGATGAAGGGGATCAGGATTAGCCATGGCAGAATCATGACGGGCTCGTTTCCTTTCGCAAGTTCGCAAGGTTCATAGTCAGACCGCTACCAGCACGACGGCGCCGATTACCAGCACGGCACCAGCAGCCATCGAGGCGGCATACCAACGCAATTGACCGGTCTCGGTGCGGCTCAGGGCGGTGTGACCGCCTTTGGCCATACGCGGGATCAGACCGATGGTCTGGTCGAGCGGGTCTTTGCGCAGAATGTGGCTGATCGCAAGGTATGGCTTGACGAACAGTTTGTCGTAGATCCAGTCGAAGCCCCAGGCAGCGAACCACCAGGCCGAAAGGAAGCGGCCGATGCCGCTGTTGGCGATAGCCGTGACGAAGCGACGCTTGCCGAGGAACAGCAGCGCGGCCAGCAGGATACCGGACAGGGCGATGGCGCCCGAAGCGATTTCCAGGCTGTGCTTGGCTTCGCCGCCGGCATGGCCGACGCTTTCCGGCAGTACGCCGTGCAGCGGTGGAACGATCATCGCGCCGACGAACGTCGACAGTACGATCAGCACCGACAGCGGCAGCCAGTGAGCAACACCGTGACCGGCATGGGCTTCGGTCTTCGCTTCACCGTGGAACGTGATGAAGATCAGGCGGAAGGTGTACAGCGAGGTCATGAAGGCACCGACCAGACCGGCATACAGCAGGCCTTCGTTACCGCTGGCGAACGCTTCCCAGAGGATTTCATCCTTGGAGTAGAAGCCCGCGGTCACCAGAGGCAAGGCCGCCAGGGCCGCGCCGCCGACGATGAAGCTGGCGTAGGCCAGTGGCAGTTTCTTCCACAGGCCGCCCATCTTGAAGATGTTCTGCTCGTGGTGGCAGGCAACGATCACCGCACCGGATGCAAGGAACAGCAGCGCCTTGAAGAAGGCGTGGGTCATCAGGTGGAAGATCGCGCCATCCCATGCACCGACGCCCAGGGCCAGGAACATGTAGCCGATCTGGCTCATGGTCGAGTAGGCGAGGATACGTTTGATGTCGGTCTGAACCAGTGCGGCAAAACCTGCCAGCACCAGCGTCACGCCACCCACGACACCTACCAGGTGCAGGATATCCGGCGCCAGTGCGAACAGGCCGTGGGTACGGGCGATCAGGTAGACACCGGCGGTTACCATGGTCGCGGCGTGGATCAGTGCCGAAACCGGAGTAGGGCCGGCCATCGCATCCGCCAGCCAGGTTTGCAGCGGCAGTTGCGCGGATTTACCGACAGCGCCGCCCAGCAGCATCAGGGTCGCCAGAACGATCCAGAAGTCACCGGCCTTGAAGTGCTCAGGCGCCTTGACCAGCAGTTCCTGGATATTCAGCGTGCCCAGTTGCTGGAACAGGATGAACAGGCCGATGGCCATGAACACGTCGCCGACGCGGGTCACGATGAAGGCTTTGAGTGCCGCGTTACCGTTGTTGCGGTTGCTGTAGTAGAAACCGATCAACAGGTACGAGCACAGGCCCACGCCTTCCCAGCCGAAGTACACGAACAGCAGGTTATCGGCCAGGACCAGGAACAGCATGCTGGCGATAAACAGGTTGGTGTAGGCGAAGAAGCGCGAGTAACCGGCTTCACCGCGCATGTACCAGGACGCGAACAGGTGGATCAGGAAGCCCACGCCCACCACCACACCGAGCATGGTCACGGACAGACCATCCAGGTACAGGGCGAAGTTCGGCGTGAAGCCTTCCACCGCCATCCATTGCCACAGCACCAGGGTGTAGTGGCCACCCTCCGGCGGTGCAACGTTGAATTGCCAGATCACATAAGCCGCGACGATCGCCGACAAGCCGATGGAGCCGACGCCGATCAGCGCCGAGAGGTTTTCCGAGAGGCGTCCCCGGGAGAACGCCAGCAGCACAAAACCGATCAGGGGGAACAGGAAAGTCAGATAGAGAAGGTTCATCCGCGCATCTCGCTGGCAGCGTCGATATCGAGAGTGTGGAAGCGGCGATACAGCTGCAACAGAATCGCCAGGCCGATACTGGCCTCGGCGGCTGCCAGGCTGATCACCAGGATGAACATGATCTGTCCATCCGGCTGCGCCCAGCGGCTACCGGCAACGATGAACGCCAGTGCGGAGGCATTCATCATGACCTCCAGGCTCATCAGCACGAAGAGAATGTTGCGCCGGACCATCAGGCCGACCAGACCGAGGCAGAACAGGATGCCGGCGACCGCCAGACCATGCTCCAAAGGGATAGCAGGCATCGTCATTGCTCCTTGGCTTCGTTGCGGCCCAAGTGGAACGCCGTGACGGCTGCGGCGAGCAGCAGCATCGAGGCGAGTTCGACCACCAGCAGATAAGGACCGAACAGGCTGATGCCCACGGCCTTGGCGTCTACGGTGGTGTGGCCGAGGGCCTGGCCGCTGGAGTGGCTGAACAGCACATACAGCAGTTCAGCCAGCAGCAGGCCGCCGAGTACGACCGGGCCCAGCCAGATACCGGGCTTGAGCCAGACGCGCTCTTGCTGAACCGAGGCCGGGCCCAGGTTCAGCATCATCACCACGAACACGAACAGCACCATGATGGCGCCGGCGTAGGCGATCACTTCCAGTACACCGGCAAACGGTGCGCCAAGGGCGAAGAACGTCATGGCCACGGCGATCAGCGAAATGATCAGGTAGAGCAGGGCGTGCACGGGATTGGTGTTGGTGATCACGCGAAGCGTGGACACAACAGCGATACCCGATGCGAAATAGAAAGCGAATTCCATCGTTCTTCCTTAAGGCAGCAAGCTCTTCACGTTGATCGGCTCGGCTTCATTCTGCGCGGCGCCTTTTGGCTTACCGGCAATCGCCATACCTGCAACACGATAGAAGTTGTAGTCAGGGTTTTTACCGGGACCGGAGATCAGCAGATCTTCTTTCTCGTAAACCAGGTCCTGCCGCTTGAACTCGGCCATTTCGAAATCCGGTGTCAGCTGGATCGCGGTGGTCGGGCAGGCTTCCTCGCAGAGGCCGCAGAAAATGCAGCGCGAGAAGTTGATGCGGAAGAAGTCCGGGTACCAGCGACCGTCTTCGGTTTCAGCTTTCTGCAGCGAGATGCAACCCACCGGGCACGCCACGGCGCACAGGTTGCAGGCTACACAACGCTCTTCGCCGTCGGGGTCGCGGGTCAGGACGATACGGCCACGGAAACGCGGCGGCAGGTACACGGGTTCTTCCGGGTACTGCAGCGTGTCGCGCTTGCGGAAGGCGTGGCCGAAGATCATCACCAGGCTGCGAAGCTGGGTGAAGAAGCCATGCACGATGTCAAAAATGTACTTCATGATTCTCTATCCTCACTGAGCCGCGACGGCGGGCGTGTTGAGCAACACGATCGCAGCGGTCACCAGCATGTTGACGAGGGTCAGCGGCAGGCAGAACTTCCAGCTGAAGTCCATCACTTGGTCATACCGTGGGCGCGGAATCGAGGCGCGCAGCAGGATGAAGAACATGATGAAGAACGCGGTTTTCAGTGCGAACCAGATGAACGGGATCTGCGGCAGCAGGCCGAACGGGCCGTGCCAGCCACCGAAGAACAGCGTGACCAGCAGCGCCGAGATCAACACGATGCCGATGTACTCACCCACGAAGAACATGCCCCATTTCATGCCGGCGTATTCAATGTGGTAACCGTCGGCCAGTTCCTGTTCCGCTTCCGGCTGGTCGAACGGGTGACGGTGAGTCACGGCGACGCCAGCGATGAAGAAGGTCAGGAAACCAAAGATCTGCGGAATGATGAACCACATGTTCTGCGCTTGGTATTCAACGATGTCGCGCATGTTGAACGAGCCAACCTGGATCACGATGCCCATCAGCGACAGGCCCATGAACACTTCGTACGACACGGTTTGTGCCGAGGCCCGCAAGCTGCCCAACAGGGCGAACTTGTTGTTGCTCGACCAGCCGGCGAACAGCACCGCGTAGACCGAAAGACCCGCCATGGCGAAGAAGAACAGGATGCCGATGTTGATATCCGCCACGCCCCAGGTCGGGGTGATCGGGATGATCGCGAAGGCAATCAGCAAGGCGCTCATGGCCACGACCGGTGCCAGGGTGAAGATCACTTTGTCGGCGAACGGCGGGGTCCAGTCTTCCTTGAAGAACATCTTGATCATGTCGGCCGCAATCTGGAACGCGCCGAACGGGCCGACGCGGTTCGGACCGTAACGGTCCTGCCAGAGGGCGAGCAAACGACGCTCGACCCAGCTCAGCAGCGCGCCGCAAACCACTACGGCGAGCAGAATCACGATGGCCTTGAGGACCGCGATGATTACATCGATCACTTCAGGAGTGAACCAGGTCATAGCGCTGCCTCCTGCAGACCGTCAACGGATTTGCCAAAGATGGCTGGTGGAATGCCGGCGATACCTGCAGGCAATGCGACCAGACCGGCACCCAGCTCTTCGTTGATGCGCAGCGGCAGACGCAAAGTCTGGCCGGCAACGTTCAAGCTCAGCAGGGCACCGTCATTGACACCCAGGCGATCGGCTTCGGACTTGGCCAGCGACACGTAGGCGGCCGGGATGCGTTCCTGCACCGGTGCGGCTTTGGAAGAGTTTTCTTCGCTGCCGAACAGGTGGAAGAACGGTACGACCTGCCAGGTGCCTGGCGCCGGGTTGAACGCACGCGGAACACTGGCGAACCAGTTCAGCGAATCACCGGTGCTTTCGATCAGGCGAGTGCCCGGGTCGCCAGCGCGCAGGTGACCACCGACTTCGTCCTGGAACTTGTTCCAGGCTTGCGGCGAGTTCCAGCCCGGAGACCAGGCGAAAGGTACTTGCTGGCGCGGTTCGGCGGAGCCCGAGTAACCTTCCATGGAGAACGAGAACGCGGTGTCGTTATCCTGGGAAGTACGCGGTTCGTGCACGCTGATGTCGGCGCGCATGGCGGTACGACCGGAGTAACGCAGCGGTTCGCGCGCCAGTTTCAGGCCTTTGATCCGGAATGCGGCGGACGGTGCGGCATCGACGATACGCGCCAGTTGCGGCGTGCTTGCAGCAACGGCAGCGGTGACGTGGTCCAGTTGGGTCCAGTCGATCGGCTGGTTCAGCAGGGTCGAACGCAGGGCGTGCAGCCAGCGCCAGCCTTCGTGAACCAGAATGCTCGCGTCGAGGTAAGTCGGGTCGAAGACCTGGAAGAAGCGCTGGGCGCGGCCTTCCTGGCTGACCAGCGTACCGTCGCCTTCAGCGAAGCTGGCCGCTGGCAGTACCAGGTGCGCGCGATCGCTGGTGGCGGTCTTCTGATGGTCCGCCACGATCACCACTTTCGCGGCGTTCAGGGCAGCATCGACCTTGGATTTGTCGGTGCGGGTGTACAGGTCGTTTTCCAGCACGACGATGGCGTCGGCACGGCCGTCGATTACCGCTTGCAGCGCTTCGTCGACCGAGTTGCCGCCGAGCATGGCCAGGCCGAGGCTGTTGGCCTCTGGCACGATCAGGCTGATGGAACCGTTCTTCTCGCGCAGCTTCAGGGCTTTGGCGATGTTTGCCGCCGCTTCGATCAGCGCCTTGGAACCCAGCGAGGTACCGGCAATGATCAGCGGACGCTTGGCGGCGAGCAGGGCGTCGGCAATGCGCTTGGCCAGCGCCAGAGCTTCAGCGTCCAGACCTTCAACGGCCGGTGCGCTGGCGTCGAGGGCGTGAGCCACGGCGAAACCGATGCGGGCCAGGTCGTCTGGTGCGGCGTGAACGCATTCTTCAGCGATGTCGTCGAGCTTGGTTTCAGCCAGGCTGGCGATGAACAGCGGGTTCAGCTCGTGCTGGCCGATGTTCTTCACCGCGGCGTCGAGCCATGGCTGAACGCGCATGGCGTCGGCCATGTCTTCGGCCTTGCCCTTGACCGATTGACGCAGGGCCAGGGCCATGCGCGCAGCGGTCTGGGTCAGGTCTTCGCCGAGGACGAAAATCGCATCGTGGTCTTCGACGTCGCGCATGTTCGGGATCGGCAGCGGGCTGTCTTTGAGCACCTGCATGACCAGACGAATGCGTTCCAGCTCCGAGGCTTCGATACCGGAGTAGAAGTGCTCGGCGCCGACCAGTTCGAGCAGCGCGTAGTTGCTTTCGAGGCTGGCGCGTGGCGAACCGATACCGACGATGTTGCGACCGCGCAGCAGGTCGGCGGCTTTATCCAGTGCTTCGTCCAGGCTCAGTTTCGCGCCGTTGGCCAGCAGTGGCTGACGTGGGCGATCCTTGCGGTTGACATAGCCATAGCCGAAACGGCCACGGTCGCACAGGAAGTACTGGTTCACCGAACCGTTGAAGCGGTTTTCGATGCGGCGCAGTTCGCCGTAACGCTCGCCCGGGGAGATGTTGCAACCGCTGGAGCAGCCATGGCAGATGCTCGGCGAGAACTGCATGTCCCATTTGCGGTTGTAGCGCTCGGAGTGAGTCTTGTCGGTGAACACACCGGTCGGGCAGACCTCGGTGAGGTTGCCGGAGAACTCGCTTTCCAGGGTGCCGTCTTCAACGCGACCGAAGTACACGTTGTCGTGGGCGCCAAACACACCGAGATCGGTGCCACCGGCGTAGTCCTTATAGAAGCGCACGCAGCGATAGCAGGCGATGCAGCGGTTCATTTCGTGGGAAATGAACGGGCCCAGTTGCTGGTTCTGGTGGGTACGCTTGGTGAAGCGATAACGGCGCTCGTTGTGGCCGGTCATCACCGTCATGTCTTGCAGGTGGCAGTGACCGCCTTCCTCACAGACCGGGCAGTCGTGAGGGTGGTTGGTCATCAGCCATTCAACGACGCTGGCGCGAAACACTTTCGCTTCTTCGTCGTCGATGGAGATCCAGCTGCCGTCGGTGGCGGGGGTCATGCAGGACATGACGATCCGACCACGCTTGTCGTTCTCGTCGGTGTACTGCTTGACCGCGCACTGGCGGCAAGCGCCAACGCTGCCAAGGGCTGGGTGCCAGCAGAAATAAGGGATATCGAGGCCTAGCGACAGACATGCCTGTAACAGGTTGTCTGCCCCATCGACTTCGAGCTCTTTGCCGTCTACGTGGATAGTGGCCATGGTTCAAAGTTCTTCGTTGGCCCGGTGTCAGCGGGCGTGGCTAATGGAATCTTGTTATCCGTCCAAATCCAAACAGCCTCGAAAGGCGTCATCGGACGAAAGGCGAACGGCACGGACCGTTCGCCTTTTTTAAAGCGTTAAGCGCCGACTACGATCGGCTTTGCCAGAGGCGGGACGACGGCGCGGGTAGGCGCGATGCCGGCTTCGAACTCTGGACGGAAGTATTTGATGGCACTGCCCAACGGCTCCACGGCACCCGGTGCGTGAGCACAGAAGGTCTTGCCTGGGCCGAGGAAACCGACCAGACCCAGCAGGGTCTCGATATCGCCGGCTTGCCCTTCACCGTTCTCGATCGCGCGCAGCAGCTTGACGCTCCACGGCAGACCGTCACGGCATGGGGTGCAGAAACCACACGATTCACGGGCGAAGAACTCTTCCATGTTGCGCAGCAGGGAAACCATGTTGACGCTGTCGTCCACCGCCATGGCCAGGCCGGTACCCATACGGGTGCCCACTTTGGCGATGCCGCCGGCGTACATTTGTGCGTCCAGGTGTTCCGGCAACAGGAAGCCGGTACCGGCGCCGCCTGGCTGCCAGCACTTGAGCTTGTAACCGTCGCGCATGCCGCCGGCGTAGTCTTCGAACAGCTCGCGACCGGTAACGCCGAACGGCAATTCCCACAGGCCCGGGTTCTTGACCTTGCCGGAGAAGCCCATGAGCTTGGTGCCCATGTCTTCACTGCCTTCGCGAGCCAACGATTTGTACCAGTCCACGCCGTCGGCGATGATCGCCGGCACGTTGCACAGGGTTTCGACGTTGTTCACGCAAGTCGGCTTGCCCCACACGCCGACGGCGGCAGGGAAGGGCGGCTTGGAGCGCGGGTTGGCGCGGCGGCCTTCGAGGGAGTTGATCAGTGCGGTTTCTTCACCGCAGATGTAACGCCCGGCGCCGGTGTGGACGAACAGCTCGAAATCGAAGCCGCTGCCCAAAATGTTTTTACCCAACAGCCCCGCTGCCTTGGCTTCTTCCACTGCACGGTTGAGGTGCTTGGCAGCGGTGGTGTACTCGCCACGCAGGAAGATGTAGCCACGGTAGGTTTTCAGCGCGCGAGCACTGATCAGCATGCCTTCGATCAGCAGATGGGGCAGTTGCTCCATCAGCATGCGGTCTTTCCAGGTGTTCGGCTCCATTTCATCCGCGTTGCACAGCAGGTAGCGGATGTTGATGGATTCGTCCTTGGGCATCAGGCCCCACTTCACGCCAGTGGGGAAGCCTGCGCCGCCGCGACCCTTGAGGCCGGAGTCTTTCACGGTCTGGACGATGTCGTCCTGGGCCATGTCGGCGAAGGCCTTGCGTGCAGCGGCGTAACCGTTCTTGGCCTGGTACTCGTCGAGCCATACGGCTTCGCCGTCGTCACGCAGGCGCCAGGTAAGCGGGTGAGTCTCGGCCGAACGCTTGATGCGGTTGGCTGGACCGAAGGAAGTCAGGGTCATACGTAGCCCTCGAGCAATTTGGCAACGCCGGCAGGCTGCACATCACCGAATGTGTCGTCGTCGATCATCAACGCCGGCGCCTTGTCACAGTTGCCGAGGCAGCAGACCGGCAGCAGGGTGAAGCGACCGTCGGCGGTGGTCTGGCCCAGGCCGATGCCCAGCTTGCTCTGGATTTCGCTGACCACCGACTCATGGCCGCCGATGTAGCAGACCATGCTGTCGCAGACGCGGATGATGTGACGGCCGACTGGCTGACGGAAAATCTGGCTATAGAAAGTAGCCACCCCTTCAACGTCGCTGGCCGGGATGCCGAGGATTTCGCCGATGGCGTAGAGCGCGCCGTCAGGCACCCAACCACGTTCCTTCTGGACGATTTTCAGGGCTTCGATCGACGCCGCGCGCGGGTCTTCGTAGTGATGCAGCTCGTGCTCGATGGCCGAGCGCTCGGTTTCGCTGAGGGCGAAACGGTCTGTCAGGATAAGCGTGCTGTTCATGCTTAACGGTCCACGTCGGCCATAACGAAATCGATACTACCCAGGTACGCGATCAAGTCCGCGACCATGCTGCCTTTGATCACCGAAGGGATCTGCTGCAGGTGCGGGAAGCTTGGGGTACGAATCCGGGTGCGGTAGCTCATGGTGCCGCCATCGCTCGTCAGGTAATAACTGTTGATGCCCTTGGTCGCTTCGATCATCTGGAAGGATTCGTTGGCCGGCATGACCGGGCCCCACGAAACTTGCAGGAAGTGCGTGATCAGGGTCTCGATGTGCTGCAGCGTGCGCTCTTTAGGCGGCGGCGTGGTCAGCGGGTGATCCGCCTTGTACGGGCCTTCCGGCATGTTGCGCAGGCACTGCTCGATGATCTTGATGCTCTGGCGCATTTCTTCGACGCGAACGATGCAACGGTCGTAGGCATCGCCATTGGCCGCCAGCGGGACTTCGAATTCGAAGTTTTCGTAGCCGGAGTAGGGGCGAGCTTTACGCAGGTCGAAATTGCAACCGGTCGAACGCAGGCCGGCACCGGTGACGCCCCATTCCAGGGCTTCCTTGGTGTTGTAGGCGGCGACGCCGATGGTCCGGCCACGCAGGATGCTGTTGTCCAGTGCGGCTTTCTGGTATTCGTCCAGACGCTTTGGCATCCACTCGACGAAATCCTTGACCAGTTTTTCCCAGCCGCGTGGCAGGTCGTGGGCGACGCCACCGATGCGGTACCAGGCCGGGTGCAGGCGGAAACCGGTAATGGCTTCGATCACCGTGTACGCCTTCTGGCGGTCGGTGAAGGTGAAGAACACCGGAGTCATCGCGCCGACGTCCTGGATGTAAGTCCCCAGGAACAGCAGGTGGCTGGTGATCCGGAAGAACTCGGCCATCATGATGCGGATGACATCGACCTTCTCGGGCACCTTGATGCCGGCCAGCTTCTCGACCGAGAGCACGTACGGCAGGTTGTTCATTACGCCGCCGAGGTAGTCGATACGGTCGGTGTACGGAATGAAACTGTGCCAGGACTGGCGCTCGGCCATCTTCTCGGCACCACGGTGGTGGTAGCCGACGTCTGGCACGCAGTCGACGATCTCTTCACCGTCCAGCTGCAGGATGATACGGAACGCACCGTGGGCCGAAGGGTGGTTCGGACCCAGGTTGAGGAACATGTAGTCCTCGTTCGGGCCGGAACGCTTCATGCCCCAGTCTTCAGGCTTGAAGCGCGCGGCTTCTTCCTCAAGCTGTTGCTTGGCCAGGGTCAGGCTGAACGGATCGAACTCGGTGGCACGGGCCGGGAAGTCCTTGCGCAGCGGGTGACCTTCCCAGGTCGGCGGCATCATGATGCGGCTCAGGTGCGGGTGGCCGGCAAAGTGAATGCCGTACATGTCCCACACTTCACGCTCGTACCAGTTGGCGTTCGGCCAGATGCTGGTGACGCTCGGCAGGTTGAGGTCGCTCTCGGACAAGGCGACCTTGATCATTACGTCACTATTACGTTCGATCGACATCAAGTGATAGAACACAGTGAAGTCGACGCCGTTTGGCAGCCCTTGACGCTTGGTACGCAGACGCTCGTCCACGCCGTGCAGGTCATAGAGCATGACGTACGGCTTGGGCAGGTTGCGCAGGAAAGTCAGGACTTCGACGAGTTTGGCACGGGCAACCCAAAGCACCGGCATGCCGGTGCGGGTAGGCTGGGCGGTGAACGCCTCTGGGCCAAAACGGTTGTTCAGTTCGACGACCACATCCTGGTCGTCTGCCTTATAAGGCGGGATGTACAGAGCACTGCCTGCAGTCATGGTTATTTATCGCTTTCGGTCAACGTAAAGAATGAAGCCAGGTTCTCGTTCTATAAAAGAAGCAGATCTGGATCAGACTTCGTCGGGGCTGCGCAGGTTGGTTACCTGAATACGCTGTTCGCGGCGCTGTTCCTTTTGCGAAGGCATCTCGGCGCGGTAAACGCCTTGATCGCCAACGACCCAGGAAAGTGGGCGACGCTCCTGGCCAATCGACTCCTGCAACAGCATCAAGCCTTGCAGAAAAGCTTCAGGGCGGGGTGGGCAGCCAGGCACGTAGACGTCCACGGGCAGGAACTTGTCCACCCCTTGAACGACGGAGTAGATGTCGTACATGCCACCGGAGTTGGCGCACGAACCCATGGAAATGACCCATTTAGGTTCGAGCATCTGCTCGTAGAGACGCTGAATGATCGGCGCCATCTTGATGAAGCAGGTACCGGCGATAACCATGAAATCCGCCTGACGCGGCGATGCCCGGATTACCTCGGCGCCAAAGCGCGCGATGTCGTGGGGCGCCGTGAAGGCGGTGGTCATTTCCACGTAGCAGCACGAAAGACCGAAGTTATACGGCCACAGGGAGTTCTTGCGCCCCCAGTTGATCGTGCCGTTGAGCACGTCTTCGAGCTTGCCCATGAAAATGTTTTTGTGAACTTGATCTTCTAACGGATCGGAAACGGTTTCCCGTTGGCCAATCGGATACTGCTCGTTAGGAGCATCGGGGTCGATCCTGGTGAGATTGTATTGCATTGCCAAAGCCTCATTGTTTCAGCTTCGCTTGCCGCTTAAGACGAGCTGCCGGAGCCCAGTCAAGGGCGCCCACTCGAAATAGGTAGACAAGACCTGCCAACAGAATTGCTATGAAAACGAGAGCTTCGACGAATCCGGTCCAGCCGCTTTCGCGGACGGACACAGACCAGGCAAAGAGAAAGAGGGCTTCGATATCGAAGATCACGAAGAGCATCGCGACCAGATAGAATTTGGCTGAGAGCCGCAAGCGGGCGCCACCTGTAGGTAGCATGCCGGACTCGAACGGTTCGTTTTTGCTGCGGCCCCAGGCTTTTGACCCGAGGAGGCTGGAGACGCCGAGCATGAAGGCGCAAAGGCCGCCGACACCCAGAAGGAAAATGGCAAAGCCCCAGTTGTGGGCCATGAGTCCGGTCGCTTCGGGCATGCTGGTAATCCTTAACAGAGAGCAAAGGTCTCTGAGCTTGATAAAGAAATAAGGCAGTGACGATATGTCGCAGCAATCAATCCCGCTGATTTTATGGCTAAACACCCTGCAAGTAAAATTCCTATAGCGAAATTATTTATTGGAATAAGGACATGGCGCATCTCCAAAGCCCTGCAGCCCATACGGTTCGGGCATTAGCGGGGGTTTTGTCAAATATGTTTTGTAGGGAATGTAACGAACATAGTTTTCGCTAAATGATAATCAATGTTATTTGGTGTGGTTTTCAAACTGTTTAGCGAGCAGCGGTTTGGGAAGTTGTCTTATATGCGCGTTACTGCAAGTAGCGCGCGGGGTGGTTTTACCTTTTTTTCCTGATCGTGAAACTGCTCTGGATCAAGGTTTTTCCCTGCACCCGCTCCTACAGAGGGGGAGAATCGCAGGCAAAAAAACGCCCCGAACCAGTCGGGGCGTCAGATGAGCGGCTTTGCGGTTAGCTTTTTATTCGGTCCGCAAGGGCCGTTTGTTTAAGCGAAGCAGATCAGTGGAACTGTTCTTCTTCGGTCGAGCCGGTCAGTGCGGTTACCGAAGACGTGCCACCCTGGATCACGGTGGTCATGTCGTCGAAGTAGCCGGTGCCCACTTCCTGCTGGTGAGCCACGAAGGTGTAGCCCTTGGCGGCGTCAGCGAACTCTTGCTCTTGCAGCTTCACGTAGGCAGTCATGTCGTTGCGGGCGTAGTCGTGTGCCAGGTTGAACATGCTGTGCCACATGTTGTGAATGCCGGCCAGGGTGATGAACTGGTGCTTGTAACCCATGGCGGACAGTTCGCGCTGGAACTTGGCGATGGTCGCGTCGTCCAGGTTTTTCTTCCAGTTGAAGGAAGGCGAGCAGTTGTATGACAGCAGTTGGTCCGGGTATTCCTTTTTGATCGCTTCGGCGAAGCGACGGGCTTCGTCCAGATCCGGCTTGGCGGTTTCGCACCAGATCAGGTCGGCGTACGGCGCGTAGGCCAGGCCGCGAGCGATGGCCTGGTCGAGACCGGCGCGAACCTTGTAGAAGCCTTCCTGGGTACGGGTGCCGGTCACGAATGGCTGGTCGTACGGGTCGCAGTCGGACGTCAGCAGGTCAGCAGCGTTGGCGTCGGTACGGGCCAGGATAATGGTCGGTACGCCGGCGACGTCGGCTGCCAGACGAGCAGCGGTCAGCTTCTGCACGGCTTCCTGGGTCGGAACCAGTACCTTGCCGCCCATGTGGCCGCATTTTTTCACGGAGGCCAGTTGGTCTTCGAAGTGAACGCCGGCGGCGCCTGCTTCGATCATGCTTTTCATCAGCTCGTAAGCGTTCAGCACGCCGCCGAAACCGGCTTCAGCGTCAGCCACGATCGGGGCGAAGTAGTCGATGTAGCCTTCGTCGCCCGGGTTCTTGCCAGCTTTCCACTGGATCTGGTCAGCGCGACGGAACGAGTTGTTGATGCGCTTGACCACGGTTGGAACCGAATCCACCGGGTACAGCGACTGGTCCGGGTACATCGATTCGGCGGAGTTGTTATCCGCAGCCACTTGCCAGCCCGACAGGTAGATCGCCTGGATGCCGGCCTTGACTTGCTGTACCGCCTGGCCACCGGTCAGGGCGCCCATGCAGTTGACGAAATCTTTCTCAGGACGGAAGGACGGCTTGGCGCCCTGGGTCACCAGGTTCCAGAGCTTCTCGGCGCCCATTTTTGCAAAGGTGTGCTCAGGTTGAACCGAGCCACGCAGACGGACGACGTCAGCAGCGGAGTAATTGCGCTTCACGCCTTTCCAGCGTGGGTTTTCAGCCCAGTCTTTTTCGAGGGCTGCAATTTGCTGTTCGCGTGTCAGTGCCATGGAGATAAACCTCGTCGCGTCTTTAATCGAAAATGGTTCTGGGTGAACAATTCCTGCGTGCCAAATACGCTCATTCAGTTGGGGGCGTACATGGCTGCTCGCTGACCAGAAGCTTAGGCGGTCAAGTCGGGTTCGGCGGGGATGGCGACGGGATGAACGATGGGCTCGAGGGGGAGGTGAGCAGGTAAGGGCGAACTGGCGAGCGCATTCGGGCGTCGTGGGCCTTGGTGCGAACTTCAGTGTGGAGCCGGGTTACCTAATTACGCTTCCGTCCCTCGGGACAACTTCGTTCCAGTCGGCAACCTCGTCAAACACACCTTGTGGGCGGTACAGACACGAATCGGCTCGCGGGGTAGGGTGCGAACAGCGACTCGAAAGCCCTTGCCAGGGCCTCTGATTAGCGGGAGCGAGGCCATCATGCCTTTGCTTTTTTGGCTCGTCAAACGTTTTGTAGTGCTTTTTTTCAAGCACTACATCTTTGGTCTAATACGACTAATCAGTCAGTTTTTGGTGCTTTAGTCCAAGGTGTCGACTTTCACCCGTAAAGTCATGTCATCCCGGCCCTGAGTCGAGTAGCTGCGGGTCAGGCCCTGTTTGTCGGCCTGAGTCTGACGATTCACGCCGGCCAGGGTGATCCACTCGCCCAGTCGACCGCTGACAGTTGTGTCGGTACTTTGCACGTTCACTACATCGGGACGTTCCTGGCTCATCCGGTCACGGTTGGTGCTGATAGCCAGGTGAACGATGTTGCCGGTGACGCTGGCGGTGACGTAGAAACCCTGGGTGACATTGCGGTATTCGGTCTGGCTGCGCAGGTCGCCATAGCCGTCAGTCTGAGTGCTGGTGAGCGGCACGCTTTGGCCGACCTGGATTAGCGCCGGTGCGCCTTCGCTGGCCTGAATCTGCTGGATACCGCCTTCACGGCTGTCGGTGCTGCGATTGATGATGCGGGTTTGATTCGGTGCGGCACCGTTGACCGAGTAGCCCTGATCGCCCTGAAAGTTGTTTTCGTTGGTGTCGACGGTGATCAGTAAGCGTTTGGGGGCGGTGTCGAGTTGCGCGAGGAAGGTCTTGAGTTCATCGATCTTGTCGGGCTCGGCGTTGACGATCAGCTGGTTGCCGTAGGCGCTGACCTTGCCGTCCTTGCCGATGAAGTTCTGCGCTACTGGCAGCAGGTCGGCGCTGGTGCGGTAATTCAGGGGCACGATCTCGGTGGCGGCCATGACCGAAAAACTGCAGGTCAGCAGCAGCGTGGTGAGCAGGGTGCGTAGGGACATGTCCGTTTCTCCGCAAATCAAAGGTTTGATATTGCCAGTTTGTCGGCCCGGCGTGGTGCGAGTTGAATCACAGACAGCAAAACGCCCCGGCATCCGAGAATGGCGGGGCGTTTTGTGGAGTTCTTGATGGCTTTTGTGGCGAGGGAGCTTGCTCCCGCTGGGGCGCGAAGCGGCCCCAAAATTATCAGGGCTGCTGCGCAGCCCAACGGGGGCAAGCCCCCTCGCCACAGGGAATCAAGTCGAGTGACGCACCATGTCCACATGCGGAATCCCGGCTTCCAGGAATTCCTCACTGACCATGCTGAAGCCCAGGCGCTCATAGAACGCCGTGGCTTGCACTTGCGCGCTCAGCATCTGCTGCTTCAGTCCGCGCTTCTCGGCTTCACCGATCACCGCTTGCATCAGCGCATCGCCAACCTTCATGCCGCGCCAGTCTTTGAGCACCGATACCCGGCCGATGTGGCCATCGGGCAACAGGCGGGCGGTGCCGATCGGAAAGTCGCCTTCGAAGGCCAGGAAATGCACCGCCGTGGCGTCATCGGCATCCCATTCCAGTTCAGGAGGAACGGATTGCTCGGCGACGAATACTGCCTCACGAATGCGCCGGATCTCGGCGTTGTCCTTTTGCCAGTCTGCGACACGTACGTGAATCTTATTCATCGGCAAACCCCAGGCTGCCCTGCTTGACCAGTTCACACAGCAGGCCACGGCCGTCTTCGTCGCTCAGCCATGAGCCGAGGTTATCGACATGCAGGGCGTCGGCGGCGCAGATCATTTTCAACAGCTCGCGCAGCTTGCCCGGCAGGTAGCGGCTCTGGCCGCTGGCGAACAGCAGCAGGTCGTCGTCGACTTCCGACCAGGCCAGACGCGCACTCGGGTTGCGGATCAGCACGGCACCTTCTTCGAGAGCGCTGAGGAAGTCTTGCTCTTCGACTTCTTCCGGGCCGACCACCAGTTCCGGGTAGCGCGGCTCGGTCATGAACTGGCCGAACCAGGTCAGCAGCAGGCGCTCGTCGCTCATGTGCTCGGCCAGCAGGCTTTTGAGGCGATCAAGGGCATCGTGCTGGATCTGATGAGGATCGACCGCCGGCAGGGCGTCGGCGTCGGTGTAGCGCTCTTCGTCCGACAGGAACTGGCTGAGGAAGTCGGTGAAGTGGGTCAGCACTTCAGCGGCGCTCGGGGCGCGGAAACCGACTGAGTAGGTCATACAGTCGTCGACAGCCACGCCACAGTGAGCCAGGCGCGGCGGCAGGTAGAGCATGTCGCCCGGTTCCAGTACCCACTCATCGGTGGCTTCGAATTCGGCGAGGATGCGCAGGTCCGCGTGCTGCAGCAGCGGGCTCTCGGTGTCGCACATCTGGCCGATTTTCCAGTTGCGCTTGCCGTGGCCTTGCAGCAGGAACACGTCGTAGTTATCGAAGTGCGGGCCGACGCTGCCACCTGGGGCGGCGAAGCTGATCATCACGTCGTCGACGCGCCAGCTCGGCAGGAAGCGGAAGTTTTCCAGCAGTTCGGCGACTTCCGGCACGAATTGGTCGACGGCTTGCACCAGCAGGGTCCATTCGCGTTCCGGCAGTTTGCTGAATTCGTCTTCGGCGAACGGGCCGCGGCGCAATTCCCAAGGGCGCTCACCGTGCTCGATCACCAGGCGCGATTCGACTTCTTCTTCCAGCGCCAGGCCGGCCAGTTCGTCGGCGTCGATCGGGCTTTCGAAATCAGGAATCGCCTGACGGATCAGCAGGGGTTTTTTCTGCCAGTAGTCGCGCAGGAATTCCCGTGCCGTGATGCCGCCCAGAAGTTGAAGAGGAATGTCAGGATTCATGTGTAACCTATTGAAAAAATGCACTTTTCAGACGGGAATAAAAACGCCCGGCGGCGCCGGGCGTCTCAAACGGGTAGAGCGGTCGATCAGATGCGTTTGGCTTGTGCTACAGCGTTGCCGATGTAGTTGGCCGGGGTGAGCAGTTTCAGCTCAGCCTTGGCGGCGGCTGGCATGTCCAGGCCGTCGATGAAAGTTTGCAGTGCTTCAGGGCTGATGCCCTTGCCGCGCGTCAGCTCTTTGAGCTTCTCGTACGGGTTTTCGATGTTGTAGCGACGCATCACGGTCTGGATCGGCTCGGCCAATACTTCCCAGCAAGCGTCCAGGTCGGCGGCAATCTTTTGCTCGTTGAGCTCCAGTTTGCTGATGCCTTTGAGGCTGGCTTCGTACGCGATCACGCTGTGGGCGAAGCCGACACCGAGGTTGCGCAGCACGGTGGAGTCGGTCAGGTCGCGCTGCCAGCGGGAGATTGGCAGTTTGCTCGCCAGGTGCTGGAACAGTGCGTTGGCGATGCCCAGGTTGCCTTCGGAGTTTTCGAAGTCGATCGGGTTGACCTTGTGCGGCATGGTCGACGAACCGATTTCGCCAGCGATGGTGCGCTGTTTGAAATAACCCAGGGAGATGTAGCCCCAGATGTCGCGGTCGAAGTCGATCAGGATGGTGTTGAAGCGCGCGATCGCGTCGAACAGCTCGGCGATGTAGTCGTGCGGTTCGATCTGCGTGGTGTACGGGTTGAAGCCCAGGCCCAGCTCGTCTTCGATGAAGGCGCGGGCGTTGGCTTCCCAGTCGATCTCAGGGTAGGCCGACAGGTGAGCGTTGTAGTTGCCGACGGCGCCGTTGATCTTGCCCAGCAGCGGAACGGCGGCGACTTGGGCGATTTGACGCTCCAGGCGGTAAATCACGTTCGCCAGCTCTTTGCCCAGGGTGGTCGGCGATGCCGGTTGGCCGTGGGTGCGCGACAGCATCGGCACTTCAGCGAAACGGAGGGCCAGTTCGCGGATGGCGTTGGCGGTCTGGCGCATCAGCGGCAGCATCACGTCATCACGGCCTTCACGCAGCATCAGGGCGTGGGACAGGTTGTTGATGTCCTCGCTGGTGCAGGCAAAGTGGATGAACTCGCTGACCTTGGCCAGTTCCGGCAGCTTGGCCGCCTGCTCTTTGAGCAGGTATTCAATGGCTTTGACGTCGTGGTTGGTGGTGCGCTCGATCTCTTTGACACGCTCGGCGTGCTCCAGAGAGAAGTTTTCCGCCAGGGTGTTCAACACAGCGTTGGCTTCGGCGGAGAACGCCGGCACTTCGCTGATGGCAGGGTGAGCGGCCAGGCGCTGGAGCCAGCGCACTTCAACCAGAACGCGAGCACGGATCAGGCCGTATTCGCTGAAAATTGGGCGCAGGGCCTGGGTTTTGCCGGCGTAGCGGCCGTCAACAGGGGAAACCGCAGTGAGCGAAGAGAGCTGCATGGGGTGTTCTCGGACAGTCGGGCAACGAAATGGGGCGCGTATCATACATGAAAAATATCCGCCGGTCCGTTGCCAACTGACCGGCGTATTACGCGTTACTGACTACAAAACGGTATTGCAGGCGCGGTTCAGCTGCTGCGCATCAGCGGGTAAAGCTCTTTAAGCAACTTGCGTCGGCTGATCACCAACTGCCAGCGATGACCGCCCAACTGCCGCCACAGGCGTGCCGAACGAATCCCGGCCAGCAACAGTGCGCGGATTTTCGAGGCATTGCTCGGTTGCTGCAGGTTGCGCATGTCGCCATGCACCTGAATCCGTTGGCGCAAGGTGCTCAGGGTGTCCTGGTACAGCGCACCGCAAGCGGCGATCACGTTTTCGTGGGCCGGGCCAAAGTGTTCGACCTGGGACTGAATCTGCGGCAGGCGTTTGCCGATCACGTCCAGCATGTCATTGCGCTTGGCCAATTGGCGCTCCAGTCCCAGCATCGCCAGGGCGTAGCGCAGCGGTTCGCGCTGAAGGGTGCTGGGATCGCGTTCCAGGGCGCCGATCAATGCGCGATAGCCTTCGCGCAAATTGATGTCGTCGCCGCCATACACTTCCAGAGTGTCCTTGGGGTCGCGAATCAACAGGCTGCCGAGCATGCAAGTCAGGCCGGCTTCGTTGGTCTGCCCGGTCTTGGCTATCTTGTCGACCAGCACGGCGGCGAGAAACACGCCGCCCAGGGCCGTCAGTTGCTCCTGAGTCGGGCTCATGAATGGTCCTTGCTGGTCCAGGGTTCGGCCACTTCGATCACGCCGCCGCCGAGGCAGATTTCACCGTCGTAGAACACCACGGATTGGCCCGGAGTGACCGCGCGTTGCGGGTCATCAAAGGTGGCGCGGTAGCCGGTGGCGGTCTTCTCCAGGGTGCAAGGCTGGTCGCTCTGGCGATAACGCACTTTGGCGGTCAGCCTGCGCGGCTCGGTCAAGTCGATCGGGTTGACCCAATAGATGTCCGAGGCGAGCAGGGCGCGGGAGAACAGCTGCGGGTGGGCATTGCCCTGGCCAACGATCAGCTCGTTGTGTTCCAGGTCCTTGATCAATACGTACCACGGTTCTTCACCGGCGTCTTTCAGGCCGCCGATGCCCAGGCCCTGGCGCTGGCCGATGGTGTGATACATCAGGCCATGGTGGCGGCCGATGACTTCACCGTCGGTGGTCTTGATCTCGCCGGGCTGTGCCGGCAGGTATTGCTTGAGGAAGTCGCTGAAGCGGCGTTCGCCGATGAAGCAGATTCCGGTGGAGTCCTTTTTCTTCGCGGTGGCCAGGTCGTGTTTCTCGGCAATCGCGCGGACTTCGGGTTTTTCCAGCTCGCCGACCGGGAACAGGGTCTTGGCGATCTGTTCGCCGCCGACGGCGTGCAGGAAGTAGCTCTGGTCCTTGTTCGGATCCAGGCCCTTGAGCAATTCGGTGCGACCATCGATGTCGCGGCGACGCACGTAGTGGCCGGTGGCGATCAGGTCGGCGCCGAGCATCATGGCGTAGTCGAGGAACGCCTTGAACTTGATCTCGCGGTTGCACAGGATGTCCGGGTTCGGCGTGCGGCCGGCCTTGTATTCGGCCAGGAAGTGCTCGAACACGTTGTCCCAGTACTCGGCGGCGAAGTTGGCGGTGTGCAGCTTGATGCCAATCTTGTCGCAAACGGCCTGCGCGTCCGCCAGGTCATCCATGGCGGTGCAGTATTCCGTTCCGTCGTCTTCTTCCCAGTTCTTCATGAACAGGCCTTCCACCTCATAGCCTTGCTCGATCAGCAGGAGAGCGGAAACGGAAGAGTCCACGCCGCCGGACATACCGACAATGACGCGCTTCTTTTGTGTGGCAGAAGGGGCTGGATCACGCATAGGGATTTAATGAGTGTCTTGAAAAAGGACGCGATTCTAGCAGGCTCAAGCCTGCAAGGCTAAAGAGAAGGGCGGATCAGCTCGAGGCTGAAGTGTTTACCGTCCAGATAATCATCGATGCAGCGGATGATCAGCTCACTGCGCCAGTTTGCGCGCTGTTGCAGCAGTTCGTCACGCGTCAGCCATTTTGCGCCGACAATACCGTCGTCCAATTGATAGTCGGGATGGTGTTTCAGCGCTTTGGCGGTGAAGCAGACGCGTTGATAGGTCACTCCGTTGCTCGGGGCGGTGTAGAGGTAAATGCCTATTACGCCGGTTGGCTCGACGTCCCAGCCGGTTTCTTCGAGGGTTTCGCGTACGGCAGCCTCGATCAGGGTTTCGTCCGGGTCCAGATGACCGGCGGGCTGATTGAGCACCGTTCGTCCGTGTTTGGATTCTTCGACCATCAGGAAGCGACCGTTGTCTTCGACGATGGTGGCGACGGTGATGTGGGGTAGCCAATCCATGAAATGTCCTCGATGTTGAATTTGAAGCGCTTTCCCTGTGGGGGGCGGTGTTCACATTTGAATGCTGTCAACGCTGAAAGCACAAACCCCGGCGCATGGCCGGGGTTTGTGATGTTCCCTTACAACCTTAAACCAACGCAGCAATCGCAGCGTTGAAGGTTGCGCTCGGGCGCATGGCCTTGCTGATCAGCTCGGCATTGGCGTGGTAGTAACCGCCGATGTCCACTGGCTTGCCCTGAACGGCGTTGAGCTCGGCAACGATGGTTGCTTCGTTCGCGGTCAGGGTTTTGGCCAGTTCGCCAAACTGCGCTTGCAGTGCAGCGTCTTCGGTCTGGGCGGCCAGGGCTTGAGCCCAGTACAGTGCCAGGTAGAAGTGGCTGCCGCGGTTGTCGATGTTGCCGACTTTACGCGATGGCGACTTGTTGTTGTCCAGGAACTGGCCAGTGGCCTGATCCAGGGTCTTGGCCAGCACCAGCGCTTTAGGGTTGTTGTACGTCACACCCAGATGCTCAAGGGAGGCGGCCAGGGCCAGGAACTCGCCCAGGGAGTCCCAGCGCAGGAAGTTTTCTTCCAGCAGCTGTTGAACGTGCTTCGGTGCCGAACCGCCAGCGCCGGTTTCGAACAGACCGCCGCCATTCATCAGCGGAACGATCGACAGCATCTTGGCGCTGGTGCCCAGTTCCATGATCGGGAACAGGTCAGTCAGGTAGTCGCGCAATACGTTGCCGGTCACCGAAATGGTGTCGAGGCCGGAGCGAGTGCGCTCCAGGGTGAACTTCATCGCGTCGACTGGCGACATGATGCGGATGTCCAGGCCGGAAGTGTCGTGATCCTTCAGGTAGGCCTGAACTTTCTCGATCACTACGCCGTCGTGGGCGCGCATTGGGTCCAGCCAGAAAATCGCTGGAGTGCTGCTTGCGCGAGCACGGTTGACGGCCAGTTTGACCCAGTCCTGGATCGGCGCGTCTTTGGTCTGGCACATGCGGAAGATGTCGCCGGCTTCAACCGACTGTTCCAGCAGCAGGGTGCCTTTGCTGTCGGTGACACGAACAACGCCGTTGGCCTTGATCTGGAACGTCTTGTCGTGCGAGCCGTACTCTTCGGCTTTTTTCGCCATCAGGCCAACGTTCGGCACGCTGCCCATGGTGGTCGGATCGAAGGCGCCGTTTGCCTTGCAGTCTTCGATCACCGCCTGGTAGATGGTGGCGTAGCAGCGATCCGGGATCACCGCTTTGGTGTCGTGCAACTGGCCGTCGGTGCCCCACATTTTGCCGGAGTCACGGATCATGGCCGGCATCGAGGCGTCGACGATGACATCGCTCGGCACGTGCAGGTTGGTGATGCCTTTGTCGGAGTTGACCATGGCCAACGATGGGCGAACGGCATAAACCGCCTGGATGTCCGCTTCGATCTGCGCTTGTTGCTCGGCAGGCAAGGCCTTGATGCGAGCGTACAGGTCGCCGATGCCGTTGTTCAGGTTGAAGCCGATCTGCGCCAGCACGTCAGCGTGTTTGGCCAGTGCGTCTTTATAGAACTCGGCAACGATCTGGCCGAACATGATCGGGTCGGAGACCTTCATCATGGTGGCTTTGAGGTGAACCGACAGCAGCACGCCTTTGGCCTTGGCGTCTTCGATCTCGGCTGCGATGAAGCTGCGCAGCGCGTTTTTGCTCATGACCGCGCAATCGAGGATCTCACCGGCTTGTACGGTGGTTTTTTCTTTCAGGACGGTGGTGGTGCCGTCTTGAGCGATCAGTTCGATTTTAACGGCGTCAGCGGCGTCAATCAGGGCAGCTTTTTCGCTGCCGTAGAAATCGCCGGTGCTCATGTGGGCTACGTGGGACTTGGAGTCCTTGGCCCAGGCGCCCATTTTGTGCGGGTGCTTGCGCGCATAGTTCTTGACCGACAGCGGTGCACGACGATCGGAGTTGCCTTCGCGCAGAACCGGGTTTACGGCGCTGCCCTTGATCTTGTCGTAGCGGGCCTTGGCTTCTTTGTCGGCGTCGCTGGTCACGGTTTCCGGGTAGTCCGGCAGTGCATAGCCCTGGGCTTGCAACTCTTTGATCGCGGCCTGCAGTTGCGGAACCGAAGCGCTGATGTTCGGTAGCTTGATGATGTTGGCTTCAGGTGTAACGGCCAGGTCGCCCAGTTCGGCGAGGTGGTCGGCTACCGCTTTGTCACCCAATTGCTCGGGGAAGCTGGCCAGGATGCGCCCTGCAAGAGAGATATCGCGGGTTTCAACGGCGATATCAGCGGAGGCGGTGAAGGCCTCTACGATAGGCAACAGTGAATAGGTGGCGAGGGCTGGGGCTTCGTCGGTGAAGGTATAGATGATCTTCGAGCGGGTGGGCATATTCGGATTAACTCTCTCTTCTTTGCTAAAGCGTGCATAGAAACTCGAGGGGCGCCGGGTAAGCGCGTTCGTTCAAAGTCATCCATGAGCCGAATGTCGAGGTTTCTTTGCGGTGATGTTGGGTGCATCGGTCGAGCGTCAAGCGGGTGGACTGCGGTAACAATCCTGCTTTTCCGGGCCCAGAGTCTCGGCTACATTTCCAGTGGCAGAGAGGTCGGCCGTCGTGACTCTGTGGTCAGCGGCGGCATTATACATAGGTAGCTGGCAATCTGCCGATGGTTCATATGCAACGATTCTCGTCCATTGGTCTAAAGGTCGCAGGCAGGCGTGGGGAGTAGCCTTGTATGGTGTGCTTGAGTTTGGCGCTTTTCCCTTTACTTTCAGGCTTGTACGTCACGAACTGTGCAGCTTCGCGGCAGATGGACGGAACATAGGGTTTGCGCGCCGATTCAACTGGGGTACGCTCGGACGAAGCCAGATGTTCAATCCAAACAATGGAGTTCAGCATGGGATACAAGAAGATTCAGGTTCCAGCCGTCGGCGAAAAAATCACCGTCAACGCGGACCATTCTCTCAATGTTCCTAACAACCCGATCATTCCCTTCATTGAAGGCGATGGTATTGGCGTTGATATCAGCCCGGTCATGATCAAGGTTGTCGATGCTGCTGTTAAGAAGGCCTACGGCGGCGAGCGCAAAATTTCCTGGATGGAAGTCTACGCCGGGGAGAAAGCGACTCAGGTTTACGATCAGGACACCTGGCTGCCTCAGGAAACCCTGGACGCGGTCAAGGACTACGTGGTTTCCATCAAGGGCCCTCTGACCACGCCGGTCGGCGGTGGCATCCGTTCCCTGAACGTGGCGCTGCGCCAGCAACTCGACCTGTATGTGTGCCTGCGTCCGGTGCGCTGGTTCGAAGGCGTGCCGAGCCCGGTCAAGAAACCAGGCGACGTCGACATGACCATCTTCCGCGAAAACTCGGAAGACATTTATGCCGGTATCGAATGGAAGGCCGGTTCGCCGGAAGCGACCAAGGTCATCAAGTTCCTTAAAGAAGAAATGGGCGTCACCAAGATCCGTTTCGACCAGAATTGCGGTATCGGCGTCAAGCCGGTTTCCCTGGAAGGCACCAAGCGTCTGGCGCGCAAGGCCCTGCAGTATGTGGTCGACAATGACCGCGACTCGCTGACTATAGTGCACAAAGGCAACATCATGAAGTTCACCGAAGGTGCCTTCAAGGAATGGGCCTACGAAGTGGCTGCCGAAGAATTCGGCGCGACCCTGCTCGACGGCGGTCCGTGGATGCAGTTCAAAAACCCGAAAACCGGCAAGAACGTCATCGTCAAGGACGCCATCGCCGACGCCATGCTTCAGCAGATCCTGCTGCGTCCGGCCGAGTACGATGTGATCGCCACCCTGAACCTCAATGGTGACTACCTCTCCGATGCCCTGGCGGCAGAAGTGGGCGGTATCGGTATTGCGCCGGGTGCGAACCTGTCCGACACCGTGGCCATGTTCGAAGCCACCCACGGTACCGCGCCGAAGTACGCCGGCAAGGACCAGGTCAACCCGGGTTCGTTGATCCTGTCCGCCGAAATGATGCTGCGTCACATGGGCTGGACCGAAGCGGCCGATCTGATCATCAAGGGCACCAATGGCGCCATTGGTGCGAAAACCGTGACCTACGACTTCGAGCGTCTGATGGACGGTGCCAAACTGGTGTCGTCTTCGGGCTTCGGTGATGCGCTGATCTCGCACATGTAAGCGAAGAGCGGCTGCAATAAAACCGCCCGGCTCGAGTGATCGAGTCGGGCGGTTTTATTATGACTGGATGCCTTGGGTGGTATGAATCAGCTCACGGCTTTGGCGTGGCTGCTGGTAGCGGCTGCGGCGGCTACTGCGTCAATGGCCACTTTGTCCGTAATGTTGACGGCGTGCAGCCCCTTGGGGCCTTGAATAATGTCAAAGTATACGGCTTGCCCGGCCTTGAGGGTCTTGTATCCATCCATCTTGATTGCCGAAAAGTGGGCAAAGAAATCGATATCCTTGCCATCCTCGTCGCGACCTTCTCCGGCGTCGGTGTTAATGAAACCGAACCCCTTGGCATTGTTGAACCATTTCACCTTACCGACAGCCATACTCATATCCCTCTGCAACAGACTCCATCACTGGAGTATCATCCAGTTAATCCGCAGTCTAATCTTGTAAATAGATTGACTCCGCGGACCTTTTTTACCCACTGTGGGCTCTATTGGTTGTAACACCGTTTTCCCGATAGTCAAGGTGACCGGGCAGTCGGAGTTGAAATCGCTGATGGCCGCCCCCACCACTGTATTTGCACAACTGACGAACCTTTCTTTCCATGCATGCAATCAGCCAGATTCGACTAACATTCAATCAGGATCGCCCTGATTTACACGACGACGATTCCGCAGGCATTGCTGTTCAGGAGGCTAAGCCTGCTTTACAGGCGCCGCCTATGTACAAGGTGGTTTTGTTCAACGATGACTACACACCGATGGATTTCGTCGTCGAAGTGCTCGAGGTGTTTTTTAACCTGAATCGCGAGCTGGCGACCAAGGTCATGCTGGCCGTTCATACAGAAGGACGGGCAGTATGTGGAGTGTTTACCCGCGACATCGCCGAGACCAAGGCCATGCAGGTCAACCAGTACGCCAGGGAAAGCCAGCATCCGCTACTCTGTGAAATCGAGAAGGACGGTTAATCGCCGACCACTTGGGTATGAGGTGAAGCTATGTTAAACCGCGAGCTCGAAGTCACCCTCAATCTAGCCTTCAAGGAGGCTCGTTCGAAGCGTCATGAATTCATGACCGTCGAACACCTGCTGCTGGCCCTATTGGATAATGAGGCTGCCGCTACCGTTTTGCGTGCCTGCGGCGCAAACCTCGACAAACTCAAGCATGACCTGCAGGAGTTCATCGACTCCACCACGCCATTGATCCCCTTGCATGACGAGGATCGTGAAACCCAGCCAACCCTGGGCTTCCAGCGTGTACTGCAACGTGCTGTCTTTCACGTACAGAGCTCGGGCAAACGCGAAGTGACTGGCGCCAACGTGCTGGTCGCGATCTTCAGTGAGCAAGAGAGTCAGGCAGTGTTTCTGCTGAAACAGCAGAGCGTTGCGCGCATCGATGTCGTCAACTACATCGCCCATGGCATTTCCAAAGTGCCGGGGCATGGCGATCACTCTGAAGGTGAACAAGATATGCAGGACGACGAGGGCGGTGAGTCTTCTTCTTCAGGCAATCCTCTGGATGCTTATGCCAGCAACCTCAACGAACTTGCGCGCCAGGGTCGTATCGATCCGTTGGTAGGCCGTGAGCTCGAAGTCGAGCGCGTCGCGCAGATCCTGGCGCGTCGTCGCAAAAACAATCCGCTGCTGGTGGGCGAGGCGGGCGTGGGTAAAACCGCGATTGCCGAAGGCCTGGCCAAACGCATTGTCGATAACCAGGTGCCGGACCTGCTGGCCAACAGCGTGGTGTATTCCCTCGATCTGGGGGCCTTGCTGGCCGGAACCAAATACCGCGGCGATTTCGAGAAGCGCTTCAAGGCGTTGCTCAATGAGCTGAAAAAACGTCCGCAGGCGATCCTGTTCATCGACGAGATTCACACCATCATCGGTGCGGGCGCTGCGTCCGGTGGCGTCATGGATGCCTCGAACCTGCTCAAGCCGTTGCTGTCGTCGGGCGATATCCGTTGCATCGGTTCGACCACGTTCCAGGAATTCCGCGGGATCTTCGAGAAGGACCGTGCCTTGGCCCGGCGCTTCCAGAAGGTCGATGTGTCGGAGCCTTCGGTGGAAGACACCATTGGCATCCTGCGTGGCCTGAAAGGGCGTTTCGAGCTCCATCACAACATTGAATACAGTGATGAAGCCCTGCGCGCCGCTGCTGAACTGGCCTCGCGTTACATCAATGATCGGCACATGCCGGACAAGGCCATCGACGTCATCGACGAGGCGGGCGCCTATCAGCGTCTGCAGCCAGTCGAGAAGCGCGTGAAACGCATCGAAGTGCCTCAGGTCGAGGATATCGTTGCGAAAATCGCGCGAATTCCGCCAAAACACGTCACCAGTTCCGACAAAGAGTTGCTGCGTAACCTTGAGCGTGACCTGAAGCTCACGGTATTCGGCCAGGATGCGGCGATCGACTCACTGTCGACCGCGATCAAGCTGTCCCGTGCCGGCCTCAAGTCGCCTGACAAGCCCGTCGGTTCGTTCCTGTTCGCGGGCCCGACCGGCGTCGGTAAAACCGAAGCTGCGCGGCAGCTGGCCAAGGCGTTGGGGGTCGAGCTGGTTCGCTTCGACATGTCCGAGTACATGGAGCGCCACACCGTATCGCGGCTGATCGGTGCGCCTCCAGGCTATGTCGGGTTCGACCAGGGCGGTCTGCTGACCGAAGCCATCACCAAGCAGCCTCACTGCGTATTGTTGCTCGATGAAATCGAGAAGGCGCATCCGGAAGTCTTCAACCTGCTGTTGCAGGTCATGGACCACGGTACGCTGACCGATAACAACGGGCGCAAGGCAGATTTCCGTAACGTGATCGTCATCATGACGACCAACGCCGGTGCCGAGACTGCAGCGCGTGCTTCGATCGGTTTCACCTATCAGGACCACTCGTCCGATGCGATGGAAGTGATCAAGAAGAGCTTCACGCCGGAATTCCGCAACCGTCTGGACACCATTATCCAGTTTGGTCGCCTCAGCCATGAGGTCATCAAAAGCGTGGTGGACAAGTTCCTTACCGAGCTTCAGGCGCAGCTGGAAGACAAGCGTGTGCTGCTGGAAGTCACCGACGCTGCTCGCAGCTGGCTGGCGGCCGGTGGTTACGACGTGACCATGGGTGCTCGACCAATGGCGCGCTTGATTCAGGACAAGATCAAGCGTCCGCTGGCGGAGGAGATTCTCTTTGGCGAACTGGCCGAACATGGCGGTGTGGTGCACATCGACATCAAGGATGGCGAGCTGACCTTCGAGTTCGAGACCACGGCTGAAATGGCCTGACGTTAACCGCAACAAAGCCAAAAGGCGCCGAAAGGCGCCTTTTTGCTGTCTGCCATGATCGTTCCCGCGCAGAGCGTGGGAACGATGGGAACGATCCGCACACAAAAACGCCCGGCATAGCCGGGCGTTTTGTATTGACTTGATTAGCGAGCGCGGTAGGTGATGCGCCCTTTGCTCAAGTCATAGGGCGTCAGCTCGACGCGCACTTTGTCGCCGGTAAGAATACGAATGTAGTTCTTGCGCATCTTGCCGGAGATATGCGCGGTTACGACGTGCCCATTTTCCAACTCCACACGAAACATGGTGTTGGGCAGGGTGTCGACGACAGTGCCTTCCATTTCGAAGCTGTCTTCTTTCGACATGCAGTAAAGCCCTCGGTGTCCAATGAATGGCCCGGTGCAACTGCGCCAGGCAAAAGCGGCGTGCATTGTGCCCGAAAAGTGGGGTTTAAGCCAAGGGGTTCTAGTTCAGGATGACCCAACGTTGATTAATCAGCAGTTCGATAGGGCGATATTGGGTCTTGTAGCTCATTTTTTTGCAGTTTTTGATCCAGTAGCCGAGATAGACCGCTTCCAGCCCCAGGCGCCCGGCTTCGGCAATCTGCCAGAGAATCGCGTAACGCCCCAGGCTGCGACGCTCCTCGCCGGGCTCGTAGAAGGTGTACACCGCTGACAGGCCATTGGGCAGCAAGTCGGTGACGGCCACCGCCACCAGTCGGCCTTCGAGACGAAATTCGTAGAAGCGGGAGAACGGCAGGTCACGCACCAGGAAGGTCGAGAACTGATCGCGACTCGGCGGATACATATCGCCGTCGGCGTGGCGTTGTTCGATGTAGCGCTGGTAGAGGTCGAAATACTCCTCGCTGAACGTTGGTCGGGCCGGGCGTACCTGCAAGTCGGCATTGCGTTTGAGAATGCGTTTCTGCTGACGGTTGGGGGTAAATTGCGCCACAGGAATACGCGCCGGTACGCACGCATTGCAATTCTGGCAATGGGGCCGGTAGAGATGATCACCACTGCGACGAAAGCCCATTTCCGACAGATCTGCGTAGACATGCACATCCATGGGCTGACTGGGATCGAGGAACAGCGTAGTGGCCTGCTCCTCGGGCAGATAACTGCAAGAGTGGGGCTGAGTGGCATAGAACTTCAAACGCGCCAACTCGGTCATGATCAACCCTCGGGATAAACTTTTGATAAGGGGACTTTCTCAATTCGTCTCCCCGCATTAAGTGTAAGCCACACGGGCCAATGTCGCTCAGCAAACCCAGGTGGCACGACCGGGTTGATCCAGGTGCCGGGCAAGGTAGCCGGCAAACTCGGTGCGGGGAATCGCTCGGGCGCCCAGGCTATGCAGATGATCGGTAGGCATCTGGCAATCGATCAGCACAAAACCTGAGTCTTTCAGATGTCGCACCAGCGTGGCAAAGCCATATTTGGAGGCGTTGTCGGCGCGGCTGAACATCGACTCACCGAAAAACAGCTGTCCCATGGCCAGGCCGTAGAGCCCGCCGACCAGCACGCCATCGTCCCAGACCTCCACCGAATGGGCGTAGCCGCGCCTGTGCAGTTCGACGTAGGCGTCCTGCATCGCTTGGGTGATCCAGGTGCCATCGGCGTACTCGCGCGGCGCGGCGCAGGCGCTGATGACCGCGGCAAAATCCCGATCGAAGGTCACTTGATAGCGTTGTTGGCGCAGCAGTTTATTCAGGCTGCGGGAGACATGCAGTTCGTCGGGAAACAGCACCGTGCGCGGATCCGGTGACCACCAGAGAATCGGTTGGCCTTCCGAGAACCACGGAAAGCAGCCATGGCGATACGCCTGAATCAGACGGTCGGCGGACAGATCGCCGCCCGCGGCCAGCAGTCCGTTGGGGTCGCGCATGGCTTTTTCCAGCGGCGGAAAAGTCAGGGTATTGCGTTGTAACCAAGTCAGCATGGCATCCGGGCTTGCAGAAGGGGAGGGCGGTGGCGGGCGATAAACCCGCCAGATAGAAGGTTAACCGTCAAACGCCGGGAATGTCATCGAGATACTTCTCGGCATCCAGCGCAGCCATGCAACCGGCTCCGGCAGAGGTCACTGCCTGGCGGTAAACGTGGTCGGCCACGTCGCCGGCGGCGAATACACCCTGGATGGCGGTGGCGGTGGCGTCGCCTTCGCTGCCGCCCTTGACCAGCAGGTAGCCGTTGCGCATCTGCAGCTGGCCCTGGAACAGGTCGGTGTTGGGTTTGTGGCCGATGGCGATGAACACGCCGGCCAGCGACAGTTCAGCGGTTTCGCCGGTATGGCTGTGACGCAGGCGGGCGCCGGTCACGCCGCTGGCGTCACCGAGTATTTCGTCCAGGTTCTGGTTCCAGTGCAGGCGGATATTGCCGTTGGCGGCTTTTTCGAAGAGCTTGTCCTGCAGGATCTTCTCCGAACGCAGTTTGTCGCGACGGTGAATCAGATGAACCTCCTTGGCGATGTTCGACAGGTACAGGGCTTCTTCCACCGCGGTGTTGCCGCCGCCGACCACTGCGACCACCTGGTTGCGATAGAAGAAACCATCGCAGGTGGCGCAGGCCGAAACCCCTTTGCCGGCAAAGGCTTCTTCCGATGGCAGCCCCAGGTATTGGGCCGAAGCGCCGGTGGCGATAATCAGCGCATCGCAGGTGTAGGTGCCGCTGTCGCCGATGAGCTCGAACGGGCGCTGTTGCAACTTGGCGGTATGGATGTGGTCGTAAACGATCTCGGTGTCGAAGCGTTCGGCGTGTTTCTGCATGCGTTCCATCAGCACCGGGCCAGTCAGGCCTTCGACGTCGCCGGGCCAGTTGTCGACTTCGACGGTAGTGGTCAGCTGGCCACCGGCCTGTATGCCGGTAATGACAACGGGTTTGAGGTTGGCGCGAGCGGCATAAACGGCTGCGCTGTAACCGGCAGGGCCGGAACCCAGAATGATCAGGCGGGAATGCTTCGCTTCACTCATAAAAACACCTCATAAGCCTTTGTCACAAAAGAGAATGCATGCTCAAATTGGACTGCGCGTATTGTGCTGTTGGCTATGCTGGAGCCAAGGGTCTCAAGCATGGCATTGGGCGAACAAACCCGTACAATGCCCGCTTGTAACAGTGTTTGTATCAAAAAAGCGCTGCGTGCCGTATTTCGAAAAGCCGGGGCACAGTGTTAAAAGTAGTCCCGGTTGGGACTGTTAACTTTTTTACCTGCCTGGATTGGGCAGTTTTTATAGTCATTCAACAGATGGACGCGCCAAGGGCGCAGGAAAAGAAGCGTTTTGAAGAAATCCACCGCAGCACCTAAAACAGTCGTTCCGCTCTGGCGCCAGCAATTGCACTACCGGCTCAAGGAAGGTGCATTGATCGCCATCGGCGCCTTGTGCCTGTTCCTGATGATGGCCTTGTTGACCTATGGCAAGGACGATCCGGGCTGGAGCCATAACAGCAAGATCGACGATGTACAGAACTTCGGCGGGCCTGCCGGTTCTTACAGCGCCGACATCCTGTTCATGGTCCTGGGTTACTTCGCCTACATTTTCCCGCTATTGCTGGCGATCAAGGCCTATCAGATCTTCCGTCAGCGCCACGAGCCATGGCAGTGGAGCGGCTGGCTGTTTTCCTGGCGCCTGATCGGCCTGGTGTTTCTGGTGCTGTCGGGCGCGGCGCTGGCCCATATCCATTTCCATGCGGCGACCGGTCTGCCGGCCGGCGCCGGCGGCGCTTTGGGTGAAAGCCTCGGCGACCTGGCGAAGAATGCGCTGAACATTCAGGGCAGCACGCTGTTGTTCATTGCGCTGTTCCTGTTCGGCCTGACGGTATTCACCGATCTGTCGTGGTTCAAGGTGATGGACGTCACCGGCAAGATCACCCTCGATTTGTTCGAATTGTTTCAGGGCGCGGCCAATCGCTGGTGGGCAGCCCGTACCGAACGCAAGCAACTGGTCGCCCAGCTGCGTGAGGTCGACGATCGCGTGCATGACGTGGTTGCGCCGACGGTCACCGATAAACGTGAGCAGGCCAAAGTCAAGGAGCGCCTGATCGAGCGCGAGCAGGCCCTGAGCAAGCACATGTCCGAGCGTGAAAAGCAGGTGCCGCCGGTGATTGCTCCCGCACCGCCGAAGCCGGCCGCTCCGAGCAAGCGCGTGGAAAAAGAGAAACAGGCGCCGTTGTTCGTCGACAGCGCCGTGGAAGGCACCTTGCCGCCGATTTCGATTCTCGACCCGGCGGAAAAGAAACAACTCAATTATTCGCCTGAATCCCTGGCGGCCGTCGGCCACTTGCTGGAGATCAAGCTCAAGGAATTCGGCGTCGAAGTCTCGGTGGATTCGATTCACCCGGGTCCGGTCATTACCCGTTACGAAATCCAGCCTGCCGCCGGGGTGAAAGTCAGCCGTATCGCCAACCTGGCGAAAGACCTGGCCCGTTCCCTGGCCGTGACCAGCGTGCGCGTGGTGGAAGTGATTCCGGGCAAGACCACGGTCGGTATCGAGATCCCTAACGAAGACCGGCAGATCGTGCGGTTCTCCGAGGTCTTGTCGACCCCCGAGTACGATAACTTCAAGTCTCCGGTCACCTTGGCCCTGGGTCACGACATCGGCGGCAAACCGGTCATCACTGACTTGGCGAAAATGCCCCACTTGCTGGTGGCCGGTACGACCGGTTCCGGTAAGTCGGTGGGTGTGAACGCGATGATCCTGTCGATTCTGTTCAAGTCTGGCCCAGAAGACGCCAAGCTGATCATGATCGACCCGAAAATGCTTGAGCTGTCGATCTACGAAGGCATCCCGCACTTGCTGTGCCCTGTGGTCACCGACATGAAGGACGCCGCCAACGCCTTGCGCTGGAGCGTCGCCGAGATGGAACGGCGCTACAAACTGATGGCGAAGATGGGCGTGCGTAACCTGTCGGGCTTCAATGCCAAGGTCAAGGAAGCCCAGGACGCCGGCGAGCCGTTGAGCGATCCGCTGTACAAGCGCGAAAGCATCCACGATGAGGCACCGCTGCTGCAGAAGCTGCCGACCATCGTCGTGGTGGTCGACGAATTCGCCGACATGATGATGATCGTCGGCAAGAAGGTTGAAGAGCTGATCGCGCGTATCGCGCAGAAGGCGCGTGCGGCGGGTATCCACTTGATCCTCGCGACCCAGCGTCCGTCGGTGGATGTGATCACCGGTCTGATCAAGGCGAACATCCCGACCCGTATGGCGTTCCAGGTATCGAGCAAGATCGATTCGCGGACCATCATCGACCAGGGCGGCGCCGAACAACTGCTGGGCCACGGTGATATGTTGTACATGCCGCCGGGCACCAGCCTGCCGATTCGTGTTCACGGCGCATTCGTGTCCGATGACGAGGTGCACCGGGTGGTTGAAGCCTGGAAACTGCGCGGCGCGCCGGAATACAACGATGACATCCTGGCCGGTGTCGAAGAAGCCGGTAGCGGCTTTGAAAACGGCGGCGGTGGTGGTGACGATGATGCCGAAACCGATGCGCTCTACGACGAAGCGGTGCAGTTCGTCCTGGAAAGCCGCCGTGCGTCCATCTCCGCGGTTCAGCGCAAGCTGAAAATCGGCTACAACCGCGCGGCGCGCATGATCGAAGCCATGGAAATGGCCGGGGTCGTGACGTCCATGAACACCAACGGCTCGCGTGAAGTCCTGGCCCCTGGCCCGGTGCGCGACTGATCCGGTATTGAAAGGGGCGGCGTCTTGAGACGCCGCCCGCACTCCCACGAATGTTTATGAGGACTCCCATGCGTCTTATCCGCATGCTGTTGCTGCCGGTACTGGCTCTGACCACGCTCTCGGCCCACGCCGACGACAAGGACGTGGCGCGTCTGACTCAACTGCTGGAAAAATCCCAGACCCTGACCGCGCGCTTCTCCCAGCTGACCCTCGATGGCAGCGGCACCCAGTTACAAGAAACTGCAGGTGAAATGTCCTTGCAGCGCCCGGGCCTGTTCTACTGGCACACCAACGCGCCGGCCGAGCAAACCATGGTCTCGGACGGTAAGAAAGTGACCCTGTGGGACCCGGATCTGGAACAGGCCACCATCAAGACTCTTGATCAGCGTCTGACCCAGACCCCGGCGTTGTTGCTGTCCGGTGACGTGTCCAAGATCAGCCAGAGCTTTGACATCAGCGCCAAGGAAGCCGGCGGCGTGATCGACTTCACCCTGAAGCCGAAAACCAAGGACACCTTGTTCGACAGCCTGCGCCTGTCGTTCCGCAATGGTCTGGTCAATGATATGCAGATGATCGACAGCGTCGGCCAGCGCACCAACATCCTGTTCACCGGCGTGAAGGCCAACGAGCCGATCCCGGCCTCCAAGTTCAAGTTCGACATCCCCAAGGGTGCCGATGTGATCCAGGAGTAAACCTGTAGAAGCGGGCTTGTGTGGCGAGGGGGCTGCTCTTGTCACAGGGTGTTCGCCAAACTTGAGAATTGACTCGAGGTTTTAAAAGTACGTGATGGACCTGTTTCGCAGTGCCCCGATTGCTCAGCCCTTGGCCGCCCGTTTGCGTGCGGCCAATCTGGACGAGTACGTCGGTCAGGAACACGTGCTCGCTCGCGGCAAACCTTTGCGCGAAGCCCTGGAGCAGGGTGCCCTGCACTCGATGATTTTCTGGGGGCCACCGGGCGTGGGTAAAACCACCCTGGCGCGGCTGCTGGCGGAAGTCTCGGATGCGCACTTCGAAACGGTTTCGGCGGTGCTGGCCGGGGTCAAAGAGATTCGTCAGGCGGTGGAAGTCGCCAAGCAGCAGGCCGGGCAGTACGGTAAACGCACCATCCTGTTCGTCGACGAAGTGCATCGCTTCAACAAGTCCCAGCAGGATGCGTTCCTGCCATACGTTGAAGACGGCACGCTGATTTTCATCGGCGCGACCACGGAAAACCCCTCGTTCGAACTCAACAACGCGCTGCTGTCCCGGGCGCGTGTCTATGTGCTCAAAAGCCTCGACGAAGCCGCCCTGCGCAAGCTGGTGCATCGCGCGCTGACCGAAGAGCGTGGGCTGGGCAAGCGGCAACTGACCCTCAGCGACGAGGGCTTCCAGATGCTGCTGTCCGCCGCCGATGGCGATGGCCGGCGTCTGCTCAACCTGTTGGAAAATGCCTCGGACCTGGCCGAAGACCACAGCGAAATCGGCATCGACCTGCTGCAAAGCCTGCTCGGCGACACCCGGCGGCGTTTCGACAAGGGCGGCGAAGCCTTCTACGACCAGATATCCGCGCTGCATAAATCGGTACGCGGTTCCAACCCTGATGGCGCGCTGTACTGGTTCGCGCGAATGATCGACGGCGGCTGCGACCCGCTGTACCTGGCCCGACGCGTGGTGCGCATGGCCAGCGAAGACATCGGCAACGCCGACCCCCGCGCCCTGAGCCTGTGCCTGGCGGCGTGGGAAGTGCAGGAGCGCCTCGGCAGCCCCGAAGGCGAATTGGCGGTGGCCCAGGCCATTACCTATCTGGCTTGCGCGCCAAAAAGCAACGCGGTGTACATGGGCTTCAAGGCCGCGATGCGCAGCGCTACCGAACACGGTTCGCTGGAGGTGCCGCTGCACCTGCGCAATGCGCCGACCAAGTTGATGAAGCAATTGGGCTATGGCGATGAGTATCGTTACGCCCACGATGAACCGGATGCCTACGCCGCTGGCGAAGATTACTTCCCGGACGAGTTGGAGCCTCAACGGTTCTATCAACCCGTGCCCCGCGGCCTGGAGCTGAAGATCGGCGAAAAGCTCAACCACCTCGCGCAGCTTGACCGTCTAAGCCCCCGACAGCGGAGAAAATAGTGATTCCCTTGATTGTTGCGGTTTCTGTCGGTGGTGTCGCCGGCACGCTGTTGCGCTTCGCCACCGGTAACTGGATCAACGCGAATTGGCCGCGGCACTTCTATACCGCGACGCTGGCCGTTAATATCGTGGGCTGTTTGCTGATCGGCGTTCTATACGGCCTGTTTTTGATTCGCCCGGAGGTATCGTTTGCGGTACGCGCCGGGTTGATCGTTGGCTTCCTCGGGGGGCTGACGACTTTTTCATCCTTTTCACTGGATACGGTGCGCCTGCTGGAAACCGGGCAAGTGCCGCTGGCCTTGGGCTATGCGGCCATCAGCGTATTCGGCGGGCTGCTCGCCACCTGGGCTGGCCTGTCCTTGACCAAACTTTGATAACGAGAAACCGACATGCTCGATTCCAAACTGTTACGTAGCAACCTTCAGGACGTAGCGGACCGCCTGGCATCCCGTGGCTTTGCCCTGGATGTTGCGCGCATCGAAGCGCTGGAAGAACAGCGCAAGACCGTCCAGACCCGCACCGAAGCTCTGCAGGCTGAACGTAACGCGCGCTCCAAATCCATCGGCCAGGCCAAGCAGCGCGGCGAAGACATCGCGCCGCTGATGGCGGATGTCGAGCGCATGGCGGGCGAGTTGAGCGCCGGTAAAGTCGAGCTGGACGCGATCCAGACCGAGCTGGATTCGATCCTGCTGGGCATTCCGAACCTGCCGCACGAATCGGTGCCGGTCGGCGATGATGAAGAAGGTAACGTTGAAGTGCGCCGTTGGGGCACGCCGAAGGCGTTCGACTTCCCGGTTCAGGACCACGTGGCCCTGGGTGAGAAGTTCGGCTGGCTGGATTTCGAAACCGCCGCCAAACTGTCCGGCGCCCGTTTCGCCCTGCTGCGCGGCCCGATTGCTCGCCTGCACCGTGCACTGGCGCAGTTCATGATCAACCTGCACATCAACGAACACGGTTACGAAGAAGCTTACACGCCTTATCTGGTACAAGCGCCGGCCCTGCAGGGCACCGGTCAGTTGCCGAAATTCGAAGAAGACCTGTTCAAGATCAGCCGCGACGGCGAAGCCGATCTGTACCTGATTCCGACCGCTGAGGTGTCGCTGACCAACATTGTGGCTGGCGAAATCGTCGATTCGAAACTGCTGCCGATCAAGTTCGTGGCACACACGCCGTGCTTCCGCAGCGAGGCTGGCGCGTCGGGTCGCGACACTCGCGGGATGATCCGTCAGCACCAGTTCGACAAGGTCGAGATGGTCCAGATCGTTGAGCCGTCGACCTCGATGCAAGCGCTGGAAAACCTGACCGCCAACGCCGAGAAAGTCCTGCAACTGCTGGAGCTGCCATACCGCACCCTGGCGCTGTGCACCGGCGACATGGGCTTCAGCGCGGTCAAGACCTACGACCTGGAAGTGTGGATTCCGAGCCAGGACAAGTATCGCGAGATTTCGTCGTGCTCCAACTGTGGCGACTTCCAGGCCCGCCGTATGCAAGCGCGTTTCCGCAACCCGGAAACAGGCAAGCCTGAGCTGGTGCACACCCTGAACGGTTCCGGCCTGGCGGTCGGTCGTACCCTGGTGGCGGTACTCGAGAACTATCAGCAGGCCGACGGTTCGATCCGTGTCCCTGAAGTGCTCAAGCCGTACATGGGTGGCCTTGAGGTCATCGGCTAAATGGACTATCTGCCGCTGTTCCATAACCTTCGCGGCAGTCGTGTGTTGGTCGTCGGCGGGGGGGAGATTGCCTTGCGCAAATCCCGCCTGCTGGCCGAAGCCGGTGCGCTGCTGCGTGTGGTCGCGCCTGAAATCGAACCGCAGTTGCGTGAGCTGGTAGCTGGCAGCGGCGGCGAGTGCCTGGTGCGTGGCTACGTCGAGGCGGATCTGGACGGTTGCGGGCTGATCATCGCCGCCACCGACGATGAACCGCTGAACGCGCAAGTCTCCGCCGATGCACATCGGCGTTGCGTGCCGGTCAACGTGGTGGACGCGCCGGCCCTGTGCAGCGTGATCTTCCCGGCGATCGTCGACCGTTCGCCGCTGATCATTGCCGTGTCCAGTGGCGGTGATGCACCGGTGCTGGCGCGGTTGATTCGCGCCAAGCTGGAAACCTGGATTCCTTCCACTTACGGTCAACTGGCCGGTCTGGCGGCGCGTTTCCGCAACCAGGTCAAAGGCCTGTTTCCGGATGTGCAGCAGCGTCGGGCGTTCTGGGAGGATGTGTTCCAGGGACCGATTGCCGACCGACAACTGGCCGGGCAGGGCGCCGAGGCCGAGCGCTTGATGCTGGCGAAAATCAATGGCGAGGCGCCTGTCGCCACCGGCGAGGTTTATCTGGTGGGCGCCGGGCCGGGTGATCCCGACCTGTTGACCTTCCGTGCCTTGCGCCTGATGCAGCAAGCCGACGTGGTGCTGTATGACCGTCTGGTGGCGCCGGCGATTCTGGATTTGTGCCGTCGTGATGCCGAGCGGGTCTACGTCGGCAAGCGCCGCGCCGATCACGCCGTGCCTCAGGAACAGATCAACCAGCATCTGGTGGATCTGGCCAAGTCCGGCAAGCGCGTGGTGCGCTTGAAGGGTGGCGATCCGTTCATTTTCGGGCGTGGCGGCGAAGAGATCGAAGAACTGGCGGCCCATGGCATCCCGTTCCAGGTCGTGCCGGGCATTACCGCTGCCAGCGGTTGCGCGGCGTATGCCGGGATTCCGCTGACTCACCGCGATTACGCGCAGTCAGTGCGGTTTGTCACCGGGCACCTCAAGGACGGTTCCACCGATTTGCCGTGGGCCGACCTGGTCGCGCCGGCGCAAACCCTGGTGTTTTACATGGGGCTGGTGGGCTTGCCGATCATCTGCGAGCAGTTGATCAAGCACGGTCGCGCGGCTGATACCCCGGCGGCGTTGATCCAGCAGGGCACCACGGTCAATCAGCGGGTATTTACCGGCACCCTGGCCGACCTGCCACGGCTGGTGGCGGAGCATGAAGTGCATGCGCCAACACTGGTGATCGTTGGGGAAGTGGTGCAACTGCGCGAGAAACTGGCGTGGTTCGAAGGGGCTCAGGCGCAGGTCTGACCTGTGGCGAGGGGGCTTGCCCCCGTTGTGATCGTTCCCACGCAGAGCGTGGGAACGATTAACATCAGGCCTTGCGCCAAACCCCTTTCCCGCTCAACCGCCCCCGATCATGGGCCGCGGTAAAATCCTGCGCCGGCCCTTTCGGCACAATCCCGGTCGGATTGATGGTCTTGTGGCTGCCATAGTAGTGGTTCTTGATGTGGGTGAAATCCACCGTCTCGGCAATCCCGGGCCACTGATAAATCTCCCGTAGCCAGTTCGACAGGTTCGGATAATCGGCAATCCGCCGCAGATTGCATTTGAAGTGGCCGTGATACACCGCATCAAAACGAATCAGCGTGGTGAACAGGCGAATATCCGCTTCGGTCAGGTATTCACCCGTCAGGTAACGGTTCGCGCCCAGCAGTTGCTCCAGCCGATCCAGCTCGGCAAACAACTCATCGAACGCCTCTTCATAAGCCTGCTGCGAGGTGGCAAACCCGGCGCGATAGACGCCGTTGTTCACTGCTGGATAAATCCGCTCGTTCAGGGCGTCGATTTCGCTGCGCAGCGGTGCCGGGTAGAAATCCAGGTCATTGCCGGTCAAGTCATCGAACGCACTGTTGAACATGCGGATGATCTCCGCCGATTCATTGCTGACGATGCGGTTGGTCTGTTTATCCCACAACACCGGCACGGTGACGCGGCCGGTGTAGTCGGCGGTATCGGCGGTGTAGCGCTGGTGCATGAAATTGAAATGATCGAGCTTGTCGCCGGTCGATCCGAGGTTTTTATCGAAGGTCCAGCCGTTTTCCAGCATCAACCAGCTGACCACCGACACGTCGATCAGGCTTTCAAGGCCTTTGAGTTTGCGCAGGATCAGCGTGCGGTGGGCCCACGGGCAGGCGAGGGACACATAGAGGTGATAGCGACCGGCCTCGGCGGCAAAACCACCGACGCCGCTCGGGCCTGGCTTGCCATCGGCGGTCAGCCAGTTGCGACGCTGCGCCTGTTCACGCTGGAACGCGCCATCCTTGCTGCTTTGGTACCACTGATCCTGCCAGCGACCTTCGACTAACAAACCCATGTGCCTGACTCCTCAACCTATAAGCGTTGGAGAGGAGTCTATGCGCATAGGTTCGAACAAAAAGCGCAAAGGTTGGGCTGTTATGATCGATTAAATCGATCGGTCCCGGGCGTCCCAATATTGCTGGGCGGTTTCGAAGGCTTGTTCGCGGGGCTGGCCGAGGCCGCGCAAGGCCAGGGCCATGGTCGAGATCAGCGCCATTTGCGGGTAGCTGTCGACCACGTCGCCACGCCATACGGCTTTCAAGTGCTCCGGGTCCAGGCTCGCCGGTTTGACGTGGCGCTGGCTCGACAGCTGCGGCCATTCTTCATCCCAGCTTTCGCCGCCGGTGGTGCCATACAGGTGACTGTCGGCGTCCGGGTTGATCTCAATCTCGCCGCCATCGCCCTTGACGACGATTGCCATGTCCCCGAGCAGACCGCTGGCATCGCGATGCACCGCCTGGTAGCCGGGGTGGAAAATGCTTTGCAGGCCACAACGGGCGCCCAGTGGGTTGAGAATCCGCGCCAGGGAATGGATCGGCGAGCGCAGGCCCAGAGTGTTGCGCAGGTCGATCATTCGCTGAAGCTGGGGGGCCCAGTCCACCAATGGCATGAACGCCAGACCGCCCTGATCGAGGGCCGCACCGACCTGCTGCCAGTTGCGGCACAACGGTATGTTCAGCGTCTCGAGCAGTTGCTCGCTGTACAGCCGCCCCGCCGTGTGCGCGCCACCGCCGTGCATGAAGATGCGCACGCCGTTCTGCGCCAGGCACTTGGCCGCCAGCAGATACCACGGCAAATGCCGCTTCTTGCCTGCGTACGTCGGCCAGTCCAGATCGACCGCCAGCGCCGGTGGGTTCAGGCGTTCACGCAAGGCTTCGGTGAACCCGGCCATTTCCTCGGCGCTCTCTTCCTTGTGCCGCAACAGCATCAGGAACGCGCCGAGCTGGGTGTCCTCGACCTTGTCGTCGAGCACCATGCCCATGGCTTGGCGGGCTTCTTCGCGGGTCAGATCGCGGGCGCCGCGTTTGCCTTTGCCAAGGATCCGCACGAATTGGGCGAACGGGTGCTCGGCGGGCGTTTCGAGGGTCAGCGCTGGATAGTCGGTCATAAGCAATTCGTCGGTTTGGGCAGGCCCGCCAGTTTTGCGGCGAGTTTGGCAGGGGTGCCTTTGAACAGTCGGTTCAGGTGCAGGCTGTTGCCCTTGTCGGGGCCGAGCTTCAATGCGGTGTACTTGATCAGCGGGCGGGTGGCCGGGGACAACTGGAATTCGTCGTAGAAACTGCGCAGCAGTTCGAGGATTTCCCAATGTTCCGGGCTCAACTCGATGTCTTCGGCGGCGGCGAGGGCGGTGGCCACCTCGGTAGACCAGTCGCTCAGTTCCACCAGGAAGCCGTCCTTGTCCAGTTCAATGGCGCGGGCGCCAACGGTCAGGGATTTCATAGCCAACTGTTGACCTTGTCATAGTGAATCGACAGTTCGACGAAGGCCGGGTAGTCAATGGCACTGGCCCAGTCCGGAACTTGCAGAGCCCGGGCCTGCGCGTCTTCGGCCAGTACGAACAGTTTCAGGTTGCGAGCATGCAAAGAGCTGAATGGCGCGGTGCCTGGCTGCAGGGCATAGGTCGCATCGCCACTCAGCAGCAGCGCATCGTTGGGGCCGATCACGCGCAGGCAACTGCCCAGGCGCTCGTCGCCGAAAGGGGAATGAGACAACACATGCAAAGTCGACATCAGAGGGTGATCACCTGGTCGTAACGGTCAATAAGGGCGGTGATGTCCTGGGCGCTCAGTACCCGGGCTTCTTCAAGCGACAGACCTTTGGGGTCCAGGCCTCGGGCCGCTACGCTTTCAGCGCACACGAACAGGTCTTCGACGCCAAACATCGGCAAGGCTTGCAGGTTGGCGCTCAGGTCTTTCTGCTGCAATGCCTTGGCGTCCTGTTTCGCGGCGAGTTGGAACACGCCGTCATCAAGAAACAGCAGCCCGATCGGCAGATCGAAGGCGCCGCCGGCCAATACAATGTCCAGCGCTTCCCGCGCATTCGGCCCGGACCACGGCGCCTGACGGCTGATAATCAGCAAGGATTTAGCCATCTCACGCACCTCCGAAACAGATCAGACGGTCAGCGTCCTGCACCGCGTCATGCAACTGGCCAAGGCCGGACAATTCCCACGGCGCGCCCACGGCGACCGCTTCACGCTGATAGCGCTGGGCTTCTTCCTCGTTCAGCACGCCACGACGCAGGGCGGCGGCGATGCAGACCACGCCATCGAGTTGATGCTCGCTGACAAAGGTGCGCCATTGCTTGGGCAAGTCCTGCTCATCCTGAGGCGTGACCACACTGCCGGACGCGTTGTAGACGCCATCCTGATAGAAAAACAGCCGGACAATCTCATGCCCGCCGGCCAGCGCGGCCTGGGCGAACAGCAAGGCACGGCGCGAGGAGGGCGCATGGGCGGCGGAAAACAGCGCAATGGCGAATTTCATGACGGACTCGATCAGCAAAACTGCGGCCATGATAAAGCTTTATCGGCAGGGCGGCGAAGGGCGTTTACTCGCAGACCGAGTCGCTGCCATCGCGAGGATTATTTGGTCAGCCCGTACAACTCGCAATACTCAAGCCAGTCCATGCCGGCCATCTTTGCAACTTCCTTGTGCACTTCCATGCGTTGGGCCTGATATTCCTCGGGCGTGGCGGTGGTCAGTTGCAGTGTCAGCTCCCAGGCAAACAAACCCAGGCGCTCGGCCTCGGCTTCGAACGCTTCATGCAAGCGTTCGTCGCGGTACTGCGCCACTGTCTCGCCTTTGGCCTGGGCCAAGAGTGGGTTGAGGTTGTCCAGTTCGAGGCGCAGCTCAGGGCGTTCATCGAGAAATTTTCTCAGCGCCTGTTCGTGTTGCTGTTCGGTTGCCGCCATGGTCACTCCTTGAGGGGATTACGAAGACTGCTTTTTACTCGCCTTGGCAGCCGCGGCCAGACACTCAAGGGCAAACTGCTCGGTGTAGGTCATCTGGATTGGCGTGGTTTCGCCTTTGACGGTTCTTTCGCCGTCGAGAATGTAACGAATCCGCTTGTCGGTGACGCCAATTCGCTTGGCGATCCAGGCCGGCGTCTGGCCGATCTGGCTGATCAGCTTGTCGGCGTAGTCGGTGGAGGGTTTGTAGAACTCGGCGTTGGGTGTCATGGCTTTCCTGAAAAGTGGGCGATGCGAGGCTATCGGCGCGACAGGGTGCGCGAATCGTTGCGCGGTGTCGCGGTATAAATGAAGTAAAGCAGAACGATACGCCGCGCCGCGGTGGTACAGTCCGCTTTTTCCTGATGAGCGAACGCAATGCGAATTCTGATGGTGGCGCTGGCCGCAACCTTGCTGGCGGGCTGCGCCGGATCGGCGATGAACGATGCCCGCAGCAAAACCCCGTACAAAACCCTGACCTCGGACAAACCGGAAAAAGTCGTCGCCCAGTGCGTGCAGTTTGCCTGGCAGGACGAGGCGGTGTTCGGCGTCGATGCCGGTGCGTATTTGCAGCCGGGCAAGAAGGGCGGCTCGACGGTCTACACCCGTTCGGCCGAATCTTTCGTGGACGTGACCAGCGATGCTTCAGGCACGGCCTTGAGCTACTACGCCCAGCATGATGATTTTGTTGCCAAGCGTCGTTTGGCGGCGTTGGCGACCTGCCTGTAAGAGGTTTATGAGGCAGTCCCCCTGTGGGAGCGAGCAGGCTCGCTCCCACAACGTTTGCGTTTTAATCAATCAAACGCTTCTGGAAAAAGAAACGCTTATGGCCTGGCGGATAATCGGCAATCTGCCCCAGTTCGCTGAAGCCGTGTTTTTTGTAGAACTCCGGCGCCTGGAAGTCGAAGGTGTCCAGCCAGATCCCGATGCACTCTTTCTCCCGCGCCAGGTCTTCGGCCATCTGCATCAGCTTCGAGCCCAGCCCTTGGCCCCGTGCCTGGTCCGGCACCGACAACAACTCAATGAAAAACCATTGGTAAAACACCCGGCCATAAAGCCCGCCGAGAATCTCGTCGTTGTCATCGCGCACCAGCAAGGCAATCTGCTCTGACACCGTGGGCCCGGCCTTTGAGGCGTTGTAGGCGCGCAGCGGTGTGAGGATTGCTTCGCGCTCTTCCTGAGTGGCGTTTGTCGACAGTTCAATTCGCAGGGTCATGGGCTACATCCATATGGCAAAGAGGGAGCCTATCGCGATCGCAGTTTGTTTGGAACTCCCGGGTGCGCCGGGAGGTCTAGCCTCAATAATGTCATTCGCAATGCACCCATGAGGACCGCCCGTGGATATCTTTGAAGCCTTGCGCGAAAGCCATGATCGCCAGCGTAGCTATGCCGTCGCCCTGATCAAGACCCACGGCGACACCCCAGAACGGCTAGAGGCTTACAAACAGCTCAAAGCCGAACTGCACGCCCACGCAACGGCCGAAGAACGCCATTTCTACATCCCGTTGATGGCATTCGACAATGGCATGGACCTGAGTCGCCACGCCATTTCCGAACACCATGAAATGGACGAAATGATGGAGGAACTGGACGAGACTGAGATGTCCAGCGCCGCTTGGCTGATCACTGCCAAAAAGCTCTCGGAAAAGGTCCATCACCACCTGAAAGAGGAAGAGCAGAAGTTCTTTCAAATGGCCGGCAAACTGCTCGACAACAAGCAAAAGGAATCACTCGCCGGGCAGTACCAGAAAGAATATAAGGCGCAGTTGCCCTGACCTGAAGCACGCAATCATTTGTTGCTTTGGCGTGTAGGCCAATTGGATTTCAAGTAACACCGACCCTCTGAATCCGTTCTGAAGGATTGGACAGAGCGTTAGAAAAAAAGAAGCCCGGCAACCATGCCGGGCTTTTCTGTTTTCGCCTAACATGGACGTCTTCTGACGAAAATAGGGATGGATTGTCATGTCGAACACAGCCGAGCGGGTCAACATCATCGAGTCTCAGGTGTTGTCCCACAACTGGTATCTGCTGAAGAAAATCACGTTCGATTACCTGCGCAACAACGGCGACTGGCAGCGCCAGAGCCGCGAGGTCTACGACCGTGGCAACGGCGCGGCGATTCTGCTGTTCAACCGCGAGAAGAAAACCGTCGTGCTGACTCGCCAGTTCCGGTTGCCGGTGTTCGTCAACGGCCATGATGGTTTGTTGATTGAAGTGGCGGCGGGGCTGCTGGAAGGCGCTGCGCCTGAAGAGCGCATTCGCGCTGAAGCTGAGGAAGAAACCGGCTATCGCGTCCACCATGTGCAGAAGGTGTTCGAGTCCTACATGAGCCCCGGTTCGGTCACGGAGAAACTGCATTTCTTTATTGCCGAGTACGACGCCTCTTCGAAAGTCAGCGAGGGCGGTGGGCTGGAAGACGAAACCGAAGAACTGGAAGTGCTGGAGTGGAAATTCGACGACGCCCTTGAGGCGTTTTATCGCGGGGAGATCTGCGATGCCAAGACCATCATGCTGCTGCAGTATGCGGCGATGAAGGACATTTTCGGACCGGTCTGAGTCGGCGGGGTGTGCCTGGATCGAGAGAGCGTTCAGGCACAATGGTCGAGCGTTTCGGCACAGTAATCAGCCTTTGCTCTCTCTAGACTCGTGCTTCACGCCAAGACACCGATGAGGTCACGATGAACATCCGAATTATCCTATCCGCATTGTCCATGGGGGTCGTCCTCACAGGGCACGCAGCCGACTTCTCGCTGACAAGCCAGGATATCGCTGAAAATCACCCGCTGACCAGTCGCGAGGTGTTCCAGGGCTTCGGTTGCGAAGGGGGAAATACGTCTCCGCAACTGTCCTGGTCCAACGCCCCGGCGGAGACTAAAAGTTACGCGATCACGGTCTACGATCCTGATGCGCCGACCGGCAGCGGCTGGTGGCATTGGACAGTGGTCAACTTACCGGCTTCAACCAAAAGTCTGCCAAGCGGGGTCGGTTCGAACCTGCCTGCCGGAGCCGTACAAGGACGAACCGATTATGGCCAACCGGGATTTGGCGGAGCGTGCCCTCCTGTGGGGGATAAGCCCCATCGCTATCAATTCACTGTATGGGCGTTGAAAGTCGACAAGTTGCCACTCGACAGCCAGGCCAGCGGAGCCTTGGTAGGCTATATGCTCAATGCCAACGCCTTGGCCAAAGCGACCATCACTTCAACTTACGGACGTTAAGAACGATGCGCCCTTGTGACGGCATCCAGCACCGGGAAAACATTATCGATGCGTGTGTCATCCGGGCGCGGCAGCCTCATACCTTGCAACGGGTGCCGATCTTCGCGACTGCCTTGTGTCGAGTGCGACAGGGGGAAAAACTGTTGCAATGGGATGACCGGGAGATGCGCGCAGGGCCGCAACATCTGATTCTGTTGCCGGCCGGGCGTGAGCTTGGTATCTCGAACTTCCCCGGTCTTCACGGTCACTACATCGCCGATGTCGTGACCTTTCCCGGTTCGACACTGCGCAACTTCAGCAGCCGATATGGCCGGCAGATCATGAATGGTCACCGTGCCCCGAAGACAGATCTGTGTGTTCCTCTGGACAGGCACACGACGCAGGCATGGGATCAATTACTGGCCGCCATCAATGCCAACGCGCCGGATGCATTACGCACCCACTATGGGGAAGCGGTTCTGCTCAGCCTGGGCCTCAATGGCCAGGCCGGACCGCTGCTGATGGATCGCAATGATCCACTGTGCGAGCGTGTGCAGCAGTTGCTGATGGGCAGCCCTGAGAGCGACTGGACGGTTGCGAGCGTCGCTCAACACCTGAATCTCGGTGAGTCGACTTTGCGTCGCCAACTGGCCAATGAGGGGAGCAGCTTCAGGAATATTCTGGAAAGCGTTCGACTGGCGACCGCGTTGCAATGGTTGCAAACCACTTCCCGGCCCATCGGTGAAATTGCCGGTGCCAGCGGCTACGCCTCGGCCTCACGTTTTGCCGTGCGCTTTCGCTCACATTACGGTCTGTCGCCACGGGAATTGCGCGCGGCGATTTAGGTATTCCTGTGGCCTGTAGGAGCGAGGCTTGCCCGCGAAGAATGCGCCGCGGTTTTTCAGGTATTACACGTCATCGTTCTTCGCGGGCAAGCCTCGCTCCTACAGGATTTTTGTCGCGGCCAAAAAACGGCCTTGATCAGGCCGTTTTTTTGCGGGCGTTGAACAATGGGATCACGGCATTTCCGGCAATTCCTGCGGCCGTAAATCAAACACCAGTACCTCGGCATCCACGCCATTGCTCAAGGTCAGCACCTGTTCTTTGCGAACCCGTACGCCGTCGCCTTCCTGCAGCTGCAGGCCGTTCAGCTCGACACTGCCCCGCGCCACATGCACATAGGCGTAGCGATCGGCAGCCAGTTCCAGCGTGGCGCTTTCCTTGCCGTCGATCAGGCCGGCATACACCCGCGCATCCTGCCGGACTTTCAACGAGCCCTTGGCCCCATCGGGGGAGATGATCAACTGCAAGCGGCCGCGTTTTTTCTGGGTGCTGAAATGCTCTTGCTGATAACGCGGTTTGGCGCCGCTGACGTCAGGCACGATCCAGATTTGCAGGAAGTGCACCGGGCGTGTCGATGAGTGGTTGTATTCACTGTGCGCCACGCCACTGCCGGCACTCATCAGTTGCACGTCGCCAGGGCGGATCACCGAACCGGTGCCCAGCGTGTCCTTGTGTTCCAGCGCGCCTTCGAGCACGTAGGAGAAAATCTCCATGTCGCGATGAGGGTGCTGTCCAAAGCCTTTGCCTGCGGCTACGCGGTCGTCGTTGATCACCAACAGGTCGGAAAAGCCCTGTTCCCGTGGGTTGCGGTAGTTGGCAAAGGAAAAGGTATGGAACGACTTCAACCAACCGTGATTGGCCGCACCGCGATCCGAAGCTTTGCGAAGGGTCAGCATGATGAAATCTCCTGTCAGGACGTGAATTCGTCCGAGTGAGGAGAAGGTTAATGTTTACCTTAAAGTGCAGTAAGTAGATGAAAATTGAAATACTGTCTCGCATAGGTTGACAGTTGTGTGAACGGGTTCATGTATGCTTGTTGTTACATGTGGCCATAATGTCGGGCGCCAGACCCGTGGGCGGCGCAATGGTATTGAACAGTTCTCTATTAGTGACCTTGAACCCATGAAAACCGTGGCAATGGTGTTGTTCCCAGACTTTCTCCTGCTCGACATGGCCGGCCCCATGGAAGTGTTTTCCATCGCCAATCGTTATCTGCAACCGGCGGACCGATACGAGCTGTTGACCATCGGCACCGTGCAGGGCGCATTGCGGGCCTCCAACGGCGTGAGCGTACTGGCGGATCTGCACATCGATCAGGCTAACGAGCACTATGACCTGTTGCTGGTGCCAGGCGGGCCGGGGGCCTACAACGAAAAGTATCCGCCGCTGCTCGACTGGCTTCGGGGAGCCATCAGCCGTGCTGACCGATACGGGTCGATCTGCACCGGCGCGTTCGTGCTCGGGCATGCCGGATTGCTGGACGGCTTTCGCGTGACCACTCACTGGCATTACACCGAACGACTGATCAAAGGCTTCCCCAAGGCTGTCGTCGAGACCGATCAGATTTTCGTGCAGGACCGCAACCTCATCACTTCCGGCGGTGTCACCGCCGGTATCGACCTGGCGCTGGCGGTGGTTGCCCAGGACCACGGCAAGAAAGTCGCCCAGGATGTGGCCAAAGTGCTGCTGGTGGTGATGAAGCGCCAAGGCGGGCAGGCGCAGTTCAGTCCGTTGATGGCCGCGGTGGGCCCCCAGGAAACGCCAGTCACCCGGGTTCAGAACCATGTGCTCGAACACCTCGACGAAGCGTTCGGTATCGAGCGTATGGCCAGTCTGGTGAACATGAGTGCGCGGCACTTCGCCAGGGTTTTCACCCGGGAAGTGAATATGACGCCGATGGAGTTTCTGCAAAGCGCGCGCATCGATCACGCCAGGAATCTGTTGGAAACCAGCGAGCTGCCGCTCAAGACCGTAGCCTATAAAAGTGGCTTCGGCAGCGTGCGGCACATGCGATTTCTTTTCAGTGAAAAGCTCGGCCTGACCCCCACCCAGTACCGCGAGCAGTTCAGTTAACGCGCTGTTGTCCGTCGTGCGCACCGCGATGACCGTGACGCTCCTCCCATGGCCGTTGTACCGTCAACCATGCCTGCCAAGATACCCGTGAACTCTTTTTTGGGAGGTGCGGAGCCTGGATGGGCGGGATCGATGGAGCTTGCAGTTCCTTGAGCCGAGCCAGGTTTTCAGCATATGAACGTGCATGAACAACCTCAGAGAGATAAACAGTGACACGGTGCTGCGGTTCGGGCCCTACGCATTCCACTTGCATCAGCGGTTGATCCTGGACGGTAATCGGCCGCTGCGCATGGGCGGGCGAGCCCTGGACATTTTGCAGGTGCTGGTTGAGCACGCTGGTGCGGTGGTCAGCAAAGAGGCGCTGATTGCCCACGTATGGCCGACCTCGGTGGTCGAGGAAATCAACTTACGCGTCCACATCGCCGCCCTGCGTCGAGCGCTCGGCGATGGGCCGAACGGGCAGCCTTATATCGTTAATATTCCCCAGCGCGGTTATAGCTTCATCGCCCCGGTGCAGCACGATCGGGCGGGCACGCCGGTGCTGGTCGAAACCGTGCACAAGCCTCAACACAACTTGCCTGCGCGGCTCACACCGGTGACCGGTCGCGACTCGATCGTCGGCAGCGTGGTTCGGCAGTTGCCGGTTCGACGCTTCATGACCCTGATCGGCCCTGCTGGTATCGGCAAGACCACCGTGGCGTTGCGCGTGGCCGAGTTGCTGTTGCAGCACTATCGGGATGGTGTCTGGATGGTTGACCTGGCGGCCATCGATGACCCGTCGCAGCTTGTCGATCATCTGTCGCGCACGCTGGAACTGGACATTGGCGCAAAGGCGTTGGCGCAACGGCATGCCTTGGTGGTGCTCGACAACTGCGAACACCTGCTCGAACGTTGCAGGACAGTGGTGGACGATCTGTTGGCCTCGGCACCTCGACTGTCGATCCTCGCCACCAGTCGCGAACCGCTGCGAGCAGCGGGGGAAACGCTGCTGCGGTTACCGCCCCTGACGGTGCCGCCAGCCTCGGTGATTTATAGCGTGGACGAGGCCATGGGGTATTCAGCGGTGCAGCTGTTGGTCAGCCGCGCCCGAGCCCGTCAGCAAGGGTTTGCCTTGCGTCAACAGGATCTGAAGGCTGTGCGTGAAATCTGTCGTCGGCTGGATGGCTTGCCCCTGGCCATTGAGCTGGCGGCGGCGCAGATCGATGCATTGGCGCTGGTGGGGTTGCAAGCGCAACTGGGCAACTGTTTTCAGCTGTTGAGCCAAGGTCGACGCACCGCCGTGCCACGGCATCAGAATCTCAAAGCCGCACTGGACTGGAGCTATGAACGGCTGAGCCCGTTGGAACAGATCGTGTTGCAGCGGCTGGCGGTGTTCAAGATGGCGTTCTCCCTGGACGCAGCGATTGGCGTGGTCAGTGGCGCGATGTTACTGCCCGCAAGCCTGGTTAACGTGGTGGAGAGTCTGGCGAATAAATCGCTGCTGTCGGTGGAGCAGGGCAGCGGCGTGACGCGCTACCGTTTCCTCAATACCACGCGCACCTACGCCCTGGAGAAACTCGAAAACAGCGGTTACTTGCGTGCCTTCGAACTGCGTTATGAGCGCTACATCAGCCGGGCCCACGGGACATCAGTCGGGCAGGTCGTGCTGCAACTCGTCGAGTAACCGCCGGACTTTGATCAGGTCCGGTGTGGCGAAGCCTTCGGTGAAGCGCTGGTAAATCGGCGCCAGCAGCTCATGGGCTTGCCGGAAGTGGCCCTGACGCTGCCACAACTGGGCCAGCGATGTCGCACTGCGCAGTTCCCAGGCCAGCGCTCCCTGGTTTTTTGCCACGGCTAAAGCCTTGAGCAGCACCGCCTCGGCCGCGTCAGCACTGCTCGGGCAATCCTGCGCCAGTAACGCGTCGGCCCGAGCCCGCAGAATTTCTGCCGTGCTCCAGCCCGCCGCGCCGTTTTCGGCCCGCTCCAGCAACGCATCATCGATGAAACGGCTGCCCAGAGTGACCATGATTTCCTTGACCAACCCGGTGTCCGTTCGCGGGGATGAGGGCGCATCAGTTCCGTCGATCACCTGCGCGTAATGTTTGGCCCAGGTGTAGAACAGCAACACCGAGTGTTTCTTCGCCTGCTCAAGCAGCAAGGCCAGGAGCTCGCGGGCGACCGGCGTGTTGCCGTTGTAGTGGGCGATCAGGCAACCGGACAGCGCCAGGGTGTAGCAGATGGACGTGCCATGATTGATTTGCATCGCGATGTCGAGCGCCTGTCGTGCGGTATGCCAGGCTTTTTCCGGGAGCCCTTGCAGCCAGAGAATGCGCGCCAGAATCGTCAGGGCCGCCACGCTCTGGTCGTATTGCACGCCAAAGCCATGGGTGAAGCGGTTGAGCTGGCCGCTCTGGGCCAGACGTTGAATGACCTGTTCGGCATTCTCCCGCGCCAGTGCCTGATCCCCGGCAAAATGCAGGGCCAGGACCCGCAAGCGTTGGGTGCTGAGGGCCGTCATCGCGTCGTCGTGCGGCCTCAACCGCTCGAATTGGCGGCTCTGCTCCAGGGCCAGTTGGTAGTTGCCGCAACTGAGATCAACCGCCAGGTGCCCGGAAATCGCTTTGAGCTGACCGGCCATATCGTTGCAGTGTTCGGCCAGGTGTTTGGCGCTGACGAAGGCTTCGACGGCTTCGGTGCTATTGCCCTGGGTGTGGTAGCAGGAACTGCCGAGGGCAAGCTTGAGGTTCATGGTCAAACGCGGACAGGGCTGGTGCGTCGTTTCGAGCAACGCCAGGGCTTTGCGCACGTACGCGCCGTATTCCTTGAGCAGCGACAGCTCTTGCCAGAGCGGTGCCGAGGTCGCGGCGAGACGGATGGCCAAGGCCTGCGGCCCTTGAGCGTTCAAGCCCCAATCCAGGACTGCACGAATGTCGTCCAGGCTGCGGGCGTAACGCTCGGTCCAGCGCTCGCTCTGGGTGTGTTCCCATTCACTTTGCGCCTGCTGCATCAAGGCCAGGCAGCATTCGGCGTGGCGCTCTCGGGTGTCCGCCAGCTCTTGGGCCTGGTCGAGTTTTTCCAGCGCATAGCCACGCGTGGTGTCGAGCAGACGGTAGAACACTTCTTCATCGCCGACTTCCACGTTCAGCAATGACTTGGCCACCAATTGGGTAATCGAGGCAAACACCACATCGGGCTCGACGTACTGGCCGACAATCACGGCAGCCGCCGATTCCAGGGTAAAAGCGCCCCGGAATATCCCCAGTCGGCGCAGGCACGTCTGCTCGCAGGCATTGAGCAGTTCGAAGCTCCAGTCCAGCGTGGCGCGAAGGGTCTGATGGCGGCCCATGGTGGTCGGGCAGCCTTGGGCGAGCAGGCGAAAGCTGTCTTGCAGTTGCGACAGCAAGCCGCTCAAACCCAGGTTGCCAACTTGCGCCGCCGCCAGTTCGATCGCCAACGGAATGCCGTCCAGACGTCGGCAGATTTCAATCGCCAGCGGCAGGTCGGCTTCGCTCAGTTCGAAGCTGTCGTGGCTGGCCATCGCCCGCTCGACAAACAATTGCAGCGCCGAAAACGTCAGGGCCTGAGCGCGGTCGAGCAGGGCGATGGGCGGCGGGCAGTCCAGTGATTCCAGGCGCTGCACGTATTCGCCTTCGGCCCGCAGGCTTTCGCGACTGGTAGCCAGAATGTGCACTTGGGGTGCCGCGCGCAGGATGCTTTCGCTGAGCAACGCAATGGCATCGATCAGGTGTTCGCAGTTGTCGATGACCAGCAGCATCTGCCGTTCGCGCAAGCATGTGGCGAGCCCGTTCATGGGGTCGGCGTCATGCAACGGCAAGCCCAGCGCTGTCGCCAGGTGCGCGCCGATCATCAAAGGGCAGTTGATCGGTGCCAGGTCCACCAGGCGAATGCCGTCTCGATAGCGACCGATCAGTTGCTCGGCGACGCGCAGCGCCACGGTCGTCTTGCCGATCCCGCCGGGGCCCACGAGGGTGATGAAACGTTGCTGTGAGAGTTGCGCCAGCAGTCTGTCGACCAGGGCCTGACGGCCGATCATGCGAGTCCGGCGCACCGGCAGGTTATGGCCGCCCGGTTCATTGGCGTCGTTTTGGGGATGTTGTTCGATGGACTCCAGGGAAAACGGCGCGACAAAACTGTAGCCGCGCTGGGCGACGGTGACGATGTAACGCTGGCCGGCCTGACCGTCACCGAGGGCTTTGCGCAGTGCCGCCATGTGCACGCGCAGGTTGGTGTCTTCCACTACGCTTTTGGGCCAGACCCGCGCGATCAGTTGCTGCTTGCTCACCACCTGGCCTGCGTGCTCCAGCAACATCAACAGAATGTCCATGGCTTGCCTGCCCAGGCGCAGGGGCTGGTCGGCCTCCATCACCAGGCGTTGGCCAGGGTAGATCCGGTAGGGGCCGAAATGGATGGCCTGTTCGGGGGTAAGGGTCAACGGGTCACTCCTGCTTGCATCCGTCTATCGCGCGGTATCCAGGCATATTCCTAAGGTTTTTTCGGTAGCGCAACGTGGCGTCATACATCTCGGCAGCAGGTGCAACGGCTGTGGCCTTGCCGTCGGTGCCCGGCGGCCCCGTATTTATTGGACTCGGCGCTGGTGAACGGCACGCCGTGGCCATGGGTGTACGGCAGAAAATTAACAACGTTTAACTCGTACCGATCCGGTCTACGCTCAAAAATCCATTTCTTCAAGTAGCCGAAGGTATCGGCCTTTTTGCAACAGAAAGTGCAACAAAAAGCGTGCCGCAAAAAGGACGAACACTTCTGGAGGAGCCGGAATGAGCAACGTGGTGGTGGTCTATCACAGTGGTTACGGGCACACCCGGGTCATGGCCGAAGCCGTGGGCCTGGGGGTGGAACGACACTTGGGCAGCACCTGTCGGCTGATTCCGGTGGAGGAAGTGGACGATCACTGGGAGCGCTTGCACCGTGCCGATGCAATCATCTTCGGCGCCCCCACCTACATGGGCAGCGCCTCGGCAGCCTTCAAGGGTTTCATGGAGGCCACCGCCTCGTTCTACCTGGCCCAGCCCTGGCGCGACAAGCTCGCTGCCGGGTTTACCAACTCCGGATGCCTGTGTGGCGACAAGCTCAATACCTTGCTGCAGATGGCGGTGTTCGCCGCCCAGCACTCGATGATCTGGGTCGGCCTCGACCTGCTGCCGGCGCGCAGCAGCCTCGGCCTGTTCGACGGGCAGTTGAACCGGCTCGGCAGTTCGCTGGGGGCGATGGCCCAATCGAACGTCGAGCAATCCCCCGAATTTGCTCCGCCCCTGGAAGACCGCCGCACCGCCGCACATTTGGGCGAGCGGGTGGCGCGCCTGGCCGAACGCCTGGCTCAAACCTCTTGTTAATCGTCGTAAACCCATGCATCAGGAGAGTCGTAATGAGCACCTTTACTACCCGAGACGGCACCGAGATTTACTACAAGGACTGGGGCACCGGTCAGCCGATCGTCTTCAGCCACGGTTGGCCGTTAAACGCCGACAGTTGGGAGTCGCAGATGATCTTCCTGGCCTCCAAAGGCTACCGGGTCATCGCCCATGACCGCCGTGGTCACGGTCGTTCGAGCCAGCCATGGTTCGGCAACGAAATGGATACTTACGCCGATGACCTGGCGCAGTTGATCGAGCATCTGGATCTGCAAAACGCTGTGTTGTTCGGTTTCTCCACTGGCGGTGGCGAAGTGGCGCGCTACATCGGTCGCTACGGTACTGGACGCGTGGCCAAGGCCGGGCTGATTTCATCGGTGCCGCCGCAGATGCTCAAGACCGAGGCCAACCCGGGCGGCCTGCCGATGGAAGTGTTCGACGGTATTCGTCAGGCGTCTTTGGTCGACCGTTCGCAGTTGTACAAGGATCTGGCCAGCGGTCCGTTCTTCGGTTTCAACCGGCCGGGTGCCAAACCTTCGCAAGGCATGATCGACTGGTTCTGGCTGCAGGGCATGGCTTCCGGCCACAAGAATGCGTACGACTGCATCAAGGCGTTCTCTGAAACCGACTTCACCGAAGACCTGAAGAAGTTCGACGTGCCGACCCTCGTGGTGCATGGCGACGACGATCAGGTGGTGCCGATTGAAGCCTCGGGCATCGCCTCGGCAAAACTGGTCAAGGGCTCCACATTGAAAGTCTATCCGGGAGCTCCACACGGCCTGACCGATACCCACAAGGATCAACTCAACGAAGATCTGCTGGCGTTCATCAAGGGCTGATCAAAATCAAAGGCGCCGGCGCCTACAGGGACATGTGAGCACCTGTAGGCGCTGGCGAAGGCTGCGATCTTTTGCTGTTGTGAGAGGGAAGAGTACGCATGGCACGGCAGCGCCAGGCAAACGGTGTGATGCCTTCGCTGCGGGTGAAGATATGGGAGAAATGCGCCTGGTCGCAGAAGCCACATTCCAGGCTGATTTGCGTCAGGGTCAGGTCGGTGTTCTGGATCAATTGTTTGGCTCGGGCAATGCGTTGCTGTCGGATCCAGTCCTGCGGCGAAACACCGGTGCTGCATTTGAACGCACGGGAAAAATGACTGCGCGACAGGGCACAGACCCGTGCCAGTTCGGTCACTTCCAGGGTGTCGTCGAGGTGGTCGAGGATCAGTTGCTTGACCAGAGTTTCGCGCCAGGGGCTAAGGCCCCCCGTGGTTTTTTTTTGCGTTTCAATGGCACACGCCTTGATCGCGTTTTGCTGAATGAGAGCCATGGCCAATGTCCGTGTCGATGGGCGCGCGCGGATGCACTGCACGGTGGGTCAGCACGTTCCCTTGTCTGAAAAACAAGTCTGCGCAGAAGGCTTCATTCTTGGCCGCGAGGACTTTGGCTTGCGAGTTAAACGTTGTTAATTCCGCAGTCAGGCTTAAGGGTGAAAATGCGCCAACTGAGCACATCACTGCAATTCGCGCCGATGCACGGTCATGCAAGATGGGCGACGTGTAGCGGCCTGGACTGGGCCGCTTTTTCTGGCTCGATCAAGGGTGATCTCATGAAGCAATCCCGCGTTTGCACACTTGGCGGACTTGGCCTGGCATTGGCGCTGATGTCTGGCATCAGCCTGGCCCAGGCACCGGCTCAGGTGAACACTCAGGTGCCCGGTTATTACCGGCTCGCGGTGGGCGACTACGAGGTGACGGCGTTGTTCGATGGCTACAACGACCTGTCGCCCAAACTGCTCGAGGGGCTGACCCAAGACCAGATCCGCGCGTTGCTGGCTCGTCGTTCGATTGAAACGCCGGGGGTGCAAACCGCGTTCAATGCGTTTCTGGTGAATACCGGCAAACAATTGATTCTGGTGGATACCGGAGCAGGGCAGTGCATCGGTGCCACGGCGGGCCAACTGTCGGCGAACATGAAAGCCGCCGGTTACCAGCCGGAACAGGTCGATACCATCCTGCTCACTCACCTGCATCTGGATCATGTGTGCGGGTTGGTGGATGGGCAGCAAAAGCCCGTGTTCGCCAACGCAACGGTGTACGCGGCCAAGGCAGAAGCCGATTACTGGCTTGATCCCCAGGCCATGGCCAAGGCACCGGCCGGTGCCAGGGAATTCTTCAAGATCGCCCAGGACTCAACCGCGCCGTATATCGCGGCGGGCCGTTTCAAAACCTTTACTGCCGGGCAGTCGCCAGTGCCGGGCGTTGTCGATGCCGAGCTGGAGGCCGGGCACACACCGGGCAGTACCACGTATCGGTTCAACTCCCAAGGTCAGAGCATTCTGTTCATGGGCGATCTGGTGCATAACCTGGCGGTGCAGTTCGAGCATCCTGAGGTGTCAATTCGTTTCGACGTCGACAATCAGCAGGCGATCAAGAGCCGCGCCAAGGTGTTCAGCGATGCGGCGGCCAGCAAGATCTGGGTCACGGCGGCGCATTTGCCGTTTCCGGGTGTCGGCCATATCACCGCGGTGGACAAGCATTTCCAGTGGGTACCGATCGAGTACGGGCCTTACAAACGAGCGGCGAAAGTGCCGATGATCGAGTAAAGTCCGACACACTTGCGCCTGGCTGAACACAAAAGGGAACCGTGCCCATGAACCGTAACGATCTGCGCCGTGTCGACATGAACCTGCTGGTGATTTTCGAAGCGCTGATGTTCGAAAAGAACCTGACCCGCGTCGCCGAAAAACTGTTCATGGGCCAACCGGCGGTGAGCGCGGCACTGGGCCGGTTGCGTGATTTGTTCGACGATCCGTTGTTGCTGCGCAACGGTCGCGGCATGGAGCCGACGGCGCGGGCGCTGGCGATTCTCAAGGAGCTGCAACCAGCGATGGACACCATCTCGGGGGCGGTCAGCCGGGCCAAGGAATTCGACCCGGCCAGCAGCTGCGATGTGTTTCGTATCGGGCTGTCGGACGACGCCGAGTTCGGGCTGTTTCCGCCGTTGCTGCGCCAGTTGCAGGAAGAGGCACCGGGGATCGTGGTTGTGGTACGCCGTGCCAATTATCTGTTGATGCCGACGTTGCTGGCGTCGGGGGAAATCTCGGTGGGGGTGAGTTACACCACGGATCTGCCGGCCAATGCCAAACGCAAAAAACTGCGCGACATTCCCTGCAAAGTCCTGCGCGGCGATGACCGCCCGGAGCCGCTGACCCTCGACGATTACTGCACACGACCCCATGCGATGGTGTCGTTCTCCGGCGACTTGAGCGGCAACATCGACGTCGATTTGGCCAAGGTCGGCCGCACCCGCCGCGTGGTGCTCGGCGTACCGCAATTCAGTGGTTTGCGCGCGTTGCTCGCTGGCACGGAAATGATTGCCACTGTCCCGGACTATGCCGCGTGCGCGTTGGTGGAAGGCTGTGCGTTGCGGGCTGAAGATCCGCCGTTCCCCATCGACGCGGCGCAACTGTCGATGGCCTGGAGCGGGGTGCATGACAACGATCCTGCCGAGAAATGGCTGCGGTCGCGGATCAGCCAGTTCATGTCGGCCTCGCTGGATATTCCGGCTGTGTAAGGCGAAACCGCGCCGCGCCGTTCGTCCGAAACAGCCGCACACCTATAAGTTCTGACAGTAGCGCGTGCCCGCGCGTCGGTGTGTGATTCATTCAATGCTCTTTCGGGGGCCGGATCGATCATGCACAGGGACAGAACAATGAACATCGCTACCGCCACAGTGAACGCCGGCAGCCCACCGCCTCCTGTCATCCAGGAAAGCGCCAATCAGTCCCTCCTCAATCCGGTGGACGTGAGGAATACCCTCACGATCGAGGTGACCGATCCGACGTTGCAGCCCACCGACCAGGTGAGTGTGGCCTGGACAGGTGCACCGGGCTCCGGAGCAAACGGCTCTCTCACTACGGCTTTCATCAACGCCGGTAACACTCGGCCGCTGGTGATTCGAATCCCGGTTTCGCTAGTACTCTTCAATCTGAGCCAGACGGTGACGGTGACTTACACCATCATTCGCGGCACCGCTGCACCCGTGACTTCAGAGCCACAGGTCGTGTACGTGCTGCCTCTGGCGCAACGCGATTTGCCTCGTCCCTTCATCACCCAGGCAGAACAGTCCGGGGAAGGTCCGATACTGGACATCAATGGCCTGACCGACATTACCCTGCGTATCAACGCGTGGCCCTTGAGCGCTCGGGGTCAATTCCTTTGGTTGTGGCTTGAGGGCAAGAACGCCGACGGCAGCGATTTCCGTATGAGGTACTGGAGTGCGCCGAGCAATGTCATCACTGACGAATTCATCCGTTTCGGTTTTTACGAGCGAAGCCACTCCGCCAATGCCTTGCAAGGGCTCAAGGACCGCAGCGTACTGACCCTGAAGTTGATGGTGGGGCTGCAAGGGAGCCCGGATGAGTCCCTTGCCCAGCCGTTTGCCCATCGAAACTATATCGTCCTGACAAACGCAGCGACCCCGCCCGCGATCTTGTCGGTCACCGGTCCCGACGGCCAGGACATCGCCGATGGCGCAGACACCCCTCACACTAGCGTTACGTTAAGCGGCAGTGCCGGGGCTGGCGGTGAAGTGGAAATTTTTGATGGGCCAACCCCCCAAGGCACGGTCATAGCTGTTGGTAGCGCCTGGACGTATAAGGTGGCTGTATTGACGGGCGGCTTGCACGTTTTCACGGTTAAGCTGGCGGATGGCAGTGGAGGGGCGTCCAGCCCATGGACAATCAACGTTGTGCTGCAAAACCTGGAGCTGACGATTGCAGAGGCGCCTGATAACGGCAATCTGGATCCTATTGCGGCATTGACGAGGCTGACGGCTGTCCTGGATTACAACATGCAGGCCGATGACAGGATCAGGGTCATCTGGACTGCTGCGCCAGGAACACCCGCTGCGGGCTCACACACCACCAATACCGTTCAGGCCGGCACTACCATCCGACCCAGGATAATCCAGCTGCCCGTTTCGCTGTTGGCTTTCAGCTTGGGCAAACGGGTGACGGTGAGCTTCGAATATGATCGCGGAACAGCACTCCCGGTGGTTTCACGGCCGCTTGTCCTGAACATCGGGACTATTCCGGCAAACTGGTTCGTCCCTCCGGTAATCACCCAGGCGAACGGTACGACGGTGCTGAATCTGGCCAATGTGCAAGCCGGGGCAACGCTCCTGTTTGGCGGTTGGCCGCTTATTGCCTCCGGTCAGCCGATCTGGCTGGATTTTGAGGGCCAGAACGCCAGTGGGGGCAGCCACAATCTCACCATGTGGACGGGCCCCAACTTCGCAGTCCATCGAAGTTGGGTGTTGAACGGCCGCTACAGCGTTACCGTTTTGTACAGTTATTTGAAGGATCTGGCGGAAGGCAGCCTGTTGTCCATTCACTTCAGGGTCAATTTGGATCAGGTCCCGAATCCGGCGACGGCGGTGGTCTTCGCCGCACGTCAGTACACCATTCGGGCCATTCCTTGAAGAAGGGCTGGCGGGAGGTGTGTTTAACGGCGTTTATCGTTACTTGATGAAAGCTACAGATCCTTGCGCCGTTGCCTACGACTGCGCCAGAATCCGCCGGCTTGTGCGCTTTGGGCCTGGTCTTTATCGTTTCCGTATCGCTGCCAATCAGCGATCGGGTTTAGCGACCTGAACAGGTATAAGCGCAACAACGCTCCGTCATATTGCAGGCATTCCATGTCTGCAGTTTCGATATGGTGGCTGTGCGCGGGAGGCCCTCGGGTCTGCCGGGTCTTATACCTCTCGGTTCGCTAACCTGCGTACAGCCGCCACCCTTACTTGTTTAGCGACAGGTACTGGTGGTTCCATCAGGTATAACGGAGATTCACCATGTTCAAAGCCACACCTAATCCGCCAGCAACCGATGACGTTTCCCCCTACGATCCCCTCGATCCCAAAAAACTCAACGAAGCCGCCGAACGCGCCCTCGATCACTACCTCAAACCGTCTGACACCAAGTCCCCACGCAAACCGAGCACGATTTACACCGTCGCCCCGGACATCAACATCGAAGAGCTGCTGACCAATGCCTGCGAGTCCTTTGCCTCGGCCAAGGTGATCGCCAGTGACTGCGCCGGATTTCTGGAGGGGCCGCAGCGCAATACGATACTGGGCGTCGCGCAGCTCATCATGTTCGGCGAGTTGGCGGTGAGTCGGGCGCTGGACAGTCTGGAGCTGAAGGCCAACCCGGCCCTATGACCTGAGGTCAAACGCTGACCCCTGTGGCGAGGGAGCTGGCTCCCGCTCGGCTGCGCAGCAGTCGTAAACCCTGTACATGCGGTCTACCTGATGCAATTGGGTCGAATGGTTTTGGGGCTGCTTCGCAGCCCAGCGGGAGCAAGCTCCCTCGCCACAATTCCCGCGGTACAAAGAGAGCACGTACATTCAATTTTTCCCTACCCCTTGGCGGCACTATTCAATCCAATGATTGAACAGGGGTGAGTCATGAACGCTTCGCAAAGGGATGAACAGGCGCGGGATGTCGGGCTGCTGTTTCTGCGGGTCAGCGGTGGTCTGTTTCTGCTGTGGGTTCACGGCTTGCCCAAGCTGCTGGACTTCAGTGCGCAACTGCAACTGATCGAAGACCCGTTCCACCTCGGTGCCCACCTCACCCTCAGCCTGGCGATTTTCGCCGAAGTGCTGTGCCCGCTGCTGATTGTCGCTGGTGTTCTGGCGCGTCTGGCGTGCTTGCCTATTCTGTTTGTGCTGCTGGTGGCGCTGCTGGTCGTGCACCCGCAATGGAGTGTGGCCGAAGGGCAGTTCGGCTGGCTGTTGTTGATCATCTTCACCTCTGTGTTTATCGCCGGGCCTGGACGGCTGGCGCTCAATGTTCGTTTGCCCGGAGTGCTCCGTTATGTCTGAAGCCCAAACTCAAAAAGCGCCGGGGTCCGATGAGATCGTGACGCTGATCGTCAAGCACCGGGTCAAGGCCGGTTTCGAAGCAGCCTATGAAGCCTGGCTGCGCAACATCGTCAGCGTAGCGGGGCGCACGGAAGGGCATCTGGGCGTGGACGTGATCCGCGGCAAGAACGCGGGCCTGGACATGTTCACCTGCGTGCTGCGCTTTTGCTCCACCGAGGCCATGCAGCACTGGCTCGATTCGCCGCAACGTCAGTCGTTGATCGATGAAGCCGCGCCGATGCTGGCCGACGGCGACCAGACCGAGGTCAACCCGGTCAACGAATTCTGGTTCGCGCCGCTGGCCGATGCCGCCTCACCGCCACCGCGCTGGAAGCAGGCCGTGGTGTCGTTGCTGGTGATTCTGCCGCACACCTTGCTGGTGCCGCTGCTCTGGGGGCCGCTGCTCAAACTCAACGCTTTTCTCTCCAACTACCTGGTCGCCACGTTCCTGATCACCCTGACCATCGTGGTGTCGGTGGTGTACGTGTGCATGCCGGCCGCGACTCGCTTGTTTGCGCCGTGGCTGACGGCCAGTCAGCCACGGGAGCACCTCGAATCCAACGCAAATTCGCCGCGCTGAACCGGCGCTTTTTTGCTTCATTTCACTGATGACGAAGGAACTGCGATGAACGCCGATCTGATTCTGTTCAATGGTCAATTTCATACCGTAGACCGCGAAAAGCCCCTCGCCAGCGCCGTGGCGATCAAGGGCGGCCGCTTCGTCGCGGTCGGCACCGACGCCGAAGCCATGGCCCTGCGCGGCTCGGGCACCCAGGTGATCGACCTCAAGGGTCGCTGTGTCATCCCTGGCCTCAACGACTCGCACCTGCACCTGATCCGTGGCGGTTTGAACTACAACCTCGAACTGCGCTGGGAAGGCGTGCCGTCCCTGGCTGATGCGTTGCGCATGCTCAAGGAGCAAGCCGACCGCACACCAACGCCGCAATGGGTACGGGTAGTCGGTGGCTGGAACGAATTCCAGTTTGCCGAGAAGCGCATGCCGACCCTGGAAGAGCTCAACCAGGCGGCGCCGGACACCCCGGTGTTCGTGCTGCATTTGTACGACCGCGCCTTGCTCAACCGCGCTGCATTGCGGGTTGCCGGTTACACCCGCGACACGCCGAACCCGCCGGGTGGCGAAATCGTGCGTGATGCCAACGGCAATCCGACCGGCATGTTGGTCGCAAGGCCGAACGCGATGATCCTCTACTCGACCCTGGCCAAGGGGCCGAAGCTGCCGCTGGAATATCAGGTCAACTCGACCCGCCAGTTCATGCGTGAGCTCAACCGCCTCGGTCTGACCAGCGCGATCGATGCCGGCGGTGGTTTCCAGAATTACCCGGACGATTACCAGGTGATCGAGCAGTTGGCGAAAGATGATCAACTGACCGTGCGTATCGCCTACAACCTGTTTACCCAGAAGCCGAAAGAAGAGCTGACCGATTTCCAGAACTGGACTGGCAGCGTCAAGTTGCACCAGGGCGACGACTACCTGCGGCACAACGGCGCCGGCGAGATGCTGGTGTTCTCGGCGGCGGACTTCGAGGACTTCCTCGAACCGCGTCCGGACCTGCCGCAGACCATGGAGCAGGAGCTGGAGCCGGTGGTTCGCCACCTGGTGGAACAGCGCTGGCCGTTCCGTTTGCACGCCACTTACAACGAATCGATCAGCCGCATGCTCGACGTGTTCGAGAAGGTCAACCGCGACATTCCGTTCAACGGCCTGCCATGGTTCTTCGACCACGCTGAAACCATCACCCCACAGAACATCGAGCGGGTAAGGGCGCTGGGCGGTGGCATTGCGATCCAGGACCGCATGGCGTTCCAGGGTGAATATTTTGTCGACCGCTACGGCAAGCAGGCTGCCGAATCTACGCCACCGATCAAGCGCATGCTGGCCGAGGGTGTACCGGTCGGCGCCGGCACCGATGCCACGCGAGTGTCCAGCTACAATCCATGGACCTCGCTGTACTGGATGGTCAGCGGCCGTACCGTCGGTGGTCTGGCGCTGTATGAGGAAGGTTTGCCGCGCACCACTGCACTGGAACTGTTCACCCACGGCAGCGCCTGGTTCTCGTCGGAACAAGGCAAGAAAGGCCAGATCAAGGTCGGGCAACTGGCGGACCTGGTAGCACTGAGCGCGGACTTCTTCAGCGTCGAGGAAGAAGCGATCAAGTGGATCGAGTCGGTATTGACCGTGGTCGGCGGCAAGGTGGTGTACGCCGCCGGCGACTTCGAAAAACTCGGACCTGTCAGCCTGCCGGTGCTGCCGGACTGGTCGCCGGTGGCGAAGGTTCCGGGACACTGGCGGCCGAACGCGCCGATGCAGGCGCAGGTGCACCAGTGCAGCGGCCCGTGCGCCGTGCATACCCACAGCCATGAGAAGGCCCGTATGTCGAACGTGCCGGTGAGTGACTTCGCCGGTTTCTGGGGCGCCTTCGGCTGTTCCTGCTTCGCGTTCTGAGTCTTGCAACAAAAGCGTCGGCCATGTGTGGTCGACGCTTCACTCACCACCCTCCGAGGAGTTTCACATGAGCAACGTTCCTTACAAACGTCTGAACAAAGATGACGCCGTTGTGCTGCTGGTCGATCACCAGACCGGCCTGATCTCTCTGGTGCAGGATTTCTCGCCCAACGAATTCAAGAACAACGTGCTGGCCCTGGGCGACATCGCCAAATTCTTCAACCTGCCGACCATCCTCACCACCAGTTTCGACGCAGGCCCGAACGGCCCGATCGTGCCTGAACTGCGCGAGCAATTCCCGGACGCGCCGTTCATTCAGCGTCCAGGCCAGATCAACGCCTGGGACAACGAAGACTTCGTCAAAGCCATCAAGGCCACCGGTCGCAAGCAACTGATCATCGCTGGCGTGGTGACTGACGTCTGCGTGGCGTTCCCAACCCTGTCGGCCATTGCCGAAGGCTTTGAAGTATTCGTGGTAACCGACTCTTCCGGTACCTTCAACACCACCGTGCAACAAGCGGCGTGGGCACGCATGTCGGCGGCGGGTGCACACCTGCTGAACTGGTTCGCCGTGGCCTGCGAGCTGCAAGGCGACTGGCGCAACGACATGGAAGGCCTGGCCAACCTGTTGTCCCAGCGTCTGCCGAACTACCGCAACCTGATCAACAGCTACACCAAGTTCACTGCCAAGTAAGGCATTGAAGAAAAATGCCCGCGATGTGCGGGCATTTTTTTGTACTGCTCGAATGTCCTCTGCATCAGCGCTTCTGCAACCATCCCAGAAACCCACCTTTCCTGATCGGCACCGGTTTGGCCATCAACGCCAGCCGACTGTTTTGCTGGCGCACCGCCTGCAACTTGTTCAACGCCCGGCCCACTTCGCTGCGTTGTTCCATGCACTGGCGGGTCAGGTTCTTGTCCAGACGGTAGATGATCGAAGATGTCAGCGCGGTGAACGTTGCCTGCGACGGCGTATCGGCCAGGATGCTCTGTTCGCCCATGACTTCGCTTGGCCCCATGCGACCGGCCTCGGTGAAACCATTGCCGTCCGGCACGCTGGCGCTGACGACGCCAGTGGCGATCACGAACAGGCTGTCCGGCACTTCAGCCAGATCCAGCACCACCTCACCGGCGGCGTATTGTTGCGCGACCATCGATTCGGCGAGGCGGTCGCGTTCCTCATGGCTCAGCGAGCGGAAAATCTTCACTTCATCGAGCAGTGCGCGGGCGCGGGTCGAGGGCTCGATCACGCCGTCGGGGTGTCGCGAGATGCCGGCCGCTTCCAGATGGCGATGGGCGAGGTCGAACAGTTGATTGCGCACGTCGCTCTTTTTGCCCAGTTCGGCGATGAACCCGCTGGCCACGTATTCGGACATCTCTTCGCCAGCCTCTTTGAGCACCGCTTTTGGCGCGGGCGAGAGCAACAGACTGCTGCTGCCTTGCAGCGTGCGGTCGAGGGCGTCGAGCACCCGGCGTGGGCGGATGTGGTTCGCCACCTTGATGCTGATCGACACCCCGTGCAGGTTGTTCGGGCGGCTGAGGTTGACGATCTTGGCCTTGGCCGCCACCGAGTTCGGCACCACGGCCATCGTGCCGGCGCTGCTCAACAGGTGCGTGGCGCGCCAGTTAATGTCCAGCACTTTGCCTTCGACGCCATCGATCACCACAAAGTCGTCCACCTGATAGGGTTTGGTGGTGTTGAGCACAATGCCGGAGAACACGTCAGCCAACGTACTTTGCAGCGCCAGACCGACCACGATGGCGAACACGCCGGAAGTCGCCAGCAGACCCTTGACCGGCAGATCGAGCACATAACCGGCGGCCGCGACGATAGAGGCCAGAAACACCAGCGCACCGATCACGTCCTGCAGCAAACGGCCGCTGTGACCTATGCGACGCATCAGCACCAGACCGAACACCTCGGTGAGCACTCGTGCGGCGTACAACCACCAGATAATCCCCAGCGCCGTTGCACCGAGTTGCGCCACCGGGTCATCGGCAACCAACGGTGTCTGCAACGGGCTGACGCCAGCGTTGATAATCAGCGCGCTGAACGCCAGAAACAGCACCAGCCGCACACCGACCTTTGGCGCGCGATGCTTGAACGGGACGAGGTGCCAGAGCAGGGCGTCGAGCACCAGCAGCAGGGCGCTCCAAGGCAACAGGTGGGCAGAGAAAAGGCTCATGGATTGCACTCCAGCGGGCACAAAAAAACTCGCCACACCCTGAGGTGTGGCGAGAGGTTGGGCTTAGTTCAGATGCGTCTTGAGCTCAGCCGCGGCCTGACGTACCGCCGCTTTGACTTCCGGAATCTGATTCAGCGGATTGAGCAGGCCAAAGTCATGAATCATCCCGTTGTAGCGCACCGAGGTCACCGGCACACCGGCCGCATCGAGGTGGCGGGCGTAGCCTTCGCCTTCGTCACGCAGCACGTCGAATTCGGCGGTCTGCACCAGTGCCGCAGGCAGGCCCTTGAGTTGTTCGGCGCTGGCATTCAGCGGCGAGGCATGGATCTGCGCACGCTCGGCCGGGTTGGTGGTGTAGTTGTCCCAGAACCACTGCATCATCCCTTTGGTGAGGAAGTGCCCTTCGGCGAATTGCTGGTACGAGCCGTCGTCGAACTGTGCGTTGGTCACCGGCCACATCAACAGCTGGAAGCGCAGGGCAGGGGTTTTCTGTTCCTTGGCCATCAGCGCCACGACTGCCGCCATGTTGCCGCCGACGCTGTTGCCGGCCACCGCCAGTCGCTTGCCGTCGACACCGATCTCTTTGCCATGCTCGGCCACCCATTTGGTCGCGGTGTAGGCCTGGTTGATGGCGGTCGGGTAGTGCGCTTCGGGCGACGGCGTGTAGTCGACGTATACCGCGACTGCGCCGGAGCCCACCACCAGGTCACGGATCAGGCGTTGGTGAGTCGGGAAGTCGCCCAATACCCAGCCGCCACCGTGGAAGAACATGAACACCGGCAACTCGCCCTTGACCTTGGCCGGACGCACCACTTTCAGGTTGATGGTCTGGCCGTCGACCTTGATCGCCTTGTCGCTGACTTCAACACCCGACAGATCTACCTTCACCGAAGCCTGGGCACCGGTCAGCACCGCGCGGGCGTCTTTCGGGCTCAGTTGTTCCAGCGGTTTGCCACCGCCGGCGGCGAGGGCATCGAGGAAGGCCTGGGTGTTGTGTTCGACACCGGGGCTGCCGGCGGCGAATGCGTTGCCGATGGACAGGGCGAGGACGGAAGTGGCGAGGGTTTTCTTGATGTTCATGTGCAAATCCTTTTTAAATCGTTTGAGTTTTTATGCCTTGGGATCGGGCTGCTGTGGCGCTGGGGTTCAGGCCTCAGCAACACCGTGAGCACAGATTAATAAGATGTCTGAAAGCGAAAAAGCGGCTATAAAGCGATTAACTGTCAACCAGAGAGTGACAATGAACCCGTTCGAAGACATGCGTATTTTTTGCCAGGTCATGGACTCCGGCAGCTTCACGGCGGCGGCCGATCAGTTGGGCCTGTCCAAGCAGTTCGTCAGCCGTCGGCTGATGCAACTCGAAGAGCGCCTCGGTGTGCGCCTGCTCAATCGCTCCACCCGACGGCTGGACGTCACCCCGCTGGGGCAGAGTTATTACGAATCGGCCCTGCGCCTGCTCAGTGAAGTCGAGCAAGTGGAGCAGGGCATCGCCGGCCAGACCATCGAGCCTCGCGGGACCATTCGCCTGAGTGCACCGTTGTCGTTTGCCGTGGCGCATTTGGGCTGCTTGCTGCCAGTATTTTTGCAGCGTTATCGCGACGTCACCGTCGAGGTCGACCTGAGTGATCGGCCGGTGGACTTGCTCGGTGAGGGATACGATTTGGCCTTGCGCATCGGCGTGCTGGAAGACTCGACACTGATCGCCCGGCGCATTGCCGTCATCGAGCGGGTGTACTGCGCCAGCCCGGCGTATCTGGCCGAACGTGGCACGCCGCTTGAACCCGAGGAGTTGCACAGCCACGATTGCCTGCCGTACGGCCATGGCCGCCAGGTGCAATGGCGGTTCGAAGGGCGGGGCAAACCGCTGACCGTCAATGTCACCGGGCGGATGCGGGTCAACAACGGTGAACTGCTCAAGGACGCGGCCATCGCCGGCATGGGCATCACGTACTTGCCGACCTTCATCGTCGATTCGGCCCTGGAGGACGGTCGGCTGGTGCCGGTGCTGGATGATTTCCGCCCCGAGCCGCTGACCTTATCGGCGGTCTACCCGCAGCACCGTCAGGCCTCGCGACCGGTGCAGGCGTTGATCGAGTTCTTGCGTGAGCGGTTGAATCAACAATAAGGGGTTAGTAGCGGTATCGTTGATTACAAGATCGCAACAAACCCCTGATGTGGTTTTTCCTGACGCTGATCTAGACTCGTGCCGGTCAATCAAAGGCCCGGAATCTGGAGCGTGCAATGGAAATGCCGACAAAAGAAAAAGCCATCGCCAGCAATCGCGATGCATGGAATGACTCCGCCCAACACCACAAAGACACCCCCGAATGGCAGGCCCGTTTGAGTGCGGTGAGCCATGGCGATTTTTCCTGCCTGGATGACACCCTCACTAGGTTGCTCCAACAGGTCGGTGTCGACGGCAAGGATGTGGTGCAACTGGGCTGTAACAATGGCCGGGAAAGCCTTTCACTGTTTGCGCTGGGGGCCCGCAGCGCAGTGGGCGTCGACCAGTCCGGGGCCTTTCTCGATCAGGCCCGGGAGCTGGCATCCCGTTCGCCTCATCAGCCCGAATTCATCGAGGCTGATATCCATCACCTGCCGACAGAGCTGCACCAACGCTTCGACGTGGCGCTGATCACCATCGGCGTATTGAACTGGATGCCGGACATCGGCGAGTTCTTGCGCCATGCCGCGCAAACCCTCAAGCCCGGCGGCAGCCTGGTGATTTACGAAACCCACCCGTTCCTGGAAATGTTCGACCCCGAGTCAGCCGATCCCTATCGCCCGGACAGCTCGTATTTTCGCAGTGAGCCTTTCGTCCAGGACCAACCGATCGTCTACGAAGGCAAAGTCGAACAGCAGGCCTCGGCGTCCTACTGGTTCGTCCACACCCTGGGCGCGATCTTCACCGGTGCCGTCGAAGCGGGGTTGCAGATATGCCATTTCAAGGAGTACCCGCATTCCAATCGCGAAGAACTCTACGACAAGTATCAGCAGCAAAAGGCGCAGTTGCCGTTGTGTTACACGTTGGTGGCGGTGAAGCGAGCGACGTAGTGCCTGGGGTATTTTCAGAGCGTTGAGTGATTTGCCGCGTGCCCTGGTTGCGCGCAGAGATCAATGCCCAAGGCATGAATGACCTTTAGAACAGTATCAAAACGTGGTTTCGCCCCGGGTGCGAAGGCCTTGTACAGGCTTTCGCGCCCCATTCCGGAATCTTTGGCAATTTGTGTCATGCCGCGAGCCTTTACCACGTAGCCGATAGCACGAAGAAACTCTTCGTTGTCGCCGTCTGCCAATACCTGAGAGAGGTATTCGCTGATGGCTTCGTCACTGTCGAGCAGTGCCGCCATGTCGAAGTTTGTTAGTTTGTGATTCATGCTTCTGGCTCCTCGTTCCTGTGCGAATGTATCTGTTAGCGCAGGCATGAGGAGTCAGTTGGTTCTTTTATGATGGGTGTATTTTTCCCTGAACTGTGTAGGCAACTGACCCCATCGCGGGAAAGCCCTAATGTCAGTCAGTTAAGCCGTAATGCAATCTGTAGCAGCTGGCGAAGCCTGCGTTCGGCTGCTCAGCAGTCGTGAGTCGGACTAACGCGGTCAGCCTGATGCACCACAATCTCTGGTTTTACGACTGCTGCGCAGCCGAACGCAGGCTTCGCCAGCTGCTACAAGGAGTGCGTCGCGGCTGAAATTGTTTAACTGACTGGCATTAGGGCAAGCCCGCTCCCACAGGGAGATGCGGCCAAATGTGGGAGCGGAAGCCAATCACGCCTGCGCCGCCGTCACCGGCCGTTGTTCCGGTTTGCGCAGTGCCGTCAGCCGCGAGCCGGTGTAGTAGGTTTCGCGGAAGAAGCGCCAGCGGCCGAACAGGTCGTAGACGTGGGTGATGCGCCCTTGCTCCTGGTAGTCCATGCGGATGTGCATTTTCATCGCCTGGATGTTGCGGGTATCGCAGACGTCGACGATCTTGTTGCACCCTTTGGCCCGCATCGCGTCCCAGAGCTTGAACTGGGCGTCCATCGACAGGCTGGTGCCGAAGTATTGAGGGATCATTTCACCGCCGAACTCGAAAAACTCACCAGGGTTGATCCGGAACCAGCAGCCGTAATAGTGCCGGTCGAAGTAGTCCCTGGCACTGCCCCAGATGAATCCGATGGCATCACCTTCCTCGTTCACGTACATGTGTCCGGTGTGACCCTCGGCGGCGATTTCGGCCATGGCCTTGACGCGATTGCCGTAGTACTTGGTGAACGCGGTGGCGTTTTCCGGGGTGATGATCACCAGGCGCAGGCCCGAATAGGGCCGCAGATTTTGCGGCGCCACCGGGGTCACCAGGTCGCGCCCCAGCCACAGCAGCTCCCTATGGAAATACACGTAGCGCTTCCAGAGCGACTGGAGCGTGTGGAGCAGGCCTTTTTGTTTGATGCGTTCGCGAATCTTGTCGATGGCGCTCATGAAGTCCTCCGAGGCTGAAGCCTGGGTGTGGTGGGTAACGTTTTCGATGGCGAAAATCAGGATTTCAACGGGTGCAGTTCGGTCGGGTAGTGCGGCTCCTCTTTGGATGCCCTTGGCACCACGGCATAGGACACCCTCGGAACACCCCCGAGACGCTGATCCAGCACAAGGCTCAGCGACTCGCCCGGGTCTAGGTAGGCATCGCCAAAATCGGCGCCGATATGGATCGGATGGACGACGATTTCCAGCAGGCCGTCGATTGGCATCGCCACGGTGCGCAGGTCGACCGGGGTGCAGACGTTCTGGGCGGTCGCTCCGGACAGGCTGTTCAGGCGATGGTTGAGCAACGTCTTGAACACTCGCTTGGGCACGCTCAGGTTACTTCCCAGATCGCGCGCCAGTCGCACGGGCACCCCTTGGCGGGCAGCAAACCGCGCGACGATTTCACCGATGGGCCAGATGTTGTGCACGTGCTGATGGGAATCGAGGTGGCTGGGGTGCAGGCCGTTGTCCAGGCAGCGTTGCCATTGGGCTTCGAGTTCCTCCAGCACCGCGTCGCGATCCAGGCGGTTGAGCCAGAGGCTGTGGCGGGGCAGGCTGAGGTCGAACTCACCCTGGCTGTCGCAAAATGTCGAGCGCGCGCGAATCGACAGGCTCAACGGCCGGCCGTATGTGAGGTTGAAGTGCAGCCCGATCCGCCCCTTGAGCAATGGTTGCCGGGCCAGGACGCAGGCCGCTTCGAAGGCCGGCATGTTGGCCATGGCGGTTGCGGAGCTGATGACTCCAGCGTGGAAGGCACCCAGTATCACCGCATTTTCACTCGGGCTGAGGCCGAAATCGTCAGCGTTGACTATGACTTGGCGAGGCATGGCTGCCCTCTCTTTCTTGTTCGGTGGGTGCAGCGTCTTTGGCGACAATAGGTGCCTGTATAGGTGTAAGCGTAGGAGCAACCAGCGTTGCTGCACGCCTGGCCTGCCACTTTTTTAACCCGGGTTTGATTCGGTGCCAGAGTCGCAGGGCCAGCCCCAGGGCGAGGCCGCTGGGGCGCCAGGAGTAGAAACTCCAGCGCCAGTGCTCCAGTTGGCCGGTCATGCGCTCCAGGAGTTGATGACTGGAGTTTTCCAGGCTGATCCGCGAGGCATCGACCCAGTGCCAGTTGTCGTCCAGCCCCCAGTGGATCCACTCTTCAAGCAGCACACGACCGCTGCCCAGATCAGCGTGTTGCGGCAGGAACGCCAGGTTGTAGTCGTACAGCCGACCCTGTTCCAGCAAGCCGATGCGGTAGCTGATGCAACGCCCGTCCAGTTCCAGCACCACCACCCGCACTAGTCCTTCTTCGGCGAGGGCGGTGAAGGCTTGCTCGATCCATTGCCGGTAGCGGTCATTGGTGAAAATCCCAACGCCTTGAAGGCCTTTCCAGCTCAGCGCTTCGACTTTGCCGAGGGTCCGCAACAGTGGCCTGATGGTGGCGGCGTCGGGGGTTATCCGTCGGATCTCGGCACCGCAAGCCGCGATGCGTTTACGTGCACGGCGCAGTTTGTAGCGGGGGTCGCCGGACACTTCCTGATGGTCGGCCTCGCTGATCAGGTGCACCGGCACCCGACAGCTGAGGCGGCGCTCGCCGGTCGAGCTGTGGGCCATCCAGGTGGTCAGTGCACTTTCTTCGCCGATGGGTTCGCACAATTCATTGAGTTGCAGCATCGCATGGGGCACGCGACGGCGGATGATCACCAGCGCCTTGCGCATGCTCTCGGCATCGAGGCAACTGAGCAGGGCCAGGCGATCGGTGAGGGGGTAACCGAGGTGATGCAGGACTCGAAACGGTAGCCCGCCAAAGCGCTCCACGGACACCACCAGCGGCAGGCACAAGGCCAATTCATCGCCGTGCCAGCCGAGCAGAACGTGCAAGCGTTCCCCGGCAAGCAGTGCCTGTTCCGATGCGCGCAGCCAGGCGAGGGTGTTGAACGGCGTATTGTCCGTCACGCGCCAGCGCAACCCCTCATAAGCGGCTGTTGGAAAGTCCGGAGCGCACAACGACGTGCGCCATTCGAATCGAGCCATCATAGGTTCAGACCGCCGCATAACTCATGGACGTTCATGAGGCGCTCCAGCTCAGGGCGAACAGGGTTTGCCCTGGCAGGTCGAAGCTGACGCGACCGTCCTGACAGTTGAATTTGCCTTCGCGACTGCGGCTGTCGGCACCAAAATACACCAGCGCTCCCTTGGTCAGCGGGCAGGTCGCCCCGGCCAGATCGACACGCTGCAAGCGCGCGCCCTTATTGACGCCCAACAGGCTGCGTTGGTGTTCGGTGGCCATCGCCAGCACGTCGACTTCGAAGGCGTCGTTGTCCAGGCGCATGACGTTTTTCAGCCAGTGCTGCCGGATGAATTGTTGGGCCAGGCCCACCGGTTTGAGCTCGAAACGATCGCCGCCCAGCACCCGCACCATGCCTTTGGGGTAGTTCGGTTCGTCGGCGGCCTGGAACCAGTTGAGCATGTCCAGCAAGCCGTCCTGCGCCGAGTTGATGACCACCGAGGCCCACCACAGCGAAGCGAAATGGGTTTCCTGATCGTAGGGGCTCAGGCTTGAGCCGCTGGACAGGTTGGTCTGGTCCAGCAGCAAGGCCTTGCGTGGCCGGCCCTTGGCATCGAGGCCCACCAGCTGGGCGGCGCGGCGCACGCTGTCGCGGTAGACCCGGGTCGCCAGCAGGTCGCGAACCATCCATTCATGCCAGGCGAGGGCGTCGATCTGCTCGCCGGATTCAGCCAGCAGGCGCCGTGCCCAGTCGATACCGCGCTTGTCGGCAGCATCGTCGGTGAACGGGCCGTTGACGAAGCGTGAACTGGCGGGCATGGCAATGCGAATGCCGGCCTTGGCGTTGGCCGGATCGCTGCGCACTTGCCGGGCCATGCTGTTGAAGATCGCCTGGTAGTTGGCGTAGCTCGAGTAGTTGAGATTCGGCTCGTCGGCGAACGCGATGTAGTGAGTGCCGCCACCACCGAGGGCACGGGTGGCGGCGAGCCAGGCGTCGAGGCCGGCGTTGCTCACGGTGTCGGCGCGCAGATCGGCCTGACGCTGGCTGCCGGCCAACAGCGTAATGTCCTGCGTAATGCCGAAGCGGTTCTGATAGAGCTGGCGGAACGCATCTTCGTGGTGCGGATTTTGCGCCGTGACGTCGACGAAACTGTAGTAGGAACCCGCCTGAGGCTTGAGGGCGTCGAGCGCCGCGAAACTGGATTGCGGCGGCAGCACGTAGGGCAAATAAATGCCCAGGTTCGGGGTCGGGCCGAGCGTCTCTTTATGCAGGGTCAGCCGGGTCTGGCCAGCGTCCTCGCGCAGCGGCTTGAGTTGCTGCGGGTTCTGGGCGAACAGGTTTGCCGTGCCATCGAGCCAGAACGCGACCTTGCCGCTGCCTTGCAGGCGCAGGCGCCAGACTTGTTCGTCCTGGGTGACGGGCAGTTCGAGCTGATCGAATTGCCAATAGGCGCGATAGGGCTTGAGCATCAGCGACACTTGTTTGTTATCACCCACACGCTGCGCCTGCAGGGCGCCGACTCCACCATGAAACTTGCCGGCCAGTACCGCGTGTTCCCCCGGTGCGATTTTGAAATACAGCTCATCGCCGCCACGGGCTTCGGCGCTGAAATGCACCTTGGCCGGGGCGAATAACGCCACGGTGTGTTCGTCATGTTCGACGGTGTAGCGGCGGAAGCTGTAGCCCGGAATTTCCAGTCGATAACTGGCGGCACCCGGCGCCAGCGGCCAGCTCTGCTTGCCGCGTGTTTCACTGGCGGCGATCCGGCGATCACCCTTCAGGTTGCCGTTGCCGTCGAGTAGGTACAGGTGTTCTTCGTTGGCATCGGCCTGCCACGCCGGGACCCACTGGATGGTCAACGTGTCGGGGCGATCCGCTTGCAGGTACAGGCTGCCGTCGCGAATGTCGGTCCAGCGCATGGGCGCCGCCTGAGCACTCAAACCAAGGCCCAGGCTCAACAGCAGCACCAGGGGTTTCATGCTGATTTCCGTTGCAGTATCTGAAGCATCGGTGCCACATCACTGGGCAGGATGATCAGGGTTTGCCAGAAGGGTACGCCGCTCAACCGGCAGTACATCACCAGCAGCGCGACGGTCACCGCCAGGTAGGCGATGGACGATGCCGCCGCAGCACCGACGATGCCATACAGCGGGATCAGCAACAGGTTCAGGGCCAGGTTCAGCAGCGCGCCGAGGCCCACCAGCAGCGAAACCGTGCCGGGTCGATTTTTGCCCAGCAAGTCCAGGCGCAGGATGCTCGCATAGCAAAGACCGAGCAGCCCCGGCAGCAGGGCCAGCAAGGCCGGGTAGGCCGGTTGATAGGCAATGCCGAACAGGGTGACGATCAGCCATTGCCCGATCACGGCCATGGTCAGGCAGGCACCGAGCATCACCGTGGCGGTCAGGCGCAAGGCCAACGGCGTCAGGCGTTCCATGCCTTCGTCCTGTTGCAGCAGGCGTTTCATCAGGGGTGTGGTCACCGCTTCCGGGACGATCAGCAGCAACTCGGCGGCAGCGCTGGCCATGGCGTAATGACCCAATGCCGTACTGCCGAGCAAGGCACCGATGAACAGGTAGTCGGAGCGCAGAATGACTTGCTGGAACAACAAATCGGGATGGCTACGGGCGCTGTAGCGCAACAGTTCTTTCTGGCTGGCGCGGTCCCATTGCAACGTCAGGGGTTGCGCACGGTTGAGCCAGACCCAGCCAGCCAGCACCACCAGGCTGATGCCGGCCAGCCAACTGATCAGCGCCGCTTCCAGCGCGGCGTCTTTCCACATCCAGAACAAGGCGATAAACAGCAGCAGTGGCGCCAGCGACTCCACCAGCCGCAAGGCATTGAACGCCACCACACCGCCCGACGCGTTGTGCAAGGTCAGCAGGCCGCTCTTGAGCACGGTCAACGGCACCGCCAGCAGCAACAGCCAGGCGAGCAATCCCAGTTGTGTGGTGATGTCGAGTTCGCTGCCGAACTCGCGGGTCAGCGCCACCACCAGCAACGTCAGCAAACCCGCCAGCAGGCAACCGAATACCAGCACCTGACTCAGCAGCAAACCCATGGGCCGTTGCTTGGCCGCCTGATAACCCACCGCCGAATTCAGCCCGCCGCTGGTGGCGGCGCTGATCAAATCGGGCAGGGTACTGAGCAGCGCAAACAGGCCGCGCTCGCTGGGCCCCAGAATCCGCGCCAGCAATACGTTACGCAGCAGGCGCAGGCCGATCATCGCCAGTTTGGTGCCCATGCTCAGGGCCAGGTGTTTGAGGTAGTGGCTGCGACTCATGGCCGGGCTCCGCGGTAGATGCGCCACGACAGCAACTCCGGGTTGCGTGCCGTGCGCTGGCTGATGCCGATCCGTGGTAAGGCCAATGGATCTTCGACGCCACGGTAAATCCCGCTGGCGGTGCCCAGGGCAAACGCAAAATCGTGGTCGGCCACATGCTCGCGCACCCGCGCATCGTGGTCGCCATTGGGGTAGCAATAGACCGGCAGCGGCCGGATGCAGCCGTTCAACAGTGCATTGCGGCTGCGGCTCAACTCTTCATCCAGGTGTTGATCGTCAAGCTCGGTGAGTAGCGTGTGGCTGGCGCCGTGAGGGCCAAAGCGGATCAACCCGCTGGCTTCCAGCGCGCGCACTTGATGCCAGTCCAGGGCCTGGGGCAACGACACTTCAGGGCATTGATTGGTGAGCCGGTTCAGTTCGCCCGGCGGCAGGTTTTTCAGGCTTTGCAGAAAATGCAAAAGCGCCAGGCTACGGCGCTGCACATCCAGGTCATCGAGCAGCACCGGTAACGGTCGCCCGATCTGTCGCAGGCATTCAATCAAGTGCGTCCGGGCTTTTTCACCATGGCTGTGCCACAGGGTTTCCCCCAGGCTTTCCCACCAGAAGCGTTGCCGGCTGCCGATGAAATCGGTGGAGAGAAAAATACTCGCCGGCATCTGATACCTTTTCAACAACGGAAAGGCATTCAGCGCGTTGTCGCGCCAGCCATCGTCGAAGGTCAGTGCGACTTTGGGGCGCTCCGACATGGCGGTGCCGGGTTGCAGAATTTCCATCAGCGGCACGCAGTCGAAGTGTTTTTTCAACCAGAGCAGCAGATGGGCAAAGGCCTTCGGCCCCACGCACAGTTCATTTCGATGAGGCAGGTCGGCGGCGCGGTCATTGGGCAGCACCCGGTGCAGCATCAGGATCACCCCGGCACCGTGCAGTTGGTGGCGGCCTACCGGCGAGTTGAGATAGAGCCAGCCACTGGTGCGTTTTAATAATTGTCTGATCGCCATGACGCGGTCCTTTCAACGATTTTGCTCGGGGTTCCACTGCGCGTACCGCTGTCCACGCAGGAACTGCCACAGACCGATACTCATCCCGGCAAGGGTCACCAGAAAGAAGCCGGCGAGGCGAAAGGGTTTGGGCAAACGGTGTTGCACATCCAGCAGGCCGGCGATGGCCACCGCATAACCGAGCAGTTGCGCGACCAGGCTCAGGCGATAGAAGCCATGGACGTTCCACAGCCAGAAGTTGCTCAGCAACAACGGCAGTAACAGGATCGGTGCCAGGCGTCGAATCAGTTTGTGGCTGATCAGCGCAATCGCATACAAGCCATGGCGCCATGGGTTCAACAGTTCCCGGCGCTGGGCCAGGCTCTGCAAACCACCGACGGTGACGCGCAGACGACGGCGCCATTGTTTGTCGATCTCATCGACGCCCTGGTCGATCACCCGGGCTGTGGGCACATAGACAATGCGTTTGTGCGCCACCGGCGCGCAGGTACTGATAAAGAAATCATCGTTGACCTCCGACGGCACGTTCTGGAACAACTCGCGACGCAGGGCGAGCAGGGCGCCGTCGGCGGAGACCATGCAGCCGGTACGATTTTCCACCATGCGCAGCCAACCTTCGTAGTGCCGATAAAGGCTGTCGCCCAGGCTCAGGCCCTGGCCCGCCACCGGGATCAACATGTGCCCGGCGCAGGCCCCGACCTGTGGATCGGCCAGGGGCGCGAGCAATTGGCCGAGGGTGTCTGTCGACCATTGGTTGTCGGCATCGGTGAACACCAGAATCTCGCCCGTGCTCAGGGCAACGGCGGCATTCAAGGTGGCTGCCTTGCCCTGACGGGGCAGGTCGAGCACGCTGATGCGCGGGTCGATGACCTTGCGGGCGCAGGCCACGGTGTCGTCGGTGGAGCCGTCGCTGGCCAGAATGATCTGTAGCGAGCGCGCCTGATAATCCTGGGCGAGCAGGATGCGCAACTTTTCTTCGATGTACTGGGCCTCGTTGTGCGCGGCGATGACGATGCTCACGTTCATCGGCTGTGCCGGCCCATGACGCCGCGCGGGAAATAACGGTGCGAGCAGCGTCAGCAGCAGCGGGTAGCCGAACCAGGCGTACACCGGCAATAACAGGCACCACCAGAAAATGAATTCAGCCACGGGCGGGTCTCCTGGCATTCCAGCGACAAAGGCTCAGGATGAGCGCGGCACCCGCCAGGTGCAGACGCACCCAATGCAGGCCCCAGAGTTGCAGCATCAGGCGCAGGTCGCGGTGTATCAGGCTCTGGCGCAGACTTTGGGCGAGCGCTGGCAGGCTGGTGACGAACAGCATGAATAGCGCCAGTAGGGGGAAACCGTTGAGCAGGGCGGATAGCGCCATGAAATCCAACACCCAGGCGATGATCGACAGCATCGGGAAACGCAGTAAACGCAGATTCATGCCGTGGCTGCGCAGTAATTGCAGGTGACTGCCCTGACGCCAGAACTCCTTGCCCATCCATTCGCGCCAACTGCTCTCGTAACCCCAATGCAGGGCAACGCTCTGGTTGACGGCCAGCAGGCGTGCGCCAGAGTGGGAAAGGCGCATGGTGAAATCTTTGTCTTCGCCGGTGCGCAGGTTTTCGTTGAAGCCGCCGACCTTGTCGAACCATGGACGACGCATCAACAGGTTGGAACTGGGCAGCCATCGCACTGCTTTCATGGTTTCATCGTTCGGGCGCAACGTGCGGCGTTGCCAGGCATTGGCATACCACGGGGCTTCGGCCGGGGTGTGCAGGTCCAGTCCCAGGACGTCGACCTGAACCGCGTGTTGGATGCTCAACAACAGCGTGAGCCAGTCCTCGGGCATCTCGATATCGGCATCGATGAAGCCCAGCCATTCGCCTGTCGCCATCGCCGCCCCGCGATTGCGCAGGGCGCCGATCAGCAGCCCGGGCAGCACCAGCACCTGCGCCCCGAGCTGGCGAGCGATGTGCGGGCCCTGATCGTTGGAGCCGTTATCGACCACGATCAGCTCGCATTCCATCCCGGCAGCCTGCGCGGCTTTTTTCGCGGCAAGCAAGGTGCGGCCGATGTGTCTGGCCTCGTTGTACATCGGGATGGCAATGCTGATGCGGTTCATGCCCTGGCCTCCGTCGGCGGACGTTCTTCCGCCTTGAGGCGCAACACCCAGGTCAGGGCGAGCATGATCCACAGGTACTTGTGATTCGGTGCGCTGAGGAACATCAAAAACAGTGTCAACGACAGATAACTGATGCCCAGGTGGGTGATCAGGTCGGCCTGTTCCCAATCCCGTCGCAGCATCCAGGCTTGACGGGCGCGGACCAGGTTGTACATCCCAAGGCCGAGCATGCCGACGAACAACAGCCCGGCGGGAATCCCCAGTTCACTGAAGATTTCCATGTACGTGTTGTGAGCACGGCGGTACAAGTCGCCGGGTTTGCGGTTGGCGGAAAACACCTTGGCGTAACCGGAGGTGGCGTAGTGCAGCGGGAAGGTACCGGGGCCGGAGCCGAGTAACGGGTGTTCACGAATGATCTGGCTGCCGACCACAAGGTATGACGTGCGGCGGCCGAGGGATTCGTCCTGGCTTTTGGCGCCTTCTTTCAAGACGCTCAAGGACTGGATGCGCTTGAGGTAACCGGCCGGCATCGAATAAATCCCCACCGGGATCACGAGCGCAAGGCTGAGCATGGCAAAACCCAAGTGGCGCGGCCGGATGCGTGGCAACTGCGCGCGGTAGTGCCAGGCGCCGATCATCAAGCTCAGGAACAGGACTACCAGCCCGGAACGGGAATCGGTTTTGGTCATGCCGCCCAGCAGCAAAATGCAGCAGCCGCCCCAGAACAATCGGTGCAACAGGTTCGGGCCGCGGATCACCAGCAGCAGGGCCAACGGCACGGCGAAGGCGATCAGCAGGGCAAACGAATTCGCGTCTTCCAGCAGCCCGGCGGCACGGCCCTGGTCCTGATACTTGGTGGAGAACATGGCCAGCACAGAGGTTGCGGCGACGCTGAGGGTCACCAGCCGGGCGAACAGATCGAGGTTCAAATCACGGCCAATCAGCAAGGTGATCACAAACAGCACCAGGCCGACGCTCAAATCCCGTAGATGACTTTGGGACATGTCCATGCTGTCGGTATTGATCATACTCAACCCGTACAACACCATGAATCCGATCAGGTAGCGCCAGATGTTGCTGCGCAGGCGCTCGGACGGAATCTGGTGAATGGCCAGTTGCAACATCAGGACCAGTGCCAGTGACGCACCGATGAATTTGGTGCCCGACAGCGCGTTGCCCTTGAAGAAACCTTCGAACGGCACCAGCGCCGCGATGCCCAATAACCCCCAGGCGGGTTTTCGGTAGAGCACACCGACAGCGACCATGCCCAGTACCGCGCCGGGCGCCAGATAGGGGTAAGGGCTGGCCAGCAAACCGAGGCAGACCAGGGCGAGCAGACTGACGATCGAGAGCGGAAAGATCACGCGCGTGCCTCCCGTGCAGTACGGATATAAAGCTGCGACCAGCGTTCGGCCAAGGCCTTCAGGTCGTAACGGTCCTGTTGCGTACGTCTTGCGTTGTCGATCAGTTCGCGAGCCAGTACCGGCTCACTCAGCAGCGTGTCGAGCTGCCGGGCGAGGGCGACGCTGTCGGTGGGGGGCGCTAGCAGACCGTTGTGCCGATCCTCCAGCACATCGGGAATTCCGCCGACGCTGAATGCCACCACTGGCACTCCGGCCTGCATTGCTTCGAGCAAAATCATCGGCGTGCCCTCGGTGCGCGAGCTGATCACCAGCGCATCGAGTTGCGGCCACCAGCGGTTCATGTCGGTCTGGTAACCCGGCAGGGTGATGCGGTTGTGCAAGCCGGCGGCGGCAATTCGCGCCAGCAGGGTTTCCCGTTCCGGGCCATCGCCGAGCATCACCGCGTCCAGTTGCGGATGTCGCTGACACAGCGCAATCAGCGCATCGAGAAACAGGTCCGGGCCTTTTTCATGGGTCAGCCGACCGACGTAGCCCGCCAGCCAGCGTGGGTGTCTGGCGTTGTGGGGCAGCAGGCCGTTGGCGGTTGGCAGACCATTGGGAATCACTTGCAGCTTCTCCTTCCGAACACTGGCCTTGCGGTGCAGCGCTGCGATGCTTTCGGCCACGCACACCACCCGATTCACCGACGCGGTGCGGCACAGTTGCAGGCTCAGCCAGCCGTAGAAGCGTTGCTTGCGACTGCGCGGGGTGAAACCGTGCTGGGTAATCACCAATGGCAAGTCAAACAATGTCGCGCCGACCCAGCCAAACACCAGGCCTTTGAAATTGTGCGTATTGATCAGCGGATGTTCAGCCCGCCGATAACGTAAATGACCCAGCAATTGCCCCAGTCCCGCGAAAGCGCGGCAATCGACCCCGGCCTCGCGGAACCGGTCGATCAGGGCCGGCGGCGCATCCAGAAACAGCACCTGGTGGTGCCCTGGCGTCGCCAGGCAATGGTCCAGCAACATCCGCTCAGCGCCATAAAAGCCGCCGCTGCTGATCAAATGCATGATCGGCAGCGCGCTGGCGTTGAGCGGCCCGTTCAATGGCGCACCCAATACATGAAGCTAGGCACGGTCCAGTTCTTGTGCGGGTTGTTCGGCAGGACGTCCTGATCGTTGATCACCAACAGCACCGGCAAGCCCAGTTCATGGGTGATTTGCGCTGGATGTTTGAAGCTGTGATCGAAGAACTCACGCACGTAGACGAAGGCAATCGCCAGCAGCAGACCGGTCAGCATGCCGAACGGAATGATCAGCAGCGGTTTGGGAAACGCCACCTCGGACGGTTCGAACGGCGGGCTGAGCACCCGGGCGTTGGACAAATCGCTGTCCAGCGCGCGGGCGGTGCTGCTTTCGGCAAAGCGCTGGGCGTAGGTGGAGAACGCCGCGTGCAAGGCATTGATCTCGGTATCCATCTGCTGCAACTTGCTCTGCGCCACTTGCAACTGGTGGATACGGTTCTTGAACTCGGCGATGCGCGCGGTTTTCTGGTTGATCACCGAGGTGACAATCGCCAGGTCGCTGGTGCGTTCCTGAATCCGGTTGCTGACGATTTTCAGGAACTGCTGACGGGTGCGGGTAATTTGCTCACGGGCCAGCAGCATCGGTTCGCTGCCCGGCTGGAACACCGCCAGGTCATTCATGTAGCGACTGACTTGAGTCGTCAGTTGCTCACCGATCTGCCGGATCTCCCGGTCTTCGAAGGCAATGTTGTCCACCGTGGTGGTGAAGGTGAAGGGGAAGGTGTAGTCGTTGAGCCGAGAGGTATTGTTGGCCGCCGCCAGCGCGGTTTTCAGGTAGTCGAGCCAGCGCTGGCTTTGCAGCAAGCGATCCTGATACTGGTTCAGGTTCTCTTCCTCGGTGTTGATGGCGTTGAGGCGGAAGGTGATTTCTTCCTTCGGATCGGACGCACCGATCTTTTCGAGCAACGCCAGTCGAGTGCCTTCCAGGCCATCGAGCCGCACCTGATACTGCTTCTTCTTGGTTTCGTAGAAGCTCTGTGGCAGATCGATCGATTGCAGTTCCTGACGGCTGGCCAGGTAGTTTTGCAACATCGTTGCGACAAACCGGGTGCCTTGGGCCGGATCGCTTGAGCTGTAGATAATGGAAATCACGTTGGAGCCGGGCAGGGTGTCGATCTTCAGGTTATCGATGGCCTCCTGGGTGAAGGTATCCAGGGAGGTGTCCCGCACCGGATCGATTGCAAGCCCGAGCGCGCCGCGCACCGGGTTGATCACGTATTCACGCAAGGGGTTGGTCACGAAACGCTGGATCGGTACGGTCACCAGTTTGTTGAAGGCCCCGGGGTTGGGCGTGTATTCGCCTTTGGCCTGAAGGTCACTGATGGTCTGACGGATCAGGGCCGGCGAGCGCAGGATATTGCTCTCGGTTTCCATATCCGCCAGTGATGGCGGAATGAAAGAGGCATCGCCTTGGGTCAGGGATGTGGTGGCGTCGCCCTGAGAGAGTTTTTTGGACTGCACGAGCACCTGCGCGGTGATATCGAAGCTCTGTTTGAGCACCAGTGGCAGGAGCAGGGCGATCACTGCAAAGATCAGGAAGATTCGCTTCACCAACCGCTTGTTGGCGAAGAAGATCCTGAAGAACTCATGCAGGTAGTTTTCCTTTGGATTCATGATGGGTCACCTGAGAGTTAGTTGCTGCGGTTGCTGCCTTTGTTGTCGACGCGGTAGGCGAAACTGAAGCCCACCCCCTGAAACAGCACCACGTCCGCCAGCTGCCGTGCGAGCTCACCGGCGCTGGCCAGTTTGGTCTTGGGCACATAGAGCATGTCGTCCGGTTGCAGGTAAGCAATCTGCGACGCGTCACCGGACAAGGCTTTCTCCACGTCGTAGTGCACAGCCTGCACCTGGTTGCCGTTGCGGCGCATGATCACCACCGAATCGAGCCGGGCCTTGATGCTGGTGCCACGGGCCAGGGTCAACGCTTCGAGCACCGAGACCGGGCGGCGAATCGGGTAGGAGCCCGGCTGCCCGACTTCACCCAGCACATAGATTTCGTTGCCCGACGTGGATTTGAGCATGACGTCGACTGTCATCCGTCCCGGCAATTGCGCGTAGCGTTGATTGAGGAACGTTTCGAGCTGGTTGACGGTCATGCCTTGCAGCGGCACGGAGCCGATTTCCGGAAAACTCGCATAGCCGTCGTTGCCCACGGTGATCTCCCGGCTCATGCCGGTAGCGGGGTGGTTCAAGGCGCTCTTGAGGTTTTGCTCGTTGCTCAGCGGGCTGGTGACCTGCACGGTCAACTGGTTGCGATTGGGCTGGAACAGGGATTTGCGGTTATAGGCGCGCTGGATTTCCTCCCGGGCCTGGACCGAGGTCATCCCGGCGATTTTCACTGAGGTGTTGGCCCCCGGCAGTTCGATGGTGCCATCGGGCAGCACCAGTTGCGTGCCGTTGAGCTGGCTGGCCGCAGTGAAGTTCAGCGCGACCTGGTCGCCGGACTGAATGCGGTAAGCCTCCGAGCCACTGGTGCTGACGTGGAAGATCACGTCCAGCACGTCCTTGGGCCGCAAGGTCTGTTCGACCTTGGGCATATCGGTGGCCTGGGCGTTGGCCGGCTCGGCCGTGAGGATCTGCACCGGCATGTTCTGGGTTTCACTGGTGCTGGAGCAACCTGCAAGCGGTAGCAACAGCAGGACAAGCACTTTGGCATTCATGACTTCATCCTTCAGGTGGGTGCTTACAGGTTTTTGTAGAGCCATTTGGGCATGTAGTACTTGCGCCGGTTGAAGACGCTGCCCACCAGTTTCGCGCCGGCCTGGGTCAGGCGCTGGGCCGCGGCCTGGGCCACTTCCCAGCGGGTGTCTTCCGCGCGCACCACCATGATCACGCCGTCCACCAAAGTGCTGATGACCAGGGTGTCGACGGCCTCATACACCGCATCGCCGTCGATCACCACGAAGCGATACCGATCGCCCAGTTGCTCGAGCAACGGGCTCAGTTGTTCGCGGGTCAGGTGCTCGGTGCCGCGGATGTGCCGCCCGTTCGGCAGGATGTGGAAGGGCAGGCTGGAGACGGTCACCAGGCAGTCCTGCAGCAGCGGCGGGGAGTCGTTGAACAGCAGATCGCGAAAGCCGCGCTCTTTGCTCAACCCCAGCTGATGCGTGAGGTTGCTCGCCGACTGGCTGGCGTCCACCAGCAGCACTTGGCCGCTGCTCATTGACGCCAATTGGGTGGCCAGCGCCAGGGCACTGGTGGTGGTGCCCGTGCCTGCGTTGGCAGCGGTCAGAAAAAGGATCCGCAGATCCAGGTCGAGCACGGTCGAGGTCAGGTTGGACTCGCTCGGGCTGGCGATGGTCAGGCTGTTATTCGATGAACCGTCCATTTAACTCGCTCCGTGGCCGTTGAACACGATGAAGGGGGTTTTCAACAGAATCTTCAGATCAAGCAACAGGCTCTGCTCGGCGATGTACGTGAGGTCCAACTCAACGCGCTGGTCGAAGTCGATATTGCTGCGCCCGGAGATCTGCCACAGACCGGTCATGCCGGGGTAGATGCTCAGGCGTGCAAGGTGGCTGTCCTTGTAACGACGGGCATTGAACGAGGTGGGTCGTGGACCTACCAGGCGCATGTCGCCGCTCACCACATTGATCAGGTTGGGTAATTCATCGAGGCTGCTGCGCCGCAGGAAGCTGCCGATGGGGGTAATCCGCGGGTCGTTGTCGATCTTGAAGTCGATGGCGTCGGCGCCGTGCTTGTTCAGATGCCGCAGGGACTCCTTGAGCTCCTCGGCGTTGGCCACCATGGTGCGGAACTTGTACATGCCGAACATGCGGCCGCGGTAGCCGGTGCGTTGTTGCACGAACATCACCGGCCCCGGGCTGCTGAACTTGATCGCCAGTGCCAGCCCCAGCAGTACCGGGGAAATCAACAGCAAGATCACCAGTGCACCGAGGCAGGCGAGCACCCGATTGGTGCGCGACAGGGTCCAGGGCCGACCGCCGTTGCGGCCGGTCACCCAGCCGTGACCCTGCACGTGGATCGCCTTGTCGAGGCGCATCCGGTGCTCGGGATCCAGGCGGTTATCATGCTGCATGTGATCGAGCAACATGCCTTTTTCATGTCCAGTCATAGAGTCCTCCGCTAAAGCCCGGCCATGAATGGCGAGTGGGCGCTACGCAGTGGGTAGTAGTCACGGAACCAGGCGATGAATCGTCCGAGTCCTTCATCCAGCTCTATCCGTGGCTGGAAACCGGTGGCCAGTGCCAGATCGCTGGCATCGGCGCAGGTGTTGAGCACGTCGCCCGGTTGCAGGGGCAGCAACTCGACGAGGGCCTTTTGCCCCAGGTGCTTTTCCAGCAGTGCCAGGTAGTCCTTGAGCGCTACCGGCTGCTGTCCGCCAATGTTGTAAATGCACCATGGCGCCATGCTGCTGGCCGGGTCCGGTTGCTCGCGGCTCCAGTCCGGTGCCGGCTGCGGCGCGCGCTCGACCAGGCGGGCGATGCTCTCGATGATGTCGTCGATGTAGGTGAAATCCCGCTGGTGCTGGCCGTAGTTGAACAGCTTCAACGGCTGCCCTTCGGCAATCGCCCGGGCGAACTGGATCGGCGACATGTCGGGCCGGCCCCAGGGGCCGTACACGGTGAAAAAACGCAAACCGGTGCAGGGAATGCCGAACAGATGGCTGTAGCTGTGGGCCATCGACTCGTTGGCTTTTTTGGTCGCGGCGTACAGCGACAACGGATGGTCGACGTTGTCTTTGACTGAATATGGCGTGTGCTGGTTGGCGCCGTACACCGAACTGGACGAGGCATAGATCAAGTGCCTGACCGGGTGGTGACGGCAGCTTTCGAGAATGTTGAGGAACCCGCTCAGATTGCTGTCGAGGTAGGCCCGAGGATTTTCCAGGGAGTAACGCACCCCGGCCTGCGCCGCGAGGTGAATCACCACTTGCGGTTGTTCACACTCAAACAGTGCGTCGAGGGCCTCGGCATCGGCCAGGTCGACTTTCGCGAGGGGGAAATCGCCGACCTGCTCGCGTACCCAATCCACGCGGTCATGTTTGAGTTGCGGGTCGTAGTAGTCATTGAAGTTGTCCAGCCCGCACACCTGATGCCCGTCGCTCAAAAGCCGCAACACACAATGGGCACCAATGAAGCCGGCGGCTCCAGTGACGAGTATCTTCATGATCGTGGCGCCTCTGGAGCTGCCAATGCCGCAGCTTGGATGAGGCCGACGCAACACGTACCCAATACGTTCACGTCCATATTGGCGTGCCTCGTAAGACGGTGGATGTAACTGAAATGAGACTGTCAAAAGGGGTATAGCCCAGCCTTGGGAAAGCGTGTCAGCAAAATGACGGGTAGCGCGGGCTGGAAACCCTGATTTCATGGGCTATTTGGTATCAAGTGCTTGCCGTTGCTGGATTTGTCGCGGTTTTGAGGGGTTTCAAGAAAACGATAAACGGTCGAAAGGCCTGTATTACAAGGGTTACAGGCGTTTTGAAGCGTCAGATTTGAGTTAATGTTTTTTTGACGCTTTTGGCAAAAAACCGGCATTTCTTGCGCTTTCATGGCTCGGTGCTAGTGTCAGAAAATGGCTGATAATCATTGGTTTCCATTTGCCAATGGCAGCCATGGAGGTACTGCATCCACCATGATCCGATACTTCAAGGAACTGTTGCTGGTTCTGTATTTACTCAAAAGCTACGACTATTACCTCGATCGTCTCGAGGCATTGGGCATCGGTTTGCCGATGTTGCTGTATGGCGGGATGTTCGTTGTGCTGACGATCGCGCTGTTCATGACCGCCTATATTCGTCAGACACTGGTCCGTCATTTGTTTGCGTTGGCGCTGTTTGGCTCGGCGATTTTCTTTGACGTGTATACGCACGTGACCGCCAGTTACCTGACCTACAGCAGCTTTGTGTCGCTGGTGTATTCCGGTGGGTTCATTCAGGAAGCGGCTTACCAGTACCGCGATGCGATCATCAGTGCGACGGTCAGTGGCTTGTTGCTGCTGTTGGGTATCGGGCTCAAGCCGCGTCGACGGTTGCCGTTGCCGGGGGCGTTGTTGGCGGCGGCACCGGTGCTCGGCGTGCTGCTGCTCAGTGTCGTGCTGTTCGTGCGGGCCGGCGAGGGCGCCCGTGGCTTGCCGATCATGTACACGCCGTTGGCCTATCTGAATCTGTTTACCTATGAAGCGTTGCACAACACCGTCGGCCCGCGCGAGCCGGTGAGCCTGGCGCGCATCGATCGGCCGGTGGGTTACGACATCGTACTGATCATCGACGAGAGCATTTCCGGTAATTACCTGGACATCAACACGCCATTCGGTGTGCACAGCAACCTCAAGGAAGCACACCCGGGCGTGGACATCTTCAATTACGGCTACGCCGCGTCCATCGCCAATTGCAGCGCCGACACCAACGTCACGTTGCGCTATGGCGGCACCCGTGGCGATTACATGCGGATCAACACCACACTGCCGTCGATCTGGCAGTACGCGAAAAAAGCCGGGCTGCGCACGGTTTACATCGATGCCCAGCGCACGGGCGGCAACTTGCAGAATCTGATGAGCAATGCCGAGAAACAGGACATCGACGAGTTCGTGCAATTCGACCAGACCAGCGTGCGTGAGCGAGACATGGCTGCGGCGGCCAAGCTGATCGATCTGCTCAACGACGGCATACCGGAGCTGGTGGTGATCAACAAGGTCGGCGCGCATTTCCCGGTACACGACAAATACCCGGACGCGTTTATGGCGTATCGCCCGACCTTGCCTCGGGGGCAGTTTGTCGAGGTGGCGGACACGGGCACGCGCGAGGGTTTCAATGGGCAGCCGAACGATTGGGTGTTGTACCGCAATGCCTACAAAAACACGGTGCTGTGGAATGTCGGCGAGTTCTTCTCACGGGTTTTCGCCCAGGCGGATATGCGTAATGCGCTGATGATCTACACCTCGGACCACGGGCAGGATCTGCATGAGCGCGGTAACCCGGGGCTCAACACCCACTGTGGCAGTGACCCGGTGGAGGAAGAGGGGTTGGTGCCGTTGGTGGTGATCTCGGGCAGCGATTTGAAGACGATGGACTGGCAGGCGCAGTTGCCGGCCAACAAGGACCGCTCCAGTCACTACAACATCTTCCCGACGTTGTTGCAGTTGATGGGCTATGACCTGGCGGGGATCGAGGCGGTGTATGGCAAACCGTTGAGCGTGTCGACGGCGGATGACTTCACTTTCAACTATCGCTTCAATGCGCGGCTCGGTGCTGTGCCTGCGTGGAAGTACATCGATCTGAAGAGCATTGTGACGCCGGGGCCGGTGGTGCCGAGTGTGGCGGTGGGGCAGTGAGATTTTGATGAAATGGCCTGGCCTTATCGCGAGCAGGCTCGCGATAAACGATAACGCGGTCTTGCTGCCGTCCGCTATCCTAGGCCAACTGCCTTCAACGAGCCTCCTCTCATGCTTTCGGTCCAGGGCGTCTTCAAAAGCTACGCCACCCCCCAAGGCCCATTGCCGGTATTACAAGGCGTCGACCTCACGTTGAAACCCGGCAGCAGCCTGGCGTTGATGGGCGAGTCGGGCAGTGGCAAAAGTACCTTGCTGCACCTGATCGCCGGCCTGGACAAGGTCGATCGCGGCAGCATTCGCAGTGGCGAGCATCGGCTGGAACAGATGAACGAAGGCCAATTGGCCCACTGGCGGCGCACCGAAATCGGCCTGGTGTTTCAGCAGTTCAACCTGATCGGCAGTTTGCGGGTCGAGGACAATCTGGCGTTTCAGGCGCGTCTGGCCGGGCGCCACGACCCGCGCTGGCAAGCGCATCTGGTGCAGCGTCTTGGGTTGGTGGATCTGTTGCAGCGCTATCCGGAACAACTGTCTGGCGGGCAACAGCAACGAGTTGCGCTTGGCAGGGCGTTGGCCTCGCAACCGAAACTGCTGCTGGCCGACGAACCCACCGGCAGCCTCGATGAAGCCACCAGCGATGAGGTGTTGAAGTTGCTGCTGGAGTTGCTCGACGACAGCCCGACGACGTTGTTGATGGTCACCCACAGCCCCAGGGTCGCCGCGCGGCTGGCGGAAAAAGTGGTGCTGCACAATGGCCGTCTGGCTGGCGCGGACGAGCGCTGAAGTGCGGGTTTTTCGCGAGACATTGCGGGCGCTGCTCAGCCATTGGCGGCAACATCCGGTGCAATTTTTCAGTGTGCTGACCGGGCTCTGGCTCGCCACCAGCCTGCTGACCGGCGTGCAAGCGCTGAACAGTCAGGCACGGGAAAGCTACGCACGGGCCAGTCAGTTGATCGGTGGCGAACCTCAAGCCAGCCTGAGCGCACCCGGCGGCGGGGTGTTCCCTCAGCAATTGTTTATCGACCTGCGTCGCGCAGGTTGGCCGGTATCGCCCGTGTTGCGAGGCCGGGTGACGCTCAAGGGCCATGAAGACCAGCGCTTGCAGTTGATGGGCATTGAACCGGTGTCGCTGCCGGCCGGTTCCGCAGTGGCCGGCCGGTCGTTGCCGATCGAGCAGGTCGTCGAGTTCTTCACGGTGCCGGGCAGCACCTGGATTTCGCCGCAGACCTTGCAGGCGTTGGGCTTGCACGAAGGTGAAACACCGACGGCCGAGAGCGGCATCGCCTTGCCGCCACTGCGTGCCCAACCCGACATGGCCCCCGGTGTGTTGCTGGTGGACATCGGCTTCGCCCAGCAAATTCTGCAATTGCCCGATCAACTGTCACGTCTGTTGCTGCCCAAGGATTTCACCGCGACCCTGCCTGATCAGTTCAAGGGCCAACTCCAGCTCATCAGCAGCGGCGAAGAAAACAATCTTGCACGCCTGACCGAGAGCTTCCATCTGAACCTCGATGCCTTGGGCTTTCTGTCGTTCGTGGTTGGCCTGTTCATCGTCCACGCGGCGATCGGTCTGGCGCTGGAGCAACGTCGAGGCTTGCTCAGAACCCTGCGCGCCTGTGGCGTCAGTGCGCGAATGTTGATTGCCGGCCTCGCCGTCGAGCTGGGTGGTCTGGCGTTGATCGGTGGTGTCGCTGGCGTGGTCAGCGGCTACTTGCTGGCCGGCGTGCTGTTGCCGGACGTCGCCGCCAGTTTGCGCGGCTTGTACGGCGCCGAAGTGCCGGGACATTTGAGCCTCAGCCCGCTGTGGTGGTTCAGCGGCATCGGTCTGAGCCTGCTCGGCGCGTTGCTGGCCGGTGCCAACAGTTTGCTGCGAGCGGCGCGTTTGCCGTTGCTGGCGCTGGCCGATCCGCAAGCCTGGCATCAGGCCCACGCGCGCTGGTTGCGGCGCCAGGGCTGGGTCGCGGCGATGGCTGCGCTGATCGCGGTATTGGCGTTGATGTTCGGCGACAGCCTGAGCAGTGGTTTCGTGCTGATGGCCGCGTTGTTGATCGGCGCCGCACTGGCCTTGCCGGTGGTGTTGAACAGCGTGTTCAACCGGGTGCTGCGGCGCAGTCGCTCGGTGCTCGGCCAATGGTTTGTCGCCGATTGCCGTCAGCAGTTGCCGGCCCTGAGCCTGGCCTTGATGGCGCTGTTATTGGCGCTGGCGGCGAACATCGGCGCCGGCAGCATGACCGCCGGTTTCCGCCAGACCTTCAACAACTGGCTCGAACAACGCCTGACCGCCGAGTTGTATGTCAATCCGCAAAATCCGGCCCAGGCCCGAGAGCTTTACACATGGCTCAAACAACAACCCCAAGTCAGCGCGGTGCTACCCAACTGGCAAGTGTCGATTCAGTTACAGGGCTGGCCGGCGGATGTCTTCGGCGTGATCGATCACCCGACCTATCGCCAGCACTGGCCGTTGCTGGAAGCCTTGGGCGACGACCCCTGGGAACGACTGGCCAAGGACGACGCGCTGATGCTCAGCGAACAACTGGCCCGGCGGTTGAAGGTGCGCCTGGGTGATCACATGACCATTGCCACGCCCAACGGTCCATGGTCGCCACGGATCGTCGGGATCTACGCCGACTACGGCAATCCCAAGGGCCATCTGCTGGTCAACATCAATCACCTGCTGCGCGGCTGGCCGCAGCTGACACCCAGCCGTTTCAACCTGCGCATCGAGCCCGCGTCGATTCCCGCGTTCCTGGCCGCGCTGCAAGCGCGCTTCGCCCTGGACGACAGCCGCATCGTCGATCAGGCCCGGCTCAAGGGTTGGTCCACACAAGTGTTCGAGCGTACCTTCGCCGCCACCGCCGCACTCAACAGCCTGACGCTTTGCGTCGCGGGCGTGGCGCTGTTCATCAGCCTGCTGACCCAGAGCCAGAGTCGCCTCGGACAACTCGCGCCGTTGTGGGCGCTGGGCGTGACGCGGCGACAGTTGATGCTGCTCAACCTCGGGCAGACCTGGTTGCTCGCGGTGCTGACATTGGTGCTGGCATTGCCGTTGGGCATCGCATTGGCGTGGTGCCTGGACACGGTGATCAACGTGCAGGCCTTCGGCTGGCGCTTGCCGCTACGGGTGTTTCCACTGCAACTGTTGCAGTTGATGGGCCTGGCCTTGCTCGCCACGTTGCTCGCGTCGGCGTGGCCGTTGTACTCGCTGTATCGCACGCAACCGGCGGATCTGCTGCGGACGTTTGCTCATGAAGATTAAGATCTGCGTGTTGCTGCTGGCGTTGCTGAGCGGCTGCGACAACACGCCTGCGCCGGAAAAAGGCTTCGCCGGCCTCGGCCATCAGGCCTCCGCATTTACCCCGGTGGTGCCCGGGCGAGAATTCAGTTTCCCGGCGGACCACGGCGCCCACGATGGCTTTCGCATCGAATGGTGGTACGTCACCGCCAACCTCAAGGACGATCAGGGGCGCGAGTTCGGTGCGCAATGGACGCTGTTTCGCAGCGCCTTGAAAGCGACGCCCGAGCAACCTGGCTGGGCCAATCAGACTATCTGGCTGGGTCATGCGGCCGTGACATCCGCCACCGCACACCATGCCGCCGAACGCTACGCCCGAGGTGGCGTCGGCCAGGCCGGAGTGATCCTTAAGCCGTTCAACGCATGGATCGATGACTGGCGTTTCAGCAGTCAGGCCACCGACGCAAACCCGCTGGCAGACCTGCAACTCAGTGCCCGCGACAAGGTGTTCAGCTACCAGCTTCGACTGACCTCAACCCGGCCACTGGTACTTCAAGGAGACAAAGGCTTCAGCCAGAAATCCGAACAAGGCCAGGCGTCGTACTACTACAGCCAACCGTTTTTCCAGGCCAGCGGCACCCTCGAAATCGACGGCAAAACCTACACCGTCAGCGGTCCGGCCTGGCTCGACCGCGAGTGGAGCAGCCAACCGCTGACCGCCAACCAGACCGGTTGGGACTGGTTCTCCCTGCACCTGGACAGCGGCGCGCAGGTGATGCTCTACCGCATGCGGCAAAAGGACGGCGCGCCATACCTCACCGGCACCTGGATCGACGCTCAAGGGCAGGCACAGCTGCTGCACGCCGACGACATCCAACTCACACCACAAGACACCGCCAAGGTTGCCGGGCGTTCGATGCCTGTGCGCTGGTCGATCAACATCCCGGGCAAGCACCTCGAAATCACCATCGATGCCCTCAACCCCAAGGCCTGGATGGACTTGCGCATTCCTTATTGGGAAGGGCCGGTGCGGCTGAGCGGCAGTCATGGGGGGCAGGGGTATCTGGAGATGACCGGGTATTGAGTTGGAGTTCTCGGCGCGACACTATTTGGTGAAATTGAAAGATCTGAAAGCAGGGCAGAGCGTTGTGCTGACCTGTAACGATGTGCTGAAAGTGACCAGCCGGCACCCAAGCTGATCATTACTTGTACGTATTGATTGTTCTTGTGCGGATAGCTGTATAAGAACAATCAATTTTAATGGTCGAACTGGTGATTTTAAGAAGTTTGTAGACGTTGTGTAAGCGGGGCCTTACGAAATATTACGTGCATAAATTTCATGTTTGTATACGAGGACATATCTGCCAAATTCTATTAAAATCCTTCCCGTTCGCCCGGTGTCAGGGCTCTTTACCGGTGCATGGATTGCCAAGGCCATTACACTGGGCGAACACCTTCTTTGGGAGGTGCTGTTTAAAAGTTTCGGATATAAAAATGGGCGACCTTGGGGTCGCCCATTTTTATTGGAAGATCTAAAGCTGCTTCCGCAAGCGCTGTCCGACCACATCCATCAAATCGCAACCGTCCTGCAACGGGATGGCCAACCCGCGTAAAGTGCCGCGAGTCGATGCATAGTGGGGCGCCTGGACGGTTACGGTGATGCATTGAAACGATCAATATTGATACTCTCCAATACACAAACCTCTTCAGGATCAACGAACAGGGAGTAGAGAATGGCTGGAGCCACAGCTGGGCTCGAGGGTAGGAGTCCTTAATGATCAAAGGGGAGCCAATCGTTATGGCGAGATCAAAGCAAAACAAGAGCTGTTTTAAACGGGTATCCATCGGCGTACTGGCCGCTTTGCTGTCGGTCGGCGTCGCTAAAAGTTTCGCAGAGGATAAGGAAGTCAAAGGAATGCAGAGTATTCAGTTTCGAAAGGTCATTGACCTCAGCCATGTCATTAGCACGACGATTCCACTGTGGCCTAACGACCCTCCAGTGACATTCGACGTGGTGGCTTCACAGGAAAAAGACGGTTATTACCTGCGGCGTTTCAGCATCGGCGAGCACAGCGCTACCCATATGAACGCGCCCAATAGTTTTCACCCCAATGCCATCGGGATTGATGCCTATAAACCAGAGTCCCTGGTGCGCCCGGCCGTTGTGATTGATATACGAACCCAGGCTCGGGATAACCCGGATTATGTGATTGGCGTCCAGGACATCGAAAAATGGGAACAGGCTAATGGGCGCATCGCCCAAGGCTCTGTTGTGCTGTTTTATACGGGATGGCAAGCCTTGTGGAACGATCCCAAGCGCTTTATCAATGAAGACGCGAAAGGCCCACACTTTCCCGGTGTGGGCGCTGCTACGACCCAGTTTCTGCTTGAAGAACGCCAAATCGCTGGTGTCGGTATCGATACACATGGCGCTGATCCAGGTCAGGATACGGTTTATGCCACCAACAGCCAGATTCTGGCCAAAGATGGCATTGTCCTGGAGTGCCTGACTAATCTCGATCAGCTACCTGCGAAAGGCACGACACTGGTCATTGGCGTGCTTCGACTCAAAGAGGGGTCGGGTTCTCCTGTTTCCGTAATGGCGTTTGTACCCTGAGCCCATTTCAACTTGAAATTGCATCCACTACCGGAGTACTGGCCTGGAGCTGTCGCCGGTAGTTGGCTGCACGCTGAAGTACTTGGGTCAAGGCCTGGAAGTTTGCCGGTTTGGTCAAAATGTCATTGGCACCGGCGGCCCTGAAACGTTCTATCTCGCTCGAAAAAGCGCTCGCGGTGAACGCAACGATGTAGCACGTATCGCCCAGTGGTAGTTCGCGGATGTTACGGATGGCCGCCAGCCCATCCATAACAGGCATATTGATATCCATGAAAATGATATCTGGAATCGACGTCATGCACTCGTTGATCGCCTCCAGACCATCTGACGCAAGGGCGGGTGTATAACCCAACGCCTGTAACATCGCCAAGGCAACTTTCTGACTAATGGGATGGTTCTCCACCAACAGGATATCGAGCGGGTAATCCCCGGCAAAAGATGAGTCGAAACCAACCGTTGCATGATCGTCCCCGAGGGGGATTTCCGAGACGGAAAAAGGCTCCATGGGGAGTGAGAAGGAAAACGTCGATCCGATACCAGGCTGACTGGTAAAGGATAAAGTCCCCTGTTGCGCCTCGACCAGATTCTTGCAAATTGAAAGACCTAGCCCACTTCCGGTAAAGCGTTGACTGGCTGGCCCTTTGAACTGAACAAAGGGCTTGAACAGGCTGTCTTGCCGCGCCAAAGGGATACCTATGCCGGTATCGCGTATGGAGAACTCGAGTCGGGCTCGAGGGCTGTCACCGCTCGTTTTGACCACGAGCGATACTGTTCCGGTTTCGGTGAACTTGACCGCATTACCCAACAAGTTGATCAGTATCTGGCGAAGGCAATCGGTATCGGTTTTGACCCAGTGCGGTACATCCGGTGATACCTGAGCCTCAATGATGATTGGTTTGCCCTGAGTGTTTTGCCGGATCATTTCAATACTGGATGAAACCAATGCTCTCACTTCGAATACACGAGGCCTCAATTCAAGTTTGCCCGCTTCGATCTTTGCCAGGTCGAGAATGTTGTCGATAAGCGACAGCAGGGTTCGTCCGCTGGTATGAATCGTATTGACCAGAGCGCTTTGCTCGGGATTCAGGGCGGAGCCGGCCAGTAACTCGGTCGCACCGATGACACCGTACATGGGGGTGCGGATTTCATGACTCATGGTGGCTAAAAAACGGGTCTTGGAACGATCCGCGTCTTCGGCGGCATCTTTTGCCTGACTCAATACCTGTTCGTTTATTTGCAGTTGCTGAAGATGAGCACGCATGCGCAATAAGTCGATCACGAACAAAAGACTGAAGGCGAGAAATACCAGAATGGCAAGGATGATATGGTGCAGAGAGTCCTGATTAAGTTGTTGGTTGTAGTTCGCCAACGTCATCTCCGCACCTGCCACATAAACCGTCCCGTCCTGGGATTTCATTGGGACGAAGACGGCGCGAAAGTCTCCCCAGTGATCCGAGTAATCGATCCAGGTGGGCTCGGTACGCTCAAAACTGTCGAGCAGGGCCTGACTGGCATCTGGATAAGGATCGAAAAAGCGTACGTAATTCTGCTCTTGAATCTCTTTTTTCGAGGCGCTGGAGCTGATCAGATAGGCTTCCCCATCGCGTTTGACCACGCTGTAGACAAAGGCGGTGCCCATGGACTCGTTGAATCTGGAAAGCCGCTGAATGGTATCCCAGTCTTGCGCTTCCGTTTTCGACTGTTTGTCGATCAGATTGTCATGGTAGCGGTCGCCGAGGATGGCTGACGCGCCCAGCGCGGCATGCAGCAGCTTGTTATTAATGTTGTCAGTGAGAATTCCCTGAGTCTCGACGTAGAGGTAGTAGATATAGCCACTGACACCTACGATGTAGACCAAAAGTAAAGCCCATGTTTTCCGTCTGAGTTTGAACATTCATCACAGCCTCCATACTGTCAGCCCAAGCATAGATTGAAGACTGGTTGAAAACCATTGTTTATCAGTGAGGAAGTTACTTGACCGAGTAGCCAGTTTTTCTGGGTTTTTGGGAAGGTCGCGATTTTGCGGAAGAGCCCACCATAGTGGAAGTTGGAAGAATTTTGCTCCTATATCAAGAAATTTGCGGGCGAAGTTTTAGCAGCCTCTTGCCAAATGCTCTGTGTATAAAATTGAGGGATGATATTAAACGTCGGATATAAAAATGGGCGACCCTGGAGTCGCCCATTTTTATTGGCTGAATTAAAGCTGGGCCCGTAACCGCCACCCGACCACATCCAGCACGTCGCCCGGAGACAGCTCTCTTCCAACAGTTGAGTGACACAACGAATGCGATATGCGGCCGTGTCCTGCAGCACATCGACAGGCGCTGCGGTGTCGATCGGGAGGGAAGGGATCGTGCAGTCGATGCCGGTAATCGACATGTATCGAGTCATGGTTGAACACTCCCGAGTGTCGGACGCCCCACCGGGTGGGTCGAGGTTGTCCAGCACCCGGTTTACCAACAACTTACCCGGTACAGCCAATTGCTGAATCGATAGCGCCAGGCTGCGGTGCGAGCCTTCGAGTTCACAGGCAAGGTCGGTGTTCAGGACGTTGAGCGAAGCGAGGGTTTCGCAGGCGTGGCTTAGCAGGGTTTCGGTGCGGATGTTGGGGGGAGGGTGACGACGTGGCTGATGGGGTCGAGAGACTCGGGTGGAAACTTTTTCATCGTGAAGCTCCTGAATCAACGGAGCCGCAAAGCGGCATTTGCATGCCTTGATCGTGTTCGGTCTGCCAAAACCGGTCGCTGGGGTTGCAGTGACTGGGGGAGGTTATCTGGGGAGAAGGGGGGGTACAAGTTCATGGATGGTGATGGGAGTTGCGGGAAATGTCCGATGCTTTTGTCAGACGACTCAAAGGGCAGAAAAATGAGTTAGATTTTTTAAGTGAGTACGGGCTTTTTGTCGTTCATATAAACTGAGGGGCCACAAAGTAGCGGGGATTTTGTTGAGAATTCAATTATCGAGCTGCTGTTCGAAGCATGAATCGTGAAAATGTTTTCGCTCTGAGTGATTGTTATATTGAGTTTTTCTTTTGTAGGTATGTTTTTGATCGTCGGGTTGCTGATTTCGCTGCAGTTTAAACAGATGCGGCATGTGTTGAATTCAGCCTTTTTCCACTTTGCGGGAGGGGCGTCCGGGAGTTCTTCGATGTCAAACTCCAGTATTATCGTTGGTCTGTTGTTGTCGATACTTACTGTGAAAAGTTCAACGAGGCCAATCACTACGGAAGTCTTGAAAACCTGGTTGAAAAAAATGCTGCCATCGATATCGTTCCAGAATTTCATTTTTACTCCTTGAAACAGTCAAAAGGGACCACCCCTTAGCCAAGCCAAAAGAGCCAAAAGGGGACGCCCATTTTTGCTTTGAAGCGTTGAGGTGAGTTTCGTTAATTTTTTAGGAGGTTCTCTTGCTGTGATCTGATTTGGATGTTCTTTTGCTACGCTACACCATAGTTATGGTATGCCTTAATATTTGCTATGGTAATCTAAGTGTGACTTTGTAGTTTGAGTCGTGTTGGGTGACGGTTATAGTAGTAGGGCCGCTGAAATTGAAATTTTCTATATTTATTATGTAAGGCTGGAATTCGTACTCGTTATAATCTTTTTTCAGCCATTTCTTAGGGGTGACTGCTTGTTCTACTTGGCTGTATAGTTTTAAGCATGTAGAGTTTCCGTCCAGCATGACGTAAGAAGTGCGCATGCTGGTAGGGGAGTAATCTTCTCCAAAAATAGAAGCTCACTGTTTTTTATTCGATATTGATGATGTCCACATTTTAGATTGCTCAAACACGTAATGATAGCCAAAAGGGGACAAATTTATTTTATGGCATGAAAAATAAATCTGTCCCCTTTTCTCTCGACTCTCCGGGGATTATGATTCTTTTATTTGCGTCTAGCATTTTCTTCTGAAAGGCCAAAATGAGGTGGCTTTTTTTTTTGAGCGCTCGGGCGATCATTTTTCTAGTTTGTTTAAAGCATTGGAAATTGCCTTGTTTAATTCTGTCCAGCTTTTTGCTTTTTCGCTGAAAGCTGGGTGCTCCCAGTCATAGGCTTTAATTAAAGAAACTCTAAATGTGCCGTTTTCACAGAATTCAGGGTACCAACCTATGTCAATAAGTTGATCATGTGGGAAGACGGCTTGGAATAGATCCTCCTTTAAGTCATCAACGATCATCGAAGTGTCAATAAGCTGGTTGAGGTGGGAGATGTCATCAAATGTGACTGTTCCGCCAAGTTCTATAATTTTTTTAGTGTCCATTCAGTTTTTCTTCGCTTTTGTGAGTTTTTTAAATGCTTCTTCGGAAATAGGGTGGCCGTGGATAGTGTTTGCGCTTAGTTCAACCCTCATGAAGCGTGTTTCTTTACCATCGTTGGCGCCAATAGTCTTGCCCATATCAATAACTTTCCAAGGCTTTCCGTTGTTAACATCTTGGCCATTTTTAAATGCATGCCGCTCGAGTGCTTCGATGTCTGTCCCAGGTAAATACCTTGCCGCGCCTCCATTTGCCGTTGATTTAACAACATTTGGCCAGGGGGCCTTGGGGGCTACGTGCTTGTTACCGTGATTCGTCCATTGAACATCAGGTGCTCCTGATGTCCCCTCATTTACCTTGGCCTTACTCGCCGGATCTTCAACCGTTCCAGGCTTGCAGCTCGCTCCCCCCGGACATTCGCTATTCAACCCCAACGGATCCACCCACCCCGTAGGGTTAGGCACGTACTGGTAGTTGTTCAACCCGCCCGCAAGCTTGATCGGATCCGGCGTCAAAAACCGTCCAGTCCCCGGATTGTAGTAGCGATGCCGGTTGTAATGTAAGCCTGTCTCCGCGTCGAAGTACTGACCCTGGAAGCGCAGCGGGTTGTCGACTTCTGCAACGTCGAGGGTGGCGAGGTTGCCGTAGGCCCGGTATTTCGCCGACCACATAATCTCGCCGCTGTAGTCGGTGAGTTCCTGTGGCGTGCCGAGATGATCGAGTTGGTAATAGAAAGGCGTAGCGTTCAGCGGGCCTTCGCCATCGAGCATCGCCAATGGGCGGAAGCTGCCGGGTTCATAAATGTAAGTGCGATAGCGATTGTCGGCGCTTTCAGCGATGAGGCGTTCGCCTTGCCACAAGAATTCGGTGGTTTGACCATCGACGGTTTTGGCGATGCGTCGGCCGAAGGCGTCGTACTTGTAGTTTGCGATGCTGCCGCCGGGCAGGCTGACGCCGATCAGGCGATGTTGGCAGTCGTAGCGATACTCGGTGACGAGTTTCTGCCCGGCGCCACGACGTTCGCGGATCAGGTTGCCGTGGGCGTCGTAGCCATAATGGCGGTCGCCTTGCATCAGCAGGCGGTTGCCTTTGACGTTGGCGAGATTCGCGGTCGGTTGGTCGCCTTGGCCCAGGAGGTTGCCCGCCGGGTCGTGGGCGAAGCTTTCCGGTGTGGTGCCACGGACGTTGATCAGGCGATCGAGCGGATCGTAATGGTAGCTGCGGTTGCCTTTGCGGCTGTCATCGATACCCGCGAGGTTGCCGTTGGCATCGTAGGCGTAGCGGCGACGGAACAGGTTGCGGTCTTGCTGACTGACGGTGTGGGCTTGCAGTCGGCCTTGTTCGTCGTACTGGTATTGGCTGAGCAGCAGGCCTTGTTGGCGCTGTTGTTCGCGACCGGCGCTGAACTGGTGGGTGGTGAGGCGCGAGCCGTTGAGGTCGATGCTGCTCAGGCGTCCGCCGGGTTGGTAGCGGTAGTCGAGTTTACTGCCGTCGGGAAGGCGGCAATGACTCAACTGGCCCAGGTTGTCGTACTCGTAACGTAAAGTGCCCCAGCCTTGGTGTTCGGTGATCAGGCGATCCTGCAGGTCGTATTCGTAGGCGAGGGGCCAGTGGCCGTCGTCGACGTTGACGAGGCGGCCTAGGGCGTCATAGCTGTAGTGAATTTCCTCGCCATCGGCCAGGGTTTTCACCAGCAAGCGGCCGGCGGCATCGCGCTGGTATTCGGTGACCAACTCACTGCCGTCTTCGCCGAATTCGGTTTTCTTCAGCAGTTGGCTGTTGAGGTCGTATTCGTAGGCAGTCCGGCGACCGTCGAACCCTATTTCCTGCTGGATCAGGCCGTTGGGGTAGTAATCGAGGTGGTAGTGCTCGCCACGTTCGTTTTCGATGTCGCTGAGCAGCAGACGCGAGTTGTCGTAGCGGTAGCGAAGTTGGCTGCCATCAGGGTTGATACGACGGCTAACCAGATGCAGACCATCGGCGTATTCGTATCGGGTGATGCGGCCCAGTTCATCGCGCTCTGCTGTGACGCGGCCATAAGGGTTGTAGGTGAACGCACGGGTTGCGCCGCCGGGCAGGGTAATTTGTGCGAGGCGGTTGGCGGCGTCCCACTGGTACTGGGTGATGGCGCCGTTTTCTTCCTGACGGGTGATCTGGCGGCCTAAGGCGTCGTAGCGGTACTTGCGCTGACCGCCGTCGGACAGTTGCTCTTCAAGCAATTGGCCGAGGTTGTTCCAGCCCAGCTTGTGGCGACTGCCGTCCGGATGGCGGATCTCCAGCAGGCGACCCTGGCGGTCATAGCTGTAATGTGTGGAGTTGCCATCCGGGTCGATCTGCTGAGTGATATCGCCCTGATCGTTGCGTTGATACTTCCAGGTCGCCTTGCCGCGACTTACTTTGCTTACGAATCCATTGCTGTATTCGTAGCCGGTAGGTTGGTCTTCCGGTGGAACAACCGCCACCATGTGACCGGTTTCGTTGTAGTGATACTCCGTGATTGCGCCAAGCGGATCCTGTTCTGCAATCAAGCGACCCTTGTCATCGTAGGCCTTGAGGTGCTCAGCACCATCCGGGTCAATTTTGGCGATCAGTCGAGCCTGATCGTCGTGGGTGTAGATCTCTTCGCTGCCGTCCGCATTGGTGACAGTAACGCTACCCTTGTCATCCCAGGCGTAGTGCGCGTCCATCTGCGAGAAGCTTGCCCAGTGATGGATGCAGCGTGCCGATTTGCCTTCTTTTTCCCATTCCCAGTAGAAACTGGCGCCACCGGCCAGTTGGCGCTCAAGAATGACGTTCTGCTCGTCGTAGGTGTAGCGCTCGGCTTCGCCCGCCGGGTTTTTGGCTTCGATCAGGCGGTGTTGAGTGTCATAGCTATAGGTGACCAGGGTCTGGACGGTGCCCCAGGCATCTTCCAGATTGTCTGCCGGACTGAACTGCTGGTAATCGACGGCGACGATGTGTTTGCGGTCATAACGCAGGAGCAGGGCGCGACCGGCGCCATTGTCGACACGTTTGATCCGGCCGTGAATGTCGCGGGTGATGTGCAGGTGGTTGTTGTAGGTGTCGCTAATGGCGATCAGCGTCGCGCCTTTGCTGTTGTAGCGAAAATGATAGAACTGGGAACGGTCGCCAGCTTGAGTGAGGATCAGCTCGGAAGGATCCTCACCGAGGAAAATCGCCGCTTCGGACAAACTGTTGGTAATCGCCGGTCGTTGCATACTCGGCAATGGGAAGGTCGTAATGCGGTTTTCGTGGTCGGTCCAGACCACCTCATCACCGTTGATGTCCACCCTTTGCGCCAGTGCGTGACTCCATCCGTAGCCGAGGCCGCAATCGACTTCCGCGGCGCTGGTGCGATAGAGGCGGGTCCAACTGAAGGGCAGTATTCCACCGAGTTCACCATCGGTCAGGGTCAACAGTTCTTCACCCGTCACCATCGAAACCGGACAGCCATTGGTGCAGGTGTTTTTGGCGCAGTTAGCACTTTTTTCGTCGGGAGTCTTGGACTGAGCGGGTGCATCGTGGTGGACTTTCGGCGTTTCTACGGTAGTCACTCGCTTCCCGTCAAAACGAACCTGTGCAATCCCTTTCTTTACCTGAGCCGTCACACCACGAGCCGCTACCGCGGTGTACTTCGCGACGTATTCCATGAAGCCTTTGATGATCTTGAACACCGACTCCACAAAGCCGGTCACGGCCTTGATGACGATTTCGCCGTACTTTTTCAAGCGCGCGGCGAGGTAGATGACACCGGTACCCTCGGCAGCAACGGTCAGCACGATCGAAATCACGATGTCGATCGCGATGCCGACTACCGCTGCCGTGGTCATTTTTGCAGCGTCACCGGCCATCTTCATCGGTGGCAAACCGGCCAGCCAGATCACGGCACTGCGTACCATCAGGAACAGAGCGGCCTCGTCGCTGGCCAGCAGCATGGCCTTCTTCATGACGTCTGGCGTTTCTTTTGCCAGTGCTATCAGTTTTTGGGTTCCGGCACCGAGGTCTTTGGCAAACTTGCTCGGGTCTTGCAGGATATCGAGCACCAGGCTGATACCGTCCCAAACCCCTTTGATCGCTTCCCAACCGCCTTCAAGGATGCCGTTGCCAATTGCCGAGGCCGTTCCCAAGGCGGATATGTTCGACCATTGCGGTTTGAAACCGGCCCATTCCTTGCGCAGGAAACCTTCCAGTTGACCGGTCAGGCCTTCATAGGATTTGAACAAGGTATCGATCTGAGCCGGCGTCACTTCGTGGTGAACACGGATCTTGTAGAACTTGCCGGGAACACCCTCCGTCCAGCTGGCTTTGCCCTGGGCGTCGAGTTTGACTTTGCTGACTGCGCCGCCTTCCACCGCAACGATTTCAACTTCGATGTCACCCAATGGGATGTCATACACCGATTCGAATTTGCTCTCGATCAGCAGTGGCCCCTTGAGCGGGCACTGGGCAACGTTCGAGGCGAAGTCGCCATCGGTCATGCTCACCGATTTGCTGGTGTTACCGACCTTTATCACGCGCTCCATGCCCAGCAGGGAGGGCAGGTCTGCGGCTCGACTGCCTTTGTCGGCGGCTTTCGCGTACCAGGTTTTGGTCTGTTCTTGATACAGCTTCAAGCTGTCCTTGAACGTGCTCAGTTGGTTGTCAACGTAGGCAACGCGATCCATCAGCCTTGCTCCAGAATCAGGTGGTTTAACAGTGCTTCATTAAGGTTTTTCGGAGCATCGGGCCGGCTCACGAAACGTGCGATTTTCAGCTTCAGATTGCTCTCGGGGTAAGCGGCGTAGATGTCTGGACGTTCCTCTTCCAGCCATTGCATCAGGTTGCCGATCAGGGTCGACGGGTTTTGCTTCGCCAGGCTGTCGAGCAGTTTCTGCGGCACCTCCCACCACGGCCAGTCTTTTGCCGGCGGCACCACCCTCGGCCCCACCTCCAGGCTCTTCCCATTAATCAGATACCGATCAAACACCGGCAGTACCTCACCGGCGGCATCGCCGAGACCTTCCAGAATCGGATAGATATGCCGTCCATCCCAAAAACGGAAAAACACTTGCGTCCCATCCGGCATCCGCACTTGAGTCAGGCTGCGCAGATGTTCGAACACCACATCCGGTGTGCTGGTTGAAACCGCCATCCAGCCCCAGTCCTGAGCATCCGTATCGGCAATCCACGTTAGAAAACTTGAGTTGGGTTTCAGCTCGATGAGGTAGGGCATCACCGGCTGCCAAGCCGCGTAAGGTGTGCCGCCCCAAATCGGGGTCGCCTGGGTTGTGGGTTCGTTTTGGTAAAGCGACTTGAGCGCTTCGGCATCACTGGCGGCGCTGATGATCAGGTAGAGGCGTTCACCCGGCAGTAGCGGGGTTTCGGATAACCAGACCTGTGGATTGGTGTTTTCAGATGTCACAACAGCCGTCCTTGATGAGTGAATCTAAAAACTCATATCAGCTTCAATGTTTTCTTCGTAAGTCGAGAGCAACTTCTCAACGTTTTCGTTTCCGGAGTATTTTTCTTTCAACTGCTTCAGCTGCTGGTCGGTGCCCTTGCAATATTTATTTATATCGCTGATGACACGATCGAGAATTTTCGGGTCGGCGGGGTCCCGTTCAGGAATATCTCCGCGCAAAGAATCACAGTTGTCTCTATTTTTGATGTAGCCGGAGACGTCGGTCGGAACGGACTCAGAACTTTCCGTTTCGCAAGAATTTGACGTTGGCTCTACATCGTAACCTAGGCTCAAATAGAGATGACCGTTCAAGCTCCCATTTTTTCTCGAGAAGAGATGAACGCCTTCTTGACTCAAACAGGTGCTGATAGTTGTAGCTTGATCCTTGACCTCAACGGCTGAGACGCCGTTTCCGGTTGCATTTTTACCAACTACAGCTATGCCGATGAAAGGCGCAGAGTATTGAATGTCAAGCCCATAAATGTGCATGTCGGATTCGTTGAGCAGATCCATTGCATCGCCCTGCTGCTGTTTTCCCCCAGTTGTCTTTGTTAACTTGCAGCAAGCAACGGTTCCATCCTGAGGGAATTGGACCGAAATGACTTCGTTGCTTGAAATATTCTGGGTTGTATATAAATAAGTTTGCCCGTCTGGATTATTTTTAACGAATCCAAATCCAGTGTCTTGGGCAAATACTGACCCTGAGCAAATAGTCAGAATGAAGAAAAGTGTATGTTTAATGTCCATCGGTTGACCAATGTGGAGGGTCGGAAACAAGCTTTTTAACTCCATATGTAGTACCTACTGGATTCAAGTCGCTTAAGTGAGTGATCAAAACGGAGGCGCCAGAAGCATTTACAATTGTTTTTCCAGATATGTTGGATATTGTCATGTCTATGGCTTTTCGCTGTGTATGGCGACTTGTAAGTGCCGGCGGATACACAATTCCGTAGCCCGACGCCATGCTGGTCGCAGCACTGATTGATTGCGCTGAGGTGCTATGAACCCACTCGATATTTACACCGTCCATTTCAGGTACGTCTTCTGGTGCAATGATTCCTTTAGATATTGCTGAGGAATAGTGCATCAGATAAGCACGCTCTTTGGGCCGATAAGTTGCCGAAATTGAAACACTGCCCCCGGCTTCTTTTATCGCTGCAATAAATTTGTTCACACTGGCTTCGAACTCAGTCGTGAGATCGCCCACACTTGTACTGGTCGGAAATCGTGCAACCCATTGCGTACCGCTTAGCTCCTTGGTCGGGATGCTAACAGTTACAGGTGTCTGATCCGTGGTTGGGGTGAGCGTCGCTTGTTGTGTTGCCATAATACGGGGCCTCGATAGTGGCTTTTTCAGCTTTGTTAGATGAGACTTTTTGGGTCATCCCCTTGTTGTCAGTGACACCATCAACAATAATCCCGGATTCAAGCGTTATTCGATAGGGAATATTCTGCTTCGGTTTACCCGTTTTTTCATCATTGACTAAAAATACTAAGTCGTGGCTGGTTTTTTCAGTGTCTTGGGCAGGTTTTGCTATATCGCATACACCCGCCTTACACCTCTCGCACTCTTCACAGAACGGCGCGTTGCGTTTCAGGGTGTTGATCTGCGCCGGCGTCAGTACCGCGCCAGCCTTGTCGGCATCAGCCTGTTTCAGCGCGCCGGGCATCAGCGGTGCCGCCCCGGTTCCGCTGCCGGGGCTGCCGCCGGAGTTCATGTTGATCACCGGTCCGCTCAGCGTCACGCCGCTGGCGTCGATCTTGATGAAGCTGCCGCCGGCCTTGAGGGTGAGTTCGCTGCCGGCTTCGAGCACGACTTTCATGCCGCTGCTCAGGTGGATTTCCTGGCCGGCTTCGATGAATTGGCCGGTGCCGACCTTGATGTGCTGGTTGACGCCCACGGTGAGGTGGTCGTTGGCGCGGGCTTCGACTTTGCGATCGGCATAGACGGTGTGGTGTTCTTCGGCCTTGAATTCGCTGTAGCTGTTTTGCTCAACGGTGTCGTGGCGTTCGTTGCCGACGCGGATTTTCTGGTCGTGCTCGACGTTCTCGTCCCAGTCGCGCTGGGCGTGCAGGAAGATCTGCTCCTGGCCCTTTTTGTCTTCGATACGCAGCTCGTTGAATCCGCCGCCGCCCGGAGAGCTCAGGGTTTTGAAGGTGCTGCGGGTCTTGTTCGCCGGCAGGGCGTACGGGACGACGTTTTCCTTGTGGTACAGGCAGCCGCTGATTAGCGGTTGGTCGGGGTCACCTTCGAGAAAGCTGACCAGCACTTGCATGCCGATGCGTGGAATGGCGATGCCGCCGTAATGGGCGCCGGCCCAGGCGGAGGAGACGCGCAGCCAGCAGCTGGTCTTGTCGTCGGCCTGACCTTCGCGGTCCCAATGGAATTGCACTTTGACGCGGCCGTATTGGTCGCAGTGGATCTCTTCACCTTTTGGCCCGGTGACCACGGCGCTCTGGCTGCCGAGGATCCGTGGCTTGGGGTGGTTCAGCGGCGGACGGTTCGGCACGTCCCAGGGGGTGGCCTGGAAGCGGTTGCGGTAGCCCTGGTGGAAATCGTCTTTCAGATTGGTGGTGTTGCTGGTCACCGACTCTTCCAGCACTTGCGGCTGTTTGCCTTCGTGGAGGATTTCGGTCAGCAGCCACAGGTCGTTCCACTTGGCCTTGGGGTGTTGGGTCAGGGCCAGGAAGTGGCCGCTGACCAGCAACGGCTGATCGCTTCGGCCTTCGGCCAACTGGAAGTCGCTGCGGTGACGTTCGAGGGCGCGTTTGGCCAGGTGCTTGCCGCGTTCGCGGTCGATGAAGCGACCGGGGTAGTCGTAGTCTTCGAGGTCGGGCAGGGCGTCGCCACGGTTCTCGCTTTCCAGTTTCAGGCGCGGTTTTTCGAAGTCGTAATCGCGGCGGGTGGTGCGGCTGGTGCGGGTTTCCAGGCGCAGGTCGAAGCGCTTGATTACCGGGTCGTTGGCGACCATGCCGGAGTCTTGCTGGTAGGCCACGGGCGCGAGTTTCGGGAACACCGTCTGGTCATCGCCGAACACCAGCTTGTGGGCCGTGGCGCTGTGCTGGAAGTGGTAGTGAATACCTTCTTCCTCACACAGGCGCTGGATGAACTGCAGGTCCGATTCATCGTACTGAACGCAGTAAATGCGCTCGGGATAAATCGCCCCGACTTCGAATTCGTAGGCATTGCTCTGGATGCCGTGCTCTTCGAGGACCATCCCGATGATTTTCGGCACAGTGAGGTTCTGGAAGATGCGTTGGTTGATGCGGTGCGCCAGGTAGGACAGCTGCGGGCGCAAGGTCACGGCGTAGCGGGTCAGGCGTTTGCCCGAATCGCCCTGGGCGGCGCGGTAGATCTGGCCATGAATGCCGCTGCCGTCAGGCGAGAGCTGCAAAAAGGCCGGTTTGTGCAATAGCGTTTCGAGGTCCAGGGACGGCTGCTCACTGACCAGCTCCACCTCAAACACAAAAGGTTGGCTGATGGCTTCCCGACCTTGCAGGGCAAGGACCTGGAGATCGTTTTCCAGACCTTCGACAGTCAGGGCAAAGTGAGTCTGATTGGCCGGCGCGAACATCCCTTGTTCCTCGTGCAGTGCTGCGGCGCGCGTTGACACCCGAAAGCCGGATCAACGGACGCGAAAATTCCTGGAAGGCGCAAATGACATCGACCAGCAGAGCTGGCCGATGTTTGGAACCGTCAGCCGCGATTAAGCGACTGGAACACGCCAGTCATCGGAACCCGAAGTACCGGATACTTCGTGGGTCCAGGTGATTTTGCGGTAGGTGAATTGCACTTCTTCCAGGTGCGTGAAGTGCGAGTTCGACGGATCCTGGCAGTTGTGCATTTTGTTGTTGATGGCGACGATGATCGCGTCTTCCAGTTTGGTGGTGTAGTAGTGCTCTTGGGTACCTTGAGCCGAAGTGCGGTACCACTGGATAACGATTTCGCTCATGCGCTCGCCGGAAGTCAGGGCGGCTTGCAGCAGTGGCGAAGACTTGTCGTAGACCTTGGTGATCACGACTGGCTTGTGTACACGCTGACCGGTCGGTTGGCCGGACTGTGGGTCACGCGGGATGATCACGTCGTGGCTGAACGCCTGAACCATGACCTGGTCTTCGTGACCTTCCTGGTAGGTGTTGCCAACGGAGTCGGCGGTGAAGGCGCCGGCAGTGATCAGGCCTTGTTTTTCGCCGGTAACGGACATGTACGCTGGTGTAGCCATGGATGTGCTCCTTGCTAAAAGTTAGGGTGCCCGGGAGGCGGTATCGCCCGGTGGGTGCCTGACTGTTATCAAGGAGCGTGCCATAAATGTTTTTTGTCATATAAATCAGGTGGTTGAGGATATTTTTTAAACGTGGAGAGGTTGTTCGGCAGAGATCACCTGAAAAAGTGCGCAACTTCTTGCGCAGTGGTGCGCAAGAAGTTGCGCACTCGGCTGGAGGGCTTGATCCACCTGGCGTTCAGCGATGTTGAGGTGTATTTGGGACGAATAACTGCGCAAGAAGTTGCGCATCAAGGCTACGAGCGATCATCCCGATAGACCCAGCCGTCTGTCCGGGCAATTCCAGTGGCGATGGAATTTTTTTCCGGACCTGTCGCTCTGCTGATGTAGAGACGTGCCGATTCAGCGTCCGCCAGCGAGCACCCGGTAAGCCATGAACAAGACCCTGGACGATTACAACCGCATGCGTGACTTTGTGGCGACTCCGGAACCGGCCGCCGCCAAGCGTTCGGGCAAAAAAGCGGTGAAGGATCATGCGCTGCAATTCTGCATTCAGAAACATGACGCCTCGCAGCTGCACTATGACTTTCGCCTGGAGCTCGATGGCGCGCTGAAAAGTTGGGCCGTGCCGAAAGGCCCGTCGCTGGACCCCAAGGTCAAGCGACTGGCAATCCACGTCGAAGACCATCCGCTCGATTACGCCACGTTTGAGGGCACCATTCCCGAAGGGCATTACGGCGCCGGCGAGGTGATCGTTTGGGACCGTGGGGTATGGATTCCCCAGGACGACCCGGCCAAGGCGTACGCCAAGGGCCGGCTGAAATTCGAGTTGCAAGGGGAGAAGCTCGGCGGCCTGTGGAACCTCGTGCGCACGCACATGCCGGGCAAGCAGGAGCAATGGTTTCTGATCAAGCATCAGGACGGCGCGGCCAGGCCCGAAAGCGATTACGACGTGGTCGCCGCCGAGCCCGACAGCGTACTCAGCGATCGCACCATTGTCGCCAAATCGAAACCCAGTCCCGTAAAAAAGCCAGCGGCGAGGGCGCGCAGAGAGCGTTCATCACAGCTGACAGGCGCTCGTAAAGCCAGACTGCCGGAGCTGCTCAAACCCGAATTGGCGACACTGGTGGAGTCCGCGCCGGACGGCGAATGGAGCTATGAGATCAAGTTCGACGGCTACCGGGTCATGGCGCGCATCGACCATGATGAGGTCAAACTCTTCACCCGCAACGGTCACGACTGGACTCACAAATTGCCGGAGCAGGCTGCAGCGCTAGCGGCGTTAGGCTTGGAATCGGCCTGGCTCGACGGCGAAATGGTGGTGGCGGACGAGCAGGGTGTTCCGGACTTTCAGGCGCTGCAAAACGCCTTCGATGCCGGTCGTAGTGCCAGCATCGTTTACTACCTGTTCGATTTGCCTTACCTCAACGGCGTGGACCTGCGCGAAGTTCCTGTCGAAGCGCGCAGGGCGGCGCTGGCGACTGTGCTCAAGCCCAATGAAAACCCTCTGTTGCGGTTCTCCGACACGTTCAACGAGTCCCCGGAGGCGTTACTCGACAGTGTCTGCAAAATGCACATGGAAGGGTTGATTGGCAAACGCCTGGGCTCGCCTTACGTGTCCCGGCGCAGCAGTGACTGGATCAAACTAAAGTGCAAGCATCGGCAGGAATTCATCGTGGTCGGCTTCACCGATCCCAAAGGCTCGCGCAGTGCCTTTGGCGCGTTGCTGCTGGGGCTGCACGACCGTGACAGCGGGGAATTGCGCTATGCGGGCAAGGTCGGCACCGGATTCAGCGAGGCGAGCCTCAAGCGTCTTTACGAACAACTGAAACCGCTGCAGGCGAAAAAGCCTCCGGTGGTGAACCCGCCCACCGGTGTTGAAGCCAAGGGTGTGCATTGGCTCAAACCCGTTCTGCTGGCGGAAGTGGCGTTTGCCGAGATGACCAAGGACGGCTCGGTGCGCCAGGCCGTGTTCCATGGGCTGCGCGAGGACAAGCCTGCCACCGACATCACCGAGGAGCGTCCGACAACCGTGAAAACCTCAACCACTAAAACTAAAACCTCCCAAGCGACACCGTCACAAGTCGGCCTGGAGCAGGGCAAGGTGCGCATCACGCATCCAGATCGGGTGATCGATGCCAGCAGCGGCACCACCAAGATGCAATTGGCGGAGTATTACGCCAGCGTCGCCGAGTGGATTCTGCCGCAACTCAAGGACCGGCCGGTGGCGCTGGTGCGCGCACCGGACGGTATCACCGGCGAACTGTTCTTTCAGAAGAACGCCGAGAATCTGGCCATACCCGGCATTATCACTCTGGACAAGGCACTGACCGGCCAACCGATGATGGTTATCAACAATGCCGAGGCCCTGATTGGCGCAGTGCAGATGAGTACCGTGGAGCTGCACACCTGGAACGCCACGTCGGTCGATCTGGACAAACCCGACCGCTTCGTCCTCGACCTCGACCCGGATCCGGCGTTGCCCTGGAGGAGCATGGTCGAAGCGACCCGGCTGATCCTCACGGTGCTGGATGAGCTGGGGCTCAAGGCGTTTCTCAAGACCAGCGGCGGCAAGGGGATTCACCTGGTCGTACCGCTGACCCGCAAACACGGTTGGGACGAGGTCAAGGACTTCAGCCACGCGATTGTCAGTCACATGGCCAAGCTGCTGCCGGAACGATTTTCCGCAGTGTCGGGGCCGAAAAACCGGGTTGGGCGCATCTTCATCGATTACCTGCGCAACGGTCTCGGCGCCACCACGATCTGCGCTTATGCCGTACGCAGCCGCGAAGGGTTGCCAGTGTCGGTACCGATCTTTCGCGAAGAAGTGGCTGAGCTCAAGGGCGCCAATCAATGGAACCTGCACACCGTGCATGAGCGCCTGGCCGAGGTGGGCGATGAACCCTGGGCCGAGCTGAAGAAAACCCGGCAGACGATTACCGCCGATATGCGGCGACGGATCGGGATGTAGGAGCCAGGCTTGCCGGCGAAGGCGTCCTTAAGAGCGCCTTCGCCGGCAAGCCTGGCTCCTACGAAAAGCTTGCATTGGGCGGCGAGGGGCACCCGCCGCCTCGACAACTATTGCTTGCCCACTGCGGCAGCGAGCAGCGGTGCCACCTGTTCATCGGTCAATGCGGCGTGGACTTCCATGTTCATGAGGTCGCTCCATTCCAGCACCCACTTCTGAATCGCCACTGGATCACTGGCCTCGGCAATGCCCACGCCGCTGGAGCCGCCGACGGCATGCCAGCGCCCCAGCATTTTGACGCCTGCGGGTGGGGCGCCACCGGTCTTGAGAAAACGTTCGATCGCGCTGTTACGTTGCTGCGGACTGATGGACCAACGGACCATGAATAACATCTGCCACCTCCTGCTACGGACTGGCACCTTTGATCTTCGCGTTCCTGGCTGGCGCCGGGGCCACGGTCACGCCTGAGTTTCCAGCGACGTCCTGGCTGGCCTGAAACCTGTTCTCCCATGAGAAGGCATAGCAGCGGACCGTGTCGTGCGTACGACCGCTGATCCTGTTTCAGGGCATTCGAACGAACGTATCGGGATAACGGTGCAAGCCATCAGGCATCACGCAACAAGTCGTTGGCATTGAGCAGCTCGTAGGCAACTTCCGGGTGCTTCTCCAGCCCTCGGCGAATGGCCGCCGGGATCGACTGACGGGTTTTGCGGCACAGGCCCGGCAGTTCGCCCAAGGTGATATTGATACCGCGCATGGTGCGCACTTCATTGAAGCCCGGAGCGATCTCCACGCGCAGACCCAATTGCTCATACATTCGCCGTTGCAGACGCTCCAGGTCGCTCAGGCTCTGGAGGTTTTCCAGGCGTTCGATCAGGCGTTTCTCTTCCGACTGGGTCAGGCTCAGGATGCGCAGGTCCGTGCCGGGGGTTTCCAACAGCTGCTCACGTTCGCAGATGCAAGCACCGGGAGGGCAGGGTTGGCGGATCGGAAGAGAGGTCGTCATGGGGTTCAATCATAGAGCGCTATGATCGGGTTTGCCCATGGGGTTGTTGTGGCGTTGAGAGTGGTGTTTCCGTCGATGCAACACGCCGCCTGTTTACACAGTGCCTAGTGTGTTGCATCGACCGGTTGAATCTATTTTATCTGCACAATCACCGGACCTTCCGTCACGATCGGCGGTTTCACTTGAATATGCGAAGCATTTTTCTGAATCCAGTCGCGCGCCACTTTCAAGCTTGCATCGGTGCCGGTCTTGTCTTTGCAAACCGTCACCGCCGTGCCGCCATCACCCGTGTTGAGCAGTGTGTAGCTTTCGATGCCAGGCACTGTCCGCAGGGCCGCTTCGACATCGGCATTGCGCTTTTCCAGAAACTCGAAAAGCTCCTTTGCGCCAGCACCCAGGTAGGTTCTTATAACTGCATACATAGTCGTCTCCTTCGGGAGTACCGTCTTGATGCCAATCCAGATCCGCTGATGGCCGCCATCACTCCGGTATCAGTTCACCCCCGATTTATTCAGCTTAGCCAAACGTCGGTGACAAGCGAAATGTAACGACCATCGGCGACATTTGACCGGATGGGCGACCGTCGTTGGGCGGATTTACCTCTCTGTCGGTTCTCAGGGGCTTTACTTCTAGTCAGGCCCTGTATGTACAGAGAGGAGAGCACAATGAGCAACGAACAGGCGGCACCCGAAACACAAGGTGTGGCGGTGAAGTTACTGGCAACGGTTGACCTTGGCCCCGAGATCGAAGGCATGGCAGGGCGCCAACTTAGAATGCGCATGGTGACCATCGAGCCTGGAGGCGTCTTCGGGCCGGTTCACAACCATAAAGACAGACCCGGTACCGTCTACATACTGCAAGGAACCATCACCGACCATCGAAATGGCGTCGCCACGGACTATGGGCCGGGCGTGGGTTGGCCCGAGGACAGGAACACCACGCACTGGCTTGAGAACCGGGGCACGATCGCTGCGGTGGAGATCTCGGTCGATATTGTCAGGCAGGAGTAAGTTCAGGTCCGACATCCAGCACGGTCGGAACTAGAGTCGATTCAATCCGCTAACGGGGCTCCATAATCCGTAGTACCGGGTGCCCGTCGATATCCTTGAGCGGAAAATACGAGCGGTGTGTCGCGGCATCCACGGCAACGACATGCGCACGCGGGCCTACGCTGCCATTGCCGATTTTCGTGACCACTGCTCCCTTGACGTGGAACATCGACACAATGCCAGCCTCTCCAGCGACATAAAGTGTGTTCAGCACTGGATCGAACGCAAGCACATCGGGGGCTCCCCCGGTATCGAACGCCTGGATAACCCGCATGGTGTGCATGTCCAGTACGAGGAGCTTGTCATTACCTTCGCACGCGATAAAGGCAAGCCGGTCACGCGGATTGATCAACAGGCCATGGTTGCCACGTGCCCCCGGCAGATCAATGCGCGCCACGATGTGGTCGGTCACGGGATCGATTTCGATAAGTTGCCGACGAGTCTGGATATTGACGAAGACGTGTCGTGATATGGGGTCATATTGTGTATTGCCGACTTCACCTCCCAGTGGAATCGTCGCAACACGAGTGTTCGTGTCCACGTCGATCACCGTTTCGGTCTCGCCGTTTTCGTTCGATACGTAAAGCTTGTGAAGGTCAGGCACATAAGCCATGCCGTCTGGATAGATGCCGCCCGGTATGCGACTGACAATTGCCAGGGTCGCTTCGTCTATCGCAACGATTTCGTTCGTGCCCGTCGCCGAAGCGTAGACGCGTGACAACTCAGGAATAACGAGCACGCCGTGTACCGACGAGACGTTCGCAATGCGCCCGACAACGCGGGACTCGCGCATGTCAAAGGCGATAACTTCACCGTCACCAAGATGAGCGATGAACATCAGGTTGCGCTCTGGATCGTAGCTCTCGTAGTCGAGCCGAGTGGCGCCACCGGGCAATGGAATGTCGGCGACGTGCTTCAGAGGCAGGTCGTTAGCCGGCAACTCGTCGGCGGCCTGACAGTAGCGAAGGCTTGCGAAGTCCATGACGGCTAGCGCAGTCAGCAGGATCGCGAAGACTGGCAGAGTGAAACGTCGATTGTCTCGTATGTTCATGAGGTCTTCTTCTGCTCGGACAAGGCGGGTTCAACCGCCTCGCCCAAGTCTCAGCAATGCGCAGATCAGAATATGCAGTGTTTCACTGATCATGAGCCCAGTTCCGGGCTGGACCGCCGTGTAGACGCCTCTCACATCTGAGGAGGCCAATTATGCGACTCGCCCTGACATTCCTTGCACCAGGCATACAGGGCGTCATACAGGATCAAACCATGTGCCAGCATTTCGTGGTCATCGGCATAACTATGCGATAGTCCCAGCGAAATCGCATAGAGCCCAGCCGATTGCGGTGTCAGATCCAGGCGGGAGGTATCTGCTCCGCGCACGATTTTGGCCAACTGCTGCAAGGCAGGATCACTGAGGTGGTACTTGTTCAGGAACGCATCAAAGCTGCACAGCTCACCTACGTGGGAAAGCTCAACGCCCGGAATGTCATAAGGCGTTGCATCTTTCTCAGCGGCAATCTGCAAAACCTCTCTGCTGGGCACGTACAAGAACTCGGCCTCAGGGTCGATAAAACGGGTGATCAGCCAGGGACAGGCAATGCGATCAATTTTGGGTCGTTCACGGGTAATCCACCTCATGGAACACCTCCTGCCTAACTCAGTAGGCTGGGTAATCTGGCAGGCCCGGTGCCCGCCAGAAAATAGTTGATCATTGCGCGCTCTAGCGCAGTAAGTGCACAGTCAAACCAACGAGTGCGCAGGCCATCAATACTTGAATCACGCCGCGCTTGAAGCGGAACAAGGCAATCGCCGCCGCAATCGCGATCAGCGCGGAAGGCCAGTCCAGGTTGCCGCTGAACCCTTTGGGCCAAAGAACGTGATAGCCGAAGAAACACGCCAGATTGAGAATCACCCCAACCACTGCGGCAGTGATCCCGGTAAGCGGTGCGGTGAACTTGAGTTCATTGTGAGTCGACTCCACCAGCGGGCCACCTGCGAGGATGAACAGGAACGAAGGCAGGAAGGTGAACCAGGTCACCAGCGTGGCCGCGACGGCTCCGGCCAGAAACACCTGATCGGCGCCGAACACCTGCGAGACATAGGCGCCGACAAAGCCGACGAAAGCCACCACCATGATCAGCGGCCCCGGTGTGGTTTCCCCCAGCGCCAATCCGTCGATCATTTGTGTCGGTGTCAGCCAGCCATAATGACCGACCGCGCCTTGGTAGACGTAGGGAAGCACCGCATAGGCGCCGCCAAAGGTCAGCAATGCGGCCTTGGTAAAGAACCAGCCCATCTGAGTCAAGGTGCCTTCCCAGCCAAAGAGCACGGTCAAGACCCCCATCGGCAACGCCCACAACGCTGCGCCGATGAGTGCCAGCAGCGCCAGTTTCAACCAGCTGAACCGGGCATGCTCAGGGGACGGGGTGTCGTCATCGATCAATGCTGGGCCGAAGGACTTTTTGGCGGCGCTATGGCCCCCGGTCCTGAATTTCTCGGGCGCCAGGCGGCCTCCTGCATAACCGATTAACGCGGCTCCCAGCACGATCAGCGGGAACGGCACATTGAACGCGAAGATCGCGGTAAATGACGCCGCCGCCATAGCCCACAGCCAGTTGTTCTTCAGCGCGCGCGAGCCGATTCGATGGGCCGCCTGCACGACGATGGCCGTCACGGCGGGCTTGATGCCATAGAAAAGCCCGGCCACCACCGGGACTTCGCCGAAGGCGATATACATCCAGGACAGCGCGATCAGGATGAACAGTGAGGGCAACACAAACAGCCCCCCGGCGATCACCCCACCCCAGGTTCGATGCATCAACCAACCGATATAGGTTGCTAGCTGCTGAGCCTCCGGCCCTGGCAACAGCATGCAATAGTTGAGGGCATGCAGAAACCGCCGCTCGGAAATCCAACGCCGCCGCTCTACCAACTCCTGGTGCATGATCGAGATCTGTCCTGCGGGCCCGCCAAAGCTAATGAATCCCAACTTCAGCCAGAACCAGAACGCCTCACGCAAACTGATCGGTTCAGGCCTCGACAGATCCTCTTCAACAGCTGATGGGGAAGCCTTAATCATTGGGATGTTCCTCTTTCACGAACTCGGCGAGCAGGCCGTCAAAGATGGCGCTGGCAGCAGCCAACAAGTGGTCGTCATGGGCAATGGTTTCGCGTAGCCCTGCCAGCACCCGTTCGATGCCGGCAGCCTCCACCGGCTGAATGCCACCGATATCGAGGTAATGCACCAGTGCAGCGATGCGGCTCAGGCCCGGCTCTTGAAGTTCAAAGCTGGCTTGCAGGGTTTCAAAGGTCACGCGATTGCCGACATGACTGAAAGTTGCGTCATCGAAGTCGAAACCCAATGCATCGGCTGGGCACTCCTGTGGAGTGTTCAGCCAAAGGATCTGAGCCTGCGGATCAATGAAGCGTCGAATCAACCAGGCGCAAGCCAGGCGGTCGATCCATGGGCGTTTACGCGTTGCCCAGACACGACATTGATAATCGCCAAGGCTCAGCGCCGTGATTGGCTGGTCGTGGCTATGCGGCTCATCCGCAGACAGCGCTCTGCTGACCGCTGTCTCAAGCTCCTGCAACGCCAAGTCGACCTGCTGCTTCGGCTTGCCTGAAAAGTAATCGATGCTGGTCAGCTGATCGTAGGCTTTACGCAGTTTGCGAATTTGCTTGGTGGTGACCAGCGCATTCTCGGCATTGAGCTGTGCCCGGCATGCTTCGATCTCGGCGCCTAGCTTGCTGTAATCATCGCTACGGTCGAACAGCTCAATAAAGCGTTCACCGTCAGGATCAACGACAGGCAGGACGTAGGCGGTGCCATTGATGGCCAGGATGTCGCGCTCGACAGACGTTAGCGCTTCTCGACAGGCAGCGGTATCCGGTAAAAGGTAGGCGCCATCGCGTAAGACCGCCGCTCCGGAGGCTTTTAGTGCGCGCCAGGCACGCATGCGTTCGGTGGCATTGGCAGTCGGCAGACCTAATATCAAAGCTAGCCAATTTTTCATGTAGCGTTTTCTACGATTTATGTAGGTCTTGCTACTTTATTCCTGATTCAGGCCATGGGGAAGCGCTCCTTCAGAAGTAGGGCGGCAAACGCCCCTGAACGGTCATTCATTTTTGTTTTTCACCGTGCGAGCTAACAGGACCTGCCCATCCCAATACGCATCCGCCATTCCTTCGGTCCGGGAAACGAGCCGCCCATCGTCCAGAACGGCCGCTAGCATTCTGCGCGGTGTATTCGCATCGGGTTGTGTTGACGTTAGCGTGACGAGGGCCAGGGGATGATAGAAACGCTCCTCGACAACCGAGCCAATCCACAGCGGCATAGTTCGCCCGTTTGTGAGCTCGATATCGACGATCCACAATCGAAGCACCAGGCGCGAACCGGCAGATCCATCATCGTTATACGTTCGAATGAGCGTCAGACTGGGAAGGCGACCACTGGCGAAAAGAGGGATGACCGGAAGATCGGCAGGGTCAGCCTGGACGGTAAACCAGTTCAGGGAATTCAACAGTGTCCATGCCGCTGAGGTGCGCCATCCGTTGCGCTGCAGGACATCTTGCAACTCCGGCAGACCACCGGCCCACTGAAACGTCAGTGGCTCATTCGTCTCGCCAGTGAGGTCGATACGCCGCACCGGCAGTTGCTGCCAATCCGACGTCCACCAATCGGTGGCAGCTAAGGTCAACGTTCCCACCTTGACGGCATAACGACTGCTGTCCGTCGTATGGTTACGATAGATATTGAAGCCGCCGGCGAGCAGAAGTGTCACACATCCGAGGGCGAGCAGCCCCGCTGAGCCAATGTGCTCGGCCTGCCGCCGCAGGTAGAAGAGGCTGAGTAGCGCCAGCCAAGCGGATCCGAATGCCAGCCCCCCGAGCACGTCGGAAAGCCAATGTGCCCCGAGGTAGAGGTGCGAGAATGCAATCAGAAATATCAGGGTGGCTGCGCCAGGAGCGACCACGAGGCGCCGTGCCGGGCGGGTATCACGCGCGATAAGGAAGGCGAGAAAACCGTATAGCACGACATTGATCGTGCTGTGGCCGCTGGGGAAGGAAAAGGCACTCCACCCGGAATAGAGAGGTTCCGCAGGGAGAGCTCGATACAGCGCTACCTTGATGACTATGGTGAGCCCCGAAGCGCCGGCGATTGCAATCAGCCAATAGGCAGCCGTACGCCAGGCGCGTTTCCACATGAGCCACAGCAAGACAACAATCGTGACCGCCAGCACGACCTTGGTGTCGCCGAGTTCCGTGATGGCGATCATCACCGCATCGCCCGGTGCAGTGCGAAGATCCTGGAGCGCGCGGTATATCGCGCTATCTGCAAGCAGCAACGGGTCACCGTTGATGATGTCCTCAAGGACACCGAAGAAAAGCCACGCGGCACCGACGAGCAGGACCGTCGACAGTGCGAGAGCCCGTGCTTCGGGCCGTGAAGGATCGAGAAAGTGAGTGAGACTGCGGCTCAGCCAGGTGTCGTGGGCGCCGGTCCAGCCCCGCAACCGCTGCACTGCGACGATGAAGTAGGGGATGCCGCGATGCAGTGCCCAGCGCACGATATGCAGGACCGCCCAGCCCACCGCGACTAGAACGGTCAGCAAGATCGCGAGCGGCTTTGCAGCTGCACCGAGAATGCTGAACGTCGCGCCGACGAGCACACCGGGCAGGATATGCGACGGAGCCCAGGCGAGCGCCGACACGACATTGACGGCATAGAACCGACTGACCGCCATTCCCAGCGTGCCGGCGAGGAGCGGAACGAAGGCGCGGACGCCCGGTGTGAAGCGCGCGAAAAAGATACTTTTATCGCGATGACGGTTGAAAAAGGCTTCGCTGCGCTGAATCAGCTCAGGATGCCGGTTCAGTGGCCAGAGGCCAAGAATCTCGCGGCGGTATCGGTGCCCGAGCCAGAACGAAAGACCATCCCCCGCAATGGCGCCTGACGTGGCGGCGATCAGCAACGGCCAGAGCAATAACACGCCGCTCGGCACCAGGGTGCTGAGCGCAAGAATCACGGCGGTGCCGGGAACGACGACACCGATGATCGGGATTGACTCGGAAAGTGCCAGGAGAAACACGGCCAGATACACGATATGCGGGTGCGCCGTGAGTAACTCGATGATCGATGAGACCAAGGACGTCATGTTTCGCGGCTGCCTATGGAGGACCAGTGGGGCGGCGATCGACACGGGTGTCTGCAATACCCGTCTGCACAATCAGTTTGCACAACAGACTAAGCATAGCTACTCATTAACTATCGCTTCGCCCACCGGCTGTTTTTGGTCCAGCGTCGAGACTCTCGGGGTCTGTGATGGAGAGCAGCAGACGGCAGGATTGCCTGGCCCTTTGAACTCAAGGATGTCGAGGAGGTTCTGACTGGGCCACGCTGGCCCTTAGCGCTCTGGCTACCTTGGCTTGAATCTCGTAAGCAGGCGCCTCGACGGCTGTGTAATCACGGGTATAGCGAGTGGAAAACTCCCGAACTCCCCATTGCTGGTACTGCTGCACGTGCTTCAATTCATGGGCCCACAGCGCGACATTGTTAAGAGCATCATCGGCACTGCGAAAGACGATGATGTCTATCAGGGTGACCGCAGTGACATCGGGATTCTGCAACATGGTGTTTGCGGCGTTCAGCTCCTCATCATCGCCTACCTTGTAGCGGACCGAATCAAGCACTTGAATGTCATAGTAGGGTTCGAGTTGGGCTCGGATATTCAGCGGGATTGTCTGAATATCGCCATTTGCCGCGGTGTTGCGCGATTGCACAATCCAACTCTGTAATCCAGTGGAAGCCATTTTGTTCATGCTTTCAAAGATCGGCCCCATTTCCTCTTTGGAGCCTGGAGCACAAAAACAAGTGACCACGCAGGCTTCGTACTGCCCTGCTGGGCAGGCGTAAACAGAAAACGAAGTGCCAACGGAAAAGAGCAGTGCCGATAGCCGGAAAGCTTGACGTAAAAAGACAGCTGACAATTGGTTCTCCCAGAGGTAGTGGCGGTCGGCAGGTGATGCTTCTGGTAGCTCGCACCTGGTGTTCAACCGCGCGTTGGACCGTTGCGGCCACCGTTTGTTGCCTTGGCCCGGGTTCATTCCTCTATTTGCGTATTCATGCGCCGTAACAGGCAGCGATGACAATGAGTGCGAGAAAACAGGCCAACTGAACGCAGAAGAAGGTAAACCGAACCGTTACGAACGTATCGGTTTGCACATGGGATACGTGAACCAGAGACTGGCACACGCGAGCAATCAGGACGCATATGGACAAGTAGTTCACTGCTGGGCTGTCGACACCAAGGGCCGAAATCACCAACACGATGGCGCCAAAGACAGGCAGGTTTTCCACGCAGTTGGCGTGTGCTCTTGTCCCGCGACGATACCAATCCTCGCCTTCGAGCTGATCGCTTCGGAAAGAGGCAATCGGAACATGCGAGAAGAGGATTCCGACCCAGCGATACACCCCGACGGTTGCCATCAAGAGCAGCAAAGTCCAGGTCGCAAATCCAAGCAACATCCACATCGGTATCGTCATGGCTGCCATCCTCAATCAATCATTTTCAGCAGGTCATGCCACAACCGCGCGGCCGACAAACGGTCGGTCGCGCGCTGTCGATCAATGGCTCATGATGGGGGCCAGTGCGGTCTGAACCCTGGACATCTGTGCTGGCGTTGTCATGCGCGTCAGCAGCCGGCCAAAGTGTGGATGCTGCACGCCCGAGATAATGTATTGCCAGCGATAGGCGCTCAGCACGCAGACATGGATCTGCGCTGTCTCATCGACACTGAACGATCGCGAGACACTTTGAATAAAGTAGTCGGCATCGGATGCCGATTGTGCCTGCAGGATTGCATCGACGGCCGCCACCAGCGCAATCAGATCGTTCACTGCCTGGTCACACTCGGCTGGCGACAGTTTCGCATGCTCCGCCTTCCACTCCAGTTCATCGAGTACGACGTGCCGGCTTTCATCCTTCCAGTGAAATTTGAAGACATCCTTGAATAGAGGGCACAACTCCTCGCGCGGTGCGATGCTCTGTGTGTAGTGCGCCTGAACAAACAGCTCGATATGACAGGTCAGCGCCAGCACCGACCAAGTGCTGGCTGCAAGTACCGCACGCGCTACATCGTTTGGATCGGCAACTTGACGATATCCCGCTGGCAATCGCGAACCAATCATCGTCTCCATGCGCCGGAATAATTCCTGGTGCTTGATCTCGTCGTTGGAAAAGCGCACCAGCGCTTCGAGTGCGAGCTGATCGTCAAATACATGGGCTCGACCTTGATCGAGCATTTTGGCACTGATAAACCGCTCGACCAGGCCAAAGATGTACGCATAGGTCCGGCCCTGAATCTGACTGAGCAGGCGCGCCTCGGCCTCGGTGAGAAAGGTCAGGCGGTCGATCTGCGAGAGTCCATCGGGCAAGAATTTGCGCGAGAAGTCGAAACTCCGGTCTTGTAGCAAATCGCGATCGATCTGCCATTCGGTTTTTTTCGATGATCTGACCATTTGAGCATAGCGGGCGGCGTTGCCTGACTCTGAGCCGGGTAGGGTAGCGATGGTGTTCATATAGATCTCCTGCTGCCTTGGTCGAGTTGGAATGGGGCAATTACGGTTGACGTCGGAGCCAATGACCATCGATCTCTGAGTCCGCGTTGGTGCTAATCTAGGCATCGCAGTTCAGGTGGTGAATGACCGATGCGCCTGAATACCTGCTCCGGAGTCCGGAAAAGAGGACGGGCAAGTGTTGGATGCGCTTTCTGATGTCTTGCGTGTGATCAGGCTGTCTGGAGGGGTCTTCCTCGAGGCGGAGCTCACTGCGCCCTGGTGCATCAACGGCAGAATCTCGGCGGATGATTGCAAACCGTTCCTGGCGGCCCCTCGACATATCATTGCGTCGCATTTTGTCGCCGCGGGGCACATGCAAATACGAATAGACGGTGGTGCCGCCCTCGACGTGGGGGCAGGTGAACTCGTTCTGCTTCCTCGCAATGACGCCCATTCCTTTGGCAGTGACCTGAGCATTGCGCCCATGCCGGCGAGGGACGTTATTCAGCCGCCGGAAGTCGGCGGCATTTCACGAATCAAGTATGGCGGGGGCGGCGAGGCCACGCAGTTATTGTGCGGATTCCTCGGCTCTGAAACACCCTTCAGTCCGTTGCTTTCGTCGCTGCCATCCTTATTGAAACTGGACCTGCGCGCGACGGCTTCGGGCACCTGGATCGAAAGCTCATTCCGTTTTGCTGTGAGTGAAATCGCGGCGGGACGCGTCGGCTCGACAACGGTTATCGCCAAGCTATCCGAATTGCTATTCGTCGAAGCCGTCAGCCAGTATGTCGCAAGTCTCCCCGCTGAGCGGCGCGGGTGGCTGGCGGGGTTGCGAGACCCGCATATCGGGCGCGCACTGGCGCTACTCCATGCTCGTCCAACCGAGGGCTGGACTGCAGAAGCCCTGGCGCTTGAAGTGGGCATGTCGCGCTCGGTATTCGCGGAGCGATTCACGGCATTGGTCGGACAGCCACCGATGCAATACCTGACGCTCTGGCGTATGCACGTGGCGGCTCAACACCTGCGCGAAGGTCGCGGCAATGTGGCGCAAATTGGCTTTGCAGTTGGCTATGAGTCCGAAGCCGCGTTCAGTCGCGCATTCAAACGCCAGTTCGGCACGTCACCCGGCACTTGGCGCAGACAATCAGCATGAGAAGATCCGGAGCCGATGGAGACTCACTCAGCTAAATCGAAAGACCAAACCGACATTCGTGCTCTGCACCTTCTCGATACACATGTTCGATCAAGAAGCCGCACCGTTCGAGTACTTTTGCCGATCCGATATTTTCAGCGTATACGGTGGCCACCAGTTGTTTAAGGTTCCAATGCAACTGCGCCTGCTGGATCAGATGCCTCACCGCCAGCGTTGCCAGTCCCTGTCCGCAAGCGTTTTGGGCAATCCGGTAGCCGACTTCTGCCGACCGCTCGGTCATGTCGATGCCTTTGAGGTTGGCTCGACCCACTATATTTCCAGCGTCATCTTCGATGACGAATGGGTGCCAGGTTCCGGCGGCAAAATCAGCTAAATAAGCGTCAATGTGGTCGGTGACGCCCTGCATCGAGTAAAAGGCAGAACCGCGCGCGTCAATGTGGCGCTCGAACCATTCGCGATTGTCCAGCTCGAACGCCAGCAACGCCTCGGCATCAGTGCTTTGCAGGGTACGAATTCTGACGGGCTTCATAAGGTCGCTCTCCTTGCTGGTAGCACTACTTGAATAATTGCTCGATTCAATCCCGGGAAGGCGCAGACTATCACTTCAACCCGCAGTGACGGGTCGGCCAATTTTGCCTCGCCACAGGACCGGGCGGGGGGCATAGCCTGTCGGTATCCAGGAATCGCATTCGGCATGCCATGATCTATACTCGCTCGTTAGTTGAATTCCTCATGCCTAGAAGTTTGCCGTTGGGCGGATTGATCTCTTCCTTCAGGAGAGTTTCGTATGCCAGATGACGCCAATTTTGAAGCGCCCGTCGCGCCCGATGTAAGCGGTGTAACGGACTTGCCCCCGGAAATGATTCAACAGTTGAAGGTGCGATTGACAGACGCGGCCAAGTTGCATGATGTCTTGGCCGATCCGATCATGTTTAACGGCGGCACTATCCTGGTGCTGCTGTTGACGACGCTGGCGACGCTGTTACCTGCTACAAACTTTACTTGGGTGGCACCTTTGTGTTCTGCGCTCGCCGGGTTGTTCGTCGCAATGGAGCGAGCCCTCGGATTCGGTGCCCGTTGGCGTTATCACCGTGAAATGCGTTTTGCCTATGAATCAATTATCGACATGCTGGATTTTCTTCCGGTAATTCCCGCCTCCGAGCGCCCGAAATATATCCGCGATATCTTTTCGGCATTGTATGCGGTTCGATCTCGGGAGTCGGCGATCCCGAATGCAGGGACTAATTCGGCACCTACTTGATTACGATTCCAAACTACCTGCTTCGCTGCGGCTCAACCGGGGGGGCTTCAGTCGGCTTCATATCTTTTAGGCGTCGGTTAGCCACGACGTTATAAATGGCTGCTTTGCGATTCACCGCACCAGTTGCTCCAGCAACTCAGGCGTCACGTAGTGCGGTCCGTCGAACAGGTAGAGCGGATAACCGTCATAGGCCGCGAGTTGCGGTTTGAGTTCGGCCGCGGTCGCGGAGCGGAATCCGCCGCCGAAGTTGGGGCGAAAGGCTTCGACGATGATTCGCACACGGTCCTTGCCCAGACGCTGGCGCATGGCGTCGGCGTAGGTTCGGGCCACCGGTGCGGTGCGGGCGTAGACGCCGACGCCATCCTGGAAGAACACGCCGATGTCATCCGGCAGCCATTGCTTGAGCCAATCGGCGGTGGCGGCGGGGCCGATGTTGGCGCCGTCGTAAACACTGATCCATAACGGTCGCGGCAGCTTGGCCAGCAGGGCGGGCAATTCTTTGGCGCGGGTCCAGCTGGGGTCGACTTCGGCCGGGAAATACCAACCGGTGACGTGTAGCGGCGTAGGCAATTTGGCGATGCGTTCCGAGACAGCGGCCAGTTGCTCGATGTTGTCCCGTGAGCGGTTCTCGCTGAAGTAACCGGCCAGCCCGAGAATGACATCCTGCGCCCAGGGCGCCTTGGCGATACGGGTCCAGTCAGGCAACACCGGCACGGTGGGCAGGCCGGTACCGGGAACGAATGCCTGATCGTCGACGACGGTCCATTGCACCAGCAGCTCATGGGCGCCGAGTTTTTCCCAGTGGCCGTTGATGCCGACGGTCTTGTTGTCCGGCTGCCAGACGATGCCGACAATCCCCGGGTCAAGAGCCTTGGTGTGTGTCACGTAGAGCATGCCGGAACCTGCGCCGAGGGTAGCGATAAGCAACAGGGCGACAACGGTCGCGCGACTGGCGGTGTAGCCAAAGATTTTCACAGGGCTGCCTTTTTCAGGGGCGGGGGATATGCCCACGTCGAGGGCAGGTTAAACCCCAGGCACAAATAAACTCGAACGTTCATACCAGTCCTCAATAGGAATACGTCAGGCGAGCGAACACGCCTTGAGCGCGGTCATCGCCCAGCACCTTCACGCGGTACTGCAGAGAAAAATCCACGTAGGAGCGTGGGGCGTTGTAGGCATCTTCGCGGAACCAGTACCGGACGTTGTTGCCGACGCCGATGCCTGCGGCCTTGCCGGATGATGAGCTCGTGCTGCCGTCGGTATCGGTCTCGCTGTTCATCTTTGAGTCATAGTCGAATGCGGCCACGACATGGGGGAAGCTCACCCAGTGTGAACCTGCGCCGCCGATGGCGTAACTGCGGCCGACCTGCCATTCGCTGTTGAAATAGTCACGCGAGTCATTGATGTAATGACCGCCTTCAGCGAACAACTGCGAGGTCCACCAGCTGGAGGTATCGACCCGCAAATCGGTCCCGATACTTGAGCTATAGCCCAGGCGCACCAGCCAGTCACCGTTGACGTCTGACGACCCCAAGGGGAACGTGCGCTCAACGGCGGCCATCACGTTCAGCGCCGTGAACGGCTTGACCCGCACACCAACAGCGCCTTGCAGGGCATCGATACCGCTAGCCGAATCGCTGTTCTTGCTCCATAGCGTGTCGGTGACGCGGCCGTAGAGTTCGACAAAACGTGCATTGCGATAGCCCAACGGGCGCCAGGACAGTTCGGTGCTGTTTTGCAGGCTGTCGTTGCTGTTACTGCCGCTGCTCGGCGCTGAACTCAGACCGCTGCTGGAACTGTTGCCGCGATAACTGGTAGTGCTGATCAAGCCCCAGGTACGCGACACATCGGCCACCGCGCGACGGGTGTCGAAGAGCTGCTGCGGGGACATGTCGAGTTCACCGGCATTTTTTGCGTCGATGACTCGCTTGAAATAGGTGACGGCTTGCTCATCGTCATTGACCCGCATGGCGTTGTAGGCGGCATCCTGCGTTGCCGTCGGTGAGAGTCGGCTGCCAGCATCGGCCTTGCGAAACGATTCACGGGCGCGGTCATCGTCGCCGGCCTGGACCGACAAGTAGGCGATCTGCAGGTCGCTCATCGCTTCCAGTTCGCCGGTGTCCCGCGCCTGTTGCAGCCGTTCGCGCGCAGTTCTTCTCTGGCCGATGGCGGCATACAGACTGGCCTCTTCGTAAGCCGGCAAGCTGCCCAGGGCCAAGGCCTGGGTAAAATCCTGGCGTGCCCCGGTATCGTCCCCCGATTGTTGACGCAAGAAGCCGCGCTGGCTCAGCAGCCGGGCGTCATCGCCATTGGCCTTGAGACCATCGCTGGCCGCCGCGATGGCTTCGGGCACATGCTTCTGGTCGGTCAGGGCTCCGACCAATAGGCGTCGATACGCCGGGTTGTGCGGCGCGCGGCCGACGGCTTGGTTCGCCTGGGCAACCGCCGTTTCGAAATCCTTGCGGGCCAGGGCCGCATAGGCCTGGGCGGCGAGGTCGGTTCCGTCGTCGCGTTGGTTGCCAGGCCAGATATCACACACCAGGCCGAAGGCCGTTTCCTGACAGTTCAGGGCTGGAGCAGGGACGTGAGCGGCAGTGTTCAGATCCCGATTGTTTTTCTGCCGCAGCGCCACTCGTGCGGCGCTGCGTCGGCGGGCTATTTCGCCACCTTCATCGTCGACCAGTGGCTGCAAATCATCGAGCGCCTGCTGAGGCTCGCCATGGGCCAGTGCGGCGTCGGCGGCGAAGAAGCGAATGTTGCGGACTTGCGCTTGCGGCAGGCCATCGATGGCCAGGGCCTGCTTCAGGTCAGTTTGAGCGGCTTGAGTCTTACCCTGCCGATCAAGGGCGTAGCTGCGCAGAATCCACGGTGCGATTTCCCCGTCATCCTGTGCCAATGCAGCGGACGCGGCTTGCTCGGCCCCAGGGTAATCGTTGGCGGCGAGCAGGGCGCTGATGAGCAGTTGCTGGTTGGCGCCGATTTCCGGGGCCCAGGCGACGGCTTTTCTGGCCTGGTCCACAGCCAGCGGCACATGGCCTTGCTGCAGGGCGCGATAGCCCTGAACCGCCAGCGGCACCGCCAGTTGACGACGAATCGCTGCGCGACGCGTCAGCAATGCGTCGTCGTCCGGGAACATCGCAAGCGCCTGGGTGGTGGCTTGATCCGCTTCCTGCAGATGCGGTTGGCGCTGCAAGGACTCGATCAGCAGCAGTCGATAGTCCATGCGTTTAGGCGCCTGAGCGATGGCCTTGCGTGCGGCCTGGGCAGCAGCGCCGAAGTCATCGCGGTCATAGGCCTTGAAGGCCTGGGCAGCAGCACCGAAGCCCGGAGTCTGACGTGATTGCGGGTAGCGCCTGGGATGATCGCGCAGGTCCTTGTCGCGCTGAGCCAGCACAATCAGCGTGTTCAAACGCTGGATATCGGCGCGCTGACGTAGCGCTTCGCGAGCCTTGGCGATGGCCAGGTCATAGTCTTTGCGCTCGTAAGCGCTGTACGCCTCGTTGGCGGTTACATAGGCCGGACCGGTCAATGGCAATGGCAGCGTCTGGGCATGAGCAAACGCAGGTATCAGGCTCAGCCCCGTGGCCATGAGGGTCAGTAAGGGGCGATTCATGCAGGAAGCTCCGCAGGGTAGTGGCTGTGCTGACGTGCCACGGCTTTTTCGATGGTGGCGCGAGGCAGCACGCCGCTGTCGACCAGATAGTCGCCAATGCGGCCGTGATGCTGCGGGCGGTACTGCAACATCGCGCGGCTGAACACATCGCGATCAAGCAGGCCCATTTCGATCAACAGGTCGCCCAGCAATGGCGCTCGGGCATCCGGCACGGATTGGCCTTCGCGCACGTTCAGTTGACGCAATTGCGCGACGATTTCGCTCTCCCGGGCAATCAGCTGCACCGGTTCGCTGCCCAGTTCGTCGCTGACCTGTTGCAGGCCTTCGGCCGGCAGTGGGCTGGCCACGGCGACTTGCGCACGGCCGTCGGCATTCAAGCCAAGCGGCACCACGCGCCAGCGCAGGGCGAATTCATCGTCCAGCGTCTGGTTCGAATCCCGCGCCTTGGCGGCCACATCGAACACCCGCGGCAAGTCGTTCTGAAAGGCGATGGCTTCCGCGAGCGTTTCGTCGTCCAGCCAGCCGTTGCTGAGCAAAATCCGCCCCAATGGCATGTGCCGGGTTTTCTGTTCGACGAGAGCATTTTGCAGGTCGGTTTCGTTGATCGCCTGCCAGGACAGCAACACGCTGCCCAGTTTGCGCGGTGCGGCAGCGACCAGGTCGGTGGACGGGAAGTCGTGCATGGTCTTGTCCCACACCAGTTTGCGGTTCAGCGCCTTGCCAACCAGGAACATGCGCCAGGCCCGTGACGCGGCCATGAAGTTGACGAAGTTGCCCACCACCATGCGCGGGATCGACAGCAAACCATGCTGCCAGCCGTATAGCACGGTGGTGAAATAGCAGCGATGCGCGATGCGCCAGGCCAGCGCGAGACCGTTGGCCAGCAGCAGGTACTGGATAAAACCGTTGGTTTCAAACGGCGTCGGGAAACTCACGTCCCACAGTCCGCTCTGGCGCAAAACAATCAGGCCCAGCAACTGCACCAGAATCACGTAGGCGATGATGCTGACGAACGCCGTCACTACGCCTTTGCGGTCACGAAACAGTAGATAACGGTTGGCCAGCGAGCCGCTCCAGCCCATTTGTTCCCAGCCTTGCAGCCCGATGCCCAATGTCCAGCGGGCCTTCTGGCGGAACGCGGTGCGGAAGGTGTCGGGAAAGAATTCGCGCACGCACAACGGCATCCTCAGGGTCGATTCGTAAGGCTTGCGAAACCATGATTTGCGCAGCACGCGAAACTGCACCGGGAAGCGCACGAAGATCGCATTCATACCGACCTTGGCCAGGCGTGCGCCGACGTCGTAGTCCTCGGTGAGGCTGTCGGTGTTGAATGGCTGGTTCTGGGTTTCCCCGGCCAACACTTGCAAGGCACGATGTGAAAAACAGGTGCCGACCCCGGCAGATGGCACGGTATCGGTCATGCTTTCTCGCACCACCAGATCCTTGCCATGCCATTCGGCGAATTCGTCCATGTAGGTGCCGGCCACCCATTCGTACCAGTTGCGCTCCAGCGAAACCACGGGCAACTGGATCATGTCCTTGCGCGGCAGCAAGTAGTTGAACAGGCGCAATTCCAGCGGGTGCAGCACGTCTTCGCTGTCGTGCAGCACGACGCCGGCGAAGGTCATGCCGTGGGTTTTCTCATGCAGGAAAATCGCCTGGATCACCCAGTTCAGGCAGTCGGCCTTGCAGGTCGGTCCGGCATGCGGGACTTCCACGCGATGCAGCTGCTTGTAGCGCCGACGCATGCGCTCCACTTCATCGATGGTGCGTTGGTCGTTGATGTAGGTGCCGACAAAGACCACATAGTTCTGGTAGTCCAGGGTCGACACCATGTTCTCGATCATCGGCGCGATGACGTCGTATTCCAGCCAGGCCGGAACCATGATTGCCAGCGGTTGTTCATCCCGGGCCATCAGTTGCTCCGCGGTCAGCGGCCGGTACTTGCGACCCACGGTGAATTTGCGAAACAGGCGACGAGACCAGTACCACAGGTCAATGAACAGATCGTCCAGGCTGGAAATCAGAATCAGCACCGCGACCACGATGGTCGAGGTCTCCAGGAAACTGTAGTAGTGGGCCAGCCAATAGGGCCAATAAAGCGACGTCATCGAGGGTTACCGTTACTGGCGATTGCGACGGGCGTTACGGCCGGCCAGCAACAGGATGAGGACCAACAGGATGCCACCGGGAATCAGCCACAACAGCGACGGTGTGCGCCAGGCGTCCAGCCCCTTGGGTTCTTCGTGGTCGATCAATTGGCTGCCACTGGGGTCCTGGGTGTCGAAGGTGGTCAGCGTGCCGTTGTCACCGAGGATGGCGACGTCGCCGCGACTCAGCAGAACCTGCCTGGCGAAGCGGGGGGCGTCGGTGCCCAGTGTGCGATAAACCAGACCGTGCTGGCCGCCGCTTTCCACGGCTTGCAACGAGGCCAGGTGGTTGAGGGGATGCACGTCGAGCAACACCTGATCCTTGTGATTGATACGCAGGCGGCCCTGCTCGTCGACCTGCACCGACTCTTTGCTGTCCTTGATCGGCAACTCGAAGGCCAGGAAGGCTTTGTCTGGCGTGACTGAGACTTTCGGGTCTGCGCTGATATTCAATTGCGCACGCAGCGGCGAAACACCGGCGGCGTCAGCCACCGAAATCACCTGCGGCAAACTGCTTGCCGGGTGTTCGAGGTAGGCCTGCGGCACGAGGATCTGCGCGTTCACGGCAAAGCGTGCAGCCATGCCGGAGAAGTCATCATCCAGCGCAGTCTTTTCCAACACGATATGGCTGGTCGGCAGCACCGAGACCGGGAAGGCTTGTGGCGTTTCGAGGCAGCGATCACTGACCGGCTGGCGCTGGAACGACACACGCAGCACGTTGGTCGAGCCCACGGCGTAACGTGGGATCCGCGCTTCAATGCGTTGCTTTTCTCCGTTGGCCACGAGCTGTTGTGCGCCAATCAGATAATCGTTGAGAAACAGCGAGGCCACCGGCGCGGTGTCCGAGGCGCCGGGTGCGGCGGACACATCGATCACCGCCTTCACCGGCAGACGTCCGTCGTAAGCCACGCTGCCCAGAGGGAACGAGGTGCTCCAGTCGGATTTGGCCAGCACGTCGATCGCACCGGGTTTGCCGCCCAGGCGCGACAAGGCCACACGGCCGTCGGCGCTCAATGGCAACTGTGCTTCGCTGACGGTCAATTGGCGGCTGCGTGCCAGTGTGTTCCAGGCCGAGCTGAACAAGGCCAAGGCCTTGCCGGTCGCTTGCGGCGCAATCGTCAGCACCGGGCGTGTCCCCAGCAATGCCAGTCGCACATTGTCCGTGCCGGTGGCGGCCAGGCCTGCATTGATATGCCGTACACGCCATTGCGCGAAGGCGCTGGCTGCGGTGGCGTCGAGACCTTGAATCTGACTTTGCAGCGCATCCAGAGACTCATTGACGGCCTTGAGCAGTTGCGGGTCGTTGATGGCCAGATCCGCCTGGACGTTCGGGGTTTGCCCCAACATCAGCAGCGCGCCGATTTGCGCCGGGTTCCCCAGGACGTGCGGGCCTTTGCCGTTGAGGCTGGCGAACGCTGGAATAGTTTGCAGCTCGGCCGGGATACGCAGGCCGGTCAGGTCAACGCTGTCCTGTAGGGCAGGATAGGGCAGGATGTGGCTGTGCTTGCCGATCCGTTCCAGTGCCACGCCCAGACGCCAGGCGGCGTCGTAGCTTTCGGCGGTTAGGGTGCCCGGCGCGACCATGATCCCCGGTTTGCCGGGCAGTGCCGTCCAGGCTGCACCAACGTCCTGTAACTGGCTGGCGTCGTAGCTGTAGTTGAGGCGGGTGTCCGGTTCGATACGCAATACGTTGCCGATGGCGCGTTCGTCTTCGCACAACACGCGGGACACGATCGACGACCAGGCAATACCCAGGCGCACCGAACCGCTGTCACGCGCGGTCTTGTCCACGCCCAGCGTGGCGCTGGCGTCACCTTGAGCTTCGCTGAGCCCTTCGGCGCGCACCGGATAACCGTCCAGCGACAGCAGCAAGGTGTTGCGGCCGCCTTCACCGTTGAGGTAGCTGGCGTCGAAATTCAGCGTGGCATCGGTCAGTGGTACGCCCGCCGGCACGGGTAAATACAATTCGCGCCGGGCATCGGTGGAACCCAGGATGATGGGGGCGTCGATCCCCAGATCGCTCAAGCGGATCTCACGCTCCTGCCGAGTGTCGGCGTTGAGTCGGTTGATCGCCTGGGTGAGCGGGCTGTCCGCGGCCAAGGCGAAGGTCGGCATGAGCGCGAGCAGGCTCACGCCACAGGCAAGGGCGCTGAGCGCCCCCGTATGGATGGCAACGGAAGACTTCATTCAGGTAGATCTCGAGCTGATAAGGGGAGGAGCGGTTCGGTTTAGAGAGAGGTGAAAGCCGGGTAATTTTCCTCGGGCACAGGCACCGCTGTCGGGTAATGCAGGAACTTGGGCAATGACTGCCGAGCGACGACGAACTCATCGACCGGACGACCCATCAGCGCGTCGACGATGCGCGCACTGGCGCAGCCATCGCCGTATGGGTTGGCCGCCTGGGAGCATCGGCGCCATAGCAACTCGTCATCGAACAACGCGTTGACACCCGCGATGATCGAGTCCGGCGAGGTCCCGACCAGGCGCACAGTGCCCGCCGCGACCGCTTCGGGGCGCTCGGTAACGTCACGCATGACCAGCACGGGTTTACCCAGTGAGGGGGCTTCTTCCTGCACGCCACCGGAGTCGGTGAGGATCACGTGTGCCCGTTGCATCAGGCGCACGAAAGCCAGGTAGTCCAGTGGCTTGATCAGGTGCACATTGGGCAGGTCGCCCAACTGCTCGGTGACCGGGCCCATGACATTGGGGTTCAAGTGCACCGGATAGACGATCTGGATGTCGGCACGCCGGGCCAAATGGCTCAGGGCCTTGCAGATGTCGAGGAAGCCTTCGCCGAAGTTTTCCCGACGATGCCCGGTGACCAGCAATACCTTGCGGCCGGGTTGCAGGAACGAGAATTGCTCATCCAGGCCTGCACGCAGGTCAGCGTCCTGTTCGATGCGCTGCGCGGTCATCTGCAAAGCGTCGATCACCGTGTTGCCGGTCACGAAAGAGCGCCCCTGCAAACGCTCGTCGAGCAGGTTTTTTTGCGACTCGTGGGTCGGCGCAAACAGCATGTCCGCACCCAGGTCGATGCAGCGACGATTCATTTCTTCCGGCCACGGGCTGTAGATGTCACCGGTGCGCAGGCCAGCTTCCACATGGCCGACCGGAATGCGTCGATGGAATGCAGCCATCGCGGCCACCATGGCCGAAGTGGTGTCGCCATGTACCAGCACCCGGTCCGGCTGGGCCACTTCCAGCACCGGATCAATCGCCTCGTAAAGCGCCGCGGTCAGCGAATTAAGCGTCTGGTGCGGCGTCATCACATCGAGGGTGTAATCGGCCTTGAGGTTGAACAGATCCAGCACCTGTTTAAGCATGCTTTGATGTTGGCCGGTGATGCATATCTGCGAATGAATGCCAGGTTCCGCAGCGAGGGCTTTGACTAAAGGCGCCATCTTGATGGCTTCAGGACGGGTACCGAAGATCGAAAGGACTTTAAGCCTTGAATGATGGCGGACGATGATGCCTTCCTCGCGCAGTTCTAGTGCGCAACACAAAAGCTGCCCCAAGTTATATTGAAACTTGAGCCACGCTAGCGTTATTTGAGTTTAGTAAAGGCCGGGATAGTCAGCGTGAGCGCTGATGTTCACTTCATGTGAGAGGGGACGTCGCCTGGAAACCCGGAAGCTGCCGGATTATTAGCATCAAAGGTGAATATTTTAAAGCGTTATGTGTGGGTTTTTATTTAATTATAAAGTTTGAAACTTTTATATTTGTGGTTGGTCACTTATGGTTTTTAATGATTTTATGAGGTTTTTATTTAAGTGTTGTTGAAGTTTTATATTATTGATTTCTATAGCTATTTTATATTTTTACTCCGTTCGTCAGTGCGTATGAATTATTCATGGGTTGTAACGGTCGCGTCGGCGCTGTTAAGGGGCTGTTTCTCTGAAGAATGGTGGTTGTGGCGGTCACTTAAATGACGCCTGAATATTGTCGCGATGCAGTAGGGTAATAAGTTTTTGTGAAAGGGTAAATAACGCATTAATAGGGGATGATATTTTAAGAAAGTGTTCGCCAGTGTACTTGGCCTGTGTTTCAACAGAATCAGCCGATAGCAGTTCCTTTGCCATCAGCGTTTTCTGCGAGTCGAGCGCAAGTCCGCTCCAGGCCTATCGCAGCCTGCATAGCTGACCAAAATAGACCTTGGCGGACAGTCAGGACACTAGCGTCAGGTTTCGGATTGATGAGCCGCCCAGTGTTTCATCTCTTCGGCAATGAAGTGGTTCACCAGGTCGCTGTACATCTTCTCGATGGCATCCGGGCTCAGGCCCTCGGCTTCGGCCCATTCGCGTCGAGTTACCAGCATGGCCTTGAAACGCTCCGGAGCGCGCACCGAAGTCACCGAGGTCTTGAACTTCGAGGCGGCCAGCACGTAGTGAAAACGCTTGCCCAACAGCTTGATAACGGCCTGGTCCAGGGCGTCGATTTCGCGTCGGATATCTTCCATGCCTGCACACTCTGCGGGCTGCAACTGATTGATGACTTCCATGTAGGTGACTCCGTTTGTTGAAAAAATCGTGGGATTCAAGTGCCGATTTTACGACGGCTACGCAGCCTCGCGAGCGCTGATAAATTCGATGAGCGCTTTCAAGGCGGGTGGCACATGCCGCCGGCTTGAGTAGTAAAGAAAGAACCGGCTGGGCGGTGCTTTCCACTCCTGGAGTATTTCTCTGAGATGCCCGTTCCGGAGATCGTCGCGCACCAGCTCCTCGTAGACATAGGCAATACCAGCGCCGTCTTTCGCTGCCTGGATCATCAGCGCATCGTCTTCCAGAATCAGCGGGCCGGTGACGGATAACCGTATCGGTTGACCGTCGGCTTGATACTCCCAGGCGTAAAGTTTGCCACTGGGAAAACGCCTGGCAATGCACGCATGGTCGAGCAAGTCGCGGGGGACGTGCGCGGTTCCCTTCGCGGCCAGATAAGCATCCGCGGCTACGGTCACGAACGATTGAGGTGCGCCGACAGGGACTGCGATCATGTCACCGGCCAGGCTTTCACCAAAGCGGACTCCAGCGTCAAATCCCTCATTGACGATATCGGTCAATCCATCATCGGTGATCAGGTCCAACTGAATACGTGGATACCTGGCCACGAAGGGCGCCAGCACTTTCGCAAACACGATGCGAGCCGCCGGACGCGCCACGTTGAGGCGAAGTTTGCCAGTGGGCACTTCCTGCATCGAGGTCAATTGCGCCAATGCATCGTTAACCTGGTGCAGGCTCGGGACCAGCGTCGCCAATAGCTGCTGGCCGGCCTCGGTCGGGGTCACGCTACGAGTGGTTCGGTTCAGCAGTCTGATGCCCAAACGTGCTTCCAGCGCTCGCATTGCGTGACTCAACGCGGAAGCCGAAACGCCACGTTCGTCGGCGGCCTTGCGAAAGCTGCGATGGCGAGCGACGGCGGCAAAGGCGTCGAGTTCAGAGAGATCGGGGTGATGACTCATGAGTTTTGTTCAGTAGTTCAAATACGATTACCTATCTTATCGTCATGAGACCTCTGCCGGATACTTCCTCCATCATTCGTGGAGAGGTGGCTATGCAAAACAATCGTCTTGGATCATCGGATTTTCTGATTTCACCGATTGGCCTGGGAACCTGGGCAATCGCCGGCACCGGCTGGGAGTACAGTTGGGGAGCGCAGGATGACAAGGACAGCCTGGGCGCACTTGAATATGCCGTCGAACGCGGCGTGAACTGGATTGACACCGCTGCGGTTTATGGCTTGGGCCATGCAGAGCAATTGGTGGGGCAATTGCTGCGGCGGGTGCCGGCGTCACGGCGTCCTTTGGTGTTCACCAAAGGCAGTTTGGTCTGGGACCCGGTCACGAAGAAGATTTCGCATTCGCTGGCCCCTCAATCCTTGCTCGCCGAGATCGACGCAAGCTTGCGCCGGCTTCAAGTCGAGACCATCGATCTTTATCAGATCCACTGGCCTGCTTTTCCTGCTGATGCCAGCAGTGAAGGCATTGAAATGGCGCTTTCGGCTTTGGCTGCCGCGCGCGATCAAGGAAAGATTCGCGCGATCGGTGTATCGAATTTCGATGTCGCTCAACTCAAGCGGGCGCAGGCGGTGACGGAGATCGTTTCGCTCCAGCCGCCGTACTCGGCCTTGATGCGGGACATTGAGCAGGACGTTTTGCCATTCTGCGAGCAGGCCGGGATGGGTGTCCTTGCCTATTCCACGCTTCAATCAGGGCTGCTTTCCGGCAGCATGACGCGCGAACGCATCTCGCAACTGCCCGAAGACGATTGGCGCAAGGCTCGAAGTGCTGATTTCCAGGAGCCCCGTTTGAGTGCGAACCTGGCATTGGTTGACGTCATGGCACGTATTGGAGAAAGGCACGGGGTGAGCGCTGCGGCGGTCGCCATCGCCTGGGTACTTCGCAAACCGGTCGTGACGGGCGCCATTGTCGGAGCCCGCCATCGCGCACAAGTAGACGGGCTGATTGCAGCCTTGGAGTTGCGCCTCAGCGCTGCGGAAATCGATGAAATTCGACCGTTCCTGCCGGCGGGCATGGGAACAAATGTCCCTGGTGCCGCCTGACACTATTGAGAAGAGGATGAGTGTTCAGTTTTGCATACTGAACGCAGGCGTTCGATGGGTAGCAGAGCGGTCGATCAAGATCGCAATGCTACCCATCACATCACCGATCAAGCCCGGCGGCGCGGTCAGCACCACCATCCACATGCGAGAGAAGTTCTGCAGTTGCAGCATAAGTGACGGCAGTTTCGCTTCGATCTCCTTGAGCAACGGCTGGATCTGCTGCGTCACCGATACACCTTGCTATCAGTTTTTGCACTCCGCCATCACCACATGACAGGTCGTCGGCGTGCCACCGGATTGGCCGGCATAGCGTATGCAGTTATCCATGGACTTTTGACGAGCCTTGTCCAGGGTGGAGCCCCAGGCCAGGCCGCCCTCGCCAGCAGTGGGTAGCGCTTTTGCATAGCAACTTGAGCCTGTGCTTGAGTCTGCACTTGAGGCCGAGTAGCGGGCCGTGGAAGTTTTGCCCGCACAGCCCGCGGTCAGCGCCAGGTTGATGGCGAGCAGGGAAGGGAGGATCCATGACGAGCATTGGCGTGCTGTTTTGCCGATCATCCCGTTTCCCCTGTATCAAGAGGCTGGAGGCGTGTTTGTGGTCGTGTTCTATTTAGATTAGACGGTGTTGCGCCTGCCTTGGTTAAAACGGCTCGTTAAATAAACGAGCCGTTGTTGTGAAGGTGTTCAGCGGGGCAAGTGCATGGATGTCAGATCACCTCAAAGGTGATCCGCATCAATCACAGCCTTGGCGAACGCCTGCGGATCTTCCTGCGGCAGGTTGTGGCCGATGCCGCCGCTGATCAGCCGGAACTCGTATTTGCCGGTGAAGCGCTTGGCGTAATCCTCGGGGGCCGGGTGCGGCGCACCGTTGGCATCGCCTTCAAGGGTGATGGTCGGCACGCTGATGGAAGGCGCCGTGGCCAGTTTCTGCTCCAGCGCTTCGTATCGGCTCTCGCCCTGGACCAGGCCCAGGCGCCAGCGGTAGTTGAATACGGTGATGTCGACATGGTCGGGGTTGTCCAGCGCCTTGGCGCTGCGGTCGAAAGTGGCGTCGTCGAACGCCCATTTCGGCGAAGCCAGTTGCCATATCAACTTGGCGAAGTCGTGGGTGTTTTTCTCGTACCCGGCGCGACCGCGATCGGTGGCGAAGTAAAACTGATACCACCACTGCAATTCAGCCTTGGGTGGCAGCGGGTTCTTGCCGGCCGCCTGATTGCCGATCAGATACCCGCTGACCGAGACCAGCGCCTTGACCCGTTCTGGCCACAGCGCCGAGACGATGTCGGCCGAGCGTGCGCCCCAATCGTAACCACCGAGCACGGCTTGTTTGATCTTCAGCGCATCCATGAAGTCGATGACGTCACTGGCCAGCGCAGCCGGTTGGCCATTGCGAACGGTTTTATCGGACAGAAAATGCGTATCGCCATAGCCACGCGCATACGGCATCAGCACTCGATAGCCCTTCGCGGCAAGCAACGGGGCGACCTCGTCATAGCTGTGAATGTCGTACGGCCAGCCGTGCAGAAGAATCACCACTGGCCCATTAGCCGGGCCTGTTTCGGCGTATGCCACGTCCAGCAGGCCGGCGTTGACATGCTTGAGCGGGCCGAACGGGGAGGGTGTTGCATGAGTGGCGCCAGCATTGACCGAGGTTGGCTGCGCCGCGGTGGTCGTTTGTGCGTGGGCCGCACCGAGAGCGCTGAACAGGGTAAACGCGAGGATCGACGAGCCGAGCAGGCGGTGGCGGGTTTTGCCGGTTTTGTTCTGCAGTGCCATCTTCATGTGATGTCTCCGTTGCAAGTCGTTGGCCAGGGGATCTGGCTGAGCCCCTTGAAACCTTGCTTGCATTTGAACGTAGCGACGTATCTGGTCTGTGTCGAATCGCAGGCCTGGTGAAAAATCATGTATCGAGAGGCTAATCAGACACACTGTGATACATAAGGAGAGATCTCGGTATCAAATCGCATGTCTGAAAAAGGTGGGGCCATTGAAATTAAAGTTCAGCCACGTCGATGTTCTCGTCAAAGACCTTGAGGAAGCGTGCAAGTATTACGCCCGTGTCTTCAGCGCCAGAATTTCAAAGACACTTGATTGGCAGCGCGACGGTTTGCATGTGCGCTATGCGATCGTCATGTTCGGAACGGAGCGCCTTATGCTGGTGCAACCGTTTACCGGAAATCTCAAGGCTCTGATGGACGCCAACGGCGAAGGCACCATCTACCGGCACTGCTATTCCACACCGGACATCGAGGCAGCCTACGACGAATTGATCGACGCAGGCGTCCAGCCGGAAGATGAGAACGGCAAACCGCTGTCTCGCGATAACCTCCAGACGCCAAGTGGGACACGCATACTCTGGTTACCGAAACGCTTCGGGCATTTTTCTATTGAGTTGCTTGAAGAGAAAGAGCTGGAGGCATTTATCAAGGAGGCATTTGCCGAGGAGGGCTGAGGGAGGGCGCTCGGCATTGCCATGCTGACTGCCGATTGATCCAGGCTCTACGTGGTCACTGCGAGCGGATGTCGAGACTGACCCCCATAAACCGTGGCGCTAAGGAAGAGCGTGGGCCATCGACTGTCGTAGAGTGAAATGTTGCTGGTTAGAGCCATGGTGCTTCTTCATTGTGTCCACTGGCAACAAACTATGGTCGCTTGCTCCCGACAAAATAAAAAACAGCGCTGAGCAGGAAAAACACTATGCCAGCGATGATCAAACCGTACAAAAAGTAATGCTCATGGGGCGTTAGGTATACAACCGAACCGTGCGTATCCAGCGGGTAGGTTTTTCCACTTTGAAGATCCGGCGTTCTCAGTCCGTGAGCATCAAAGTATTTCCAGGCAAAAAATGAAGAAAACCAAAAGCCTAAGGCCAGTACTCCCACGACGCGTTTAAGTGCATTCATTCTCTCACCTCCCAGATTTTGTATCGCCAGATTGCCTCTGATTACAGATTGATCTTGTGAGCCGCTATCGGTATATCCCTCTCCTTCGGTGGTTTCGTCTTTTAATTACAGTGTAGAAGATAAAGAAGATGGACGCAGCGTGCTCGATGGAGAATGCAATAAAGAAGAAGTTGTCAGTCATTGGGTGCGGCATAGAAGTGATTATTGTGTAAGCTTCCATTTGTCCGAATGTCACTGCGAAAATGGTCGCAATAGATACGGCTCCTCCTATTAATCTTTTCAGAAAATTGTCACGTAATCGCCGCAATGAACTCAGGTACCAAAGCAAAACGCCCCACTGAACAAAGGCAAATGGCAGGATTGCCAGTCTTCCGATAAGTAAGTGTTCGCTTCCGTCGGTCATTTTTACACCCTGACTTTGATGGCTCACTTTCGCCCGCTAGCACCGCACCAATTGCGGGCAAGCCAATGGCCGGGCCGGACATGCTTTCTGATCTGGAAGCTCGCCGGGGTGGGGTATTTCCATGCAGATGCCAAGAGTGATCTCCATATGTGTGTATATTTTTATAAATTATTTATCAATCCCCATGTTAAGAAAAAAGACATTAAAAGAGCTAATGCGCCAACTGATCTAAGAATATACAGATAATTGCTTGATCTGATCAGGCTCTTGAGTGGGTATTTTTTTGATGCGCCTGCTCGGTCAATTAACTTGATTATAATGCCTTGCGTTTTCTCAGAAAAAAACAAGCACATTATTCCCAGTAAGCACAGTATTATAATAAAAGCCAATAGCCCAATAGTCATAATTTCCACCATTCTGATCCAATCTTCCTTGCAGCCTGGAAGGAGTAGTTTTAATTAGCACCTAGTTGTGGAGAAACGAATCCAAACCCTGATGCGGACCCATTACCTAGTGACCACGAATCAGAAACGCCCCCCCCAGCAGCCAGCGGTAGCGTTAATTCCATTTCCCGACAAGCGACGCCCTTACACACCACCACCAAAAAAAATAAAAACCGTAAAAATAGCGATGAATTGAATCGGTATAAAAACAATCAACAACCAGTTCGGCAGTTTTTTTGAGAAGGTCAGCATTAAAGCGCTAATAAGAACTGATGCGGCTGGAAATAATACATAAAGCTTAAGTTGGCCGGAATTGGGGTAGCCAACGGCTTTTTGTGGTGCAATTCCAGAATACAGCTCAATGCCAATAAAAAAACAATGCATGTCAATAACAAGACAATAGTTAATGCAATACGGACTCCTACTTTGCTCCTTTTTTCTAGTTGACTCATGGTCCAGTTCCTACACTAGGATTAAGGTTGATATAGCCAGCAACACCCAGCGCACTGAAAATTACCGGCCCAATGTACTGGTTTAGAGTAGCATTTGGCCCATTGCCGGTCCCCACAAATTGGGCGCCCACGGCGCCATTCTGGTCGGTAATTGAAGAAAATAAATCCGTCCCCTTTGTTTGCTCGTTCTTTTAATTGCAGCGTAGAAGATAAAGAAGATGGACGCGGCGTGCTCGATGGAGAATGTAATAAAGAAAAAGTTGTCAGTCATTGGGTGCGGCATAGAAGTGATTATTGTGTAAGCTTCCATTTGTCCGAATGTCACTGCGAAAATGGTCGCAATAGATACGGCTCCTCCTATTAATCTTTTCAGAAAATTGTCACGTAATCGCCGCAATGAACTCAGGTACCAAAGCAAAACGCCCCACTGAACAAAGGCAAATGGCAGGATTGCCAGTCTTCCGATAAGTAAGTGTTCGCTTCCGTCGGTCATTTTACACCCTGACTTTGATGGCTCACTTTCGCCCGCTAGCACCGCACCAATTGCGGGCAAGCCAATGGCCGGGCCGGACATGCTTTCTGATCTGGAAGCTCGCCGGGGTGGGGTATTTCCATGCAGATGCCAAGAGTGATCTCCATATGTGTGTATTTTTTTTATAAGTTTTTTATCCATGCCCATATTAAGAAAAAAGATGTAAAGAGGGCTATCGCGCCCACCATCCTAAGCATGTTCAAGTAGTTGTTTGATCTAACCAGGGTCTTGAGTGGGTGGTTTTTTGATGCGTATGCCCAGTCAGCCACTTTTATTGCAATTTCTCGGGTTTGCTCGAGAGAAAACAAGCACATTACTCCTACTGAGAACAGTATAATAATCAATAATAACAATCCGACGCTTTTCATTCTCACCATCCTGATCCAGCCTTCCCAGCCTCTTGGGAGGAATAATTGTAACTAGCACCTAGTTGAGGCGAAATCAATCCAACCCCTGTTGCAAACCCATTACCTGGTGACCACGTCTCAGAAATCCCCCCCAGAAACCAGCAGCAGCGTTAACTCCATTTCCCGACAAGAAGTTATTGAGCTGATTTTCTATAGCGTTACATGACTGGTTTATCCAGTTTGCAGTAATGCTTCCAGTTATAATGTTAGCAGACTTTCCAAGTTCTGCACCTAATACGCTCCCGTACCAGTTCCCATATCGATCTAAACTAGCAGTTCCCGATCAGCCAAAATACGTGTCCGTTATTGGATTTGGAATTGCGATATTTATATTTACTGCGAGGAAGTCTGGAAGACGCCATAGCCCTAAAGGGTCAATGTAAGAAACCGGATTCCCGCCAACATAACCATACGTATTAATCCCCCCCCGCAAGTCCAATCGGATCTCCCGAGATAAACCGTCCAAAGCCTGGAGAGTAATACCGTGCCCGATAATAATAGACACCCGTGCCATCATTTTCCCGCCCGGTGTACTGCTGGCTGTTGGTACTGGCGGAGCCGGGGCTGCTGGTTTGGCCATAAGGGTCATAGGTGTATTGCGTGGTGAACGCGCCAGTGCTGTCGGTAAGCGCTTGGGTTGAACCCAGCGCATCAGTCAAGTAGCTGTAGGTGTTGCCGCTGGCCTCGGTGCGGCTGAATACTTCGTCCAAACCGCCCGTAAGGAGATTGGCCTGTACCGTGGGGGTGACAGTACCGGTCAGCTCTTGCACCAGATTGACACCGTCGAAGACATAACTGGTGGTCTGGCCGGAAATTGTCTTCTGGCTGCGCCTGTTGGCCGCGTCATAACTGAAACTCCCGGATACGGTGCCCGTGAGCGTGCTCAGGCGCTGGCGCGAATCCCAGGTGTAGGTATTGCTCCCGTCACTGTCGTTAAAATGTTCAATGGCATGTTTAACTAAAAATACCCTGCCACACACGTTGAATTATTCATTTTCTGGATAGTTGCACCATTGACAGCAAACATATTTCATGGTTGTTAGCGGGATGAATCGAAGTGCCTTATTTCCGCACCTAGGACAGCGTATTTTTGAAACTCGGATTATTAGTATAAATCCAATTATAGCGCTGCCGGCATTAAGTGTTGTGAAAATCCATGCTGGTGGTTCCCCCCAAGAAATTTTTATAATTGATATGACTGCCAGCTGGATCAAGAGCGCGACTGGCAACCACAACCAAAACAAATTACGTCGATGACGTATTTCCTTTAGAAAATCATTTTTATCGTGAGACTTCATTTTATAAAACCTCAAGTGATGTGATTTTTTCGTAACTGTAGATGTTTATGGGGCTTATCTCAATGTTTGAATGAGTTAAACCAGTTTTTAGCACTCTGGATCGTTGGAGATACTGCTGTTGCAGTTCCTGACTGACCGACAAACGCACCAAGCCCTTTACCAAGTCCAAATTTGTATGGGACTGCTCCAGATACACCCGATATGTTACCGCAGCTGTTTCCTGAGGCACTAATACCGAATGCTGGCCCCCAGCCGATATCGGCTTCCGCGTACGATGTGTGATCAAAACCTGTAGTAGGGGCATCACCATCTCCACCAACGATACTGACTCCCCATCCAACATAATAGCCTGCACCGAGCCAACCATTGGCTTGACCTTGTGAGTACACCGATGTGTTCATCCAATCGAGATTCACACCTACGACCACATTAAGACTTCCCCTGTTCCTGGGACTATCAAAGCTACGCCGCCAGAAATCGTCAATTGATATGCGAGGCCATATGGATCAGTAATGCCAATCGGATTCCCGCCAACATAACCATACGTATTAATCCCCCCCGCAAGTCCAATCGGATCTCCCGAGATAAACCGTCCAAAGCCTGGAGAGTAATACCGTGCCCGATAATAATAGAGGCCCGTGCCATCATTTTCCCGCCCGGCGTACTGCTGGCTGTTGGTGCTGGCGGAGCCGCTGCTGCTGGTTTGGCCATAAGGCTCGTAGGTGTATTGCGTGGTGAACGCGCCAGTGCTGTCGGTAAGCGCTTGGGTTGAACCCAGCGCATCAGTCAAGTAGCTGTAGGTGTTGCCGCTGGCCTCGGTGCGGCTGAATACTTCGTCCAAACCGCCCGTAAGGAGATTGGCCTGTACCGTGGGGGTGACAGTACCGGTCAGCTCTTGCACCAGATTGACACCGTCGAAGACATAACTGGTGGTCTGGCCGGAAATTGTCTTCTGGCTGCGCCTGTTGGCCGCGTCATAACTGAAACTCCCGGATACGGTGCCCGTGAGCGTGCTCAGGCGCTGGCGCGAATCCCAGGTGTAAGTGTTGCTGCCGTCACTGGTCATATTGCCGTTGGCGTCATACAGCAAGGAGGCACCGCTCCATGCCGTCAACTGGTTAGATAAACGCCACCAAATCGGTTTTTCCAGGGGCGTCAGAACCAGAGGGCGACTGGCTTGGATGAGCTGTTTTGTCGTGTCCATAGCGATAACGATCAAATGCAGAGTTACCAGCCACCAGGGTGCGTTCGTAGGCCGCGATGGCTTGTGCAACTTGCGTGGCCATTAACGTCTCAGGGGAGGCCGCATACACCTTCTCGAAAGCCGCAACATACTGAATGTCCTGCCGAATGGTATGGAGTAACTGCGCCTCATCATTCACGGCGTGTTCGATCGGGTTAAAGAGGGGATCCGTAGCCTGCGACTTGAGGCTGTCACGGCGCCCGTCCCAGAACTGAGTTCCGGCAATAGCCGCATTGACGAGGGTAGGTGTGTTGCGTGTTCCAAGCTGGCGATGGATGCCCTGGGCGCGCGGCAAACCGTCGATGAAGCCTCGTTCGGGATTATGGCAAGAGGCACAGCTGATCGAGCCGTCAGCACTCAGACGCTTGTCAAAGAACAGCGTTTTGCCAAGCTGGATTTTTTCCACCAGATGCTCAGGTGACGAGGCATCTGGTATGGGCGGAAGCCCCAGCAGGTTATCTACGGCTTGCTCCGTACAAGACGCCGATAATCCGGGAAGAGAGTCAGCCATAACCGTGCCGGCAGGCAACAGCGCCAGGCACATGCTCAGGCAATGCATGCTGCGCATGTTCAGTTACTGGTACTTAGCGGGCTGAAATCGGGAGCCGGGATGCCAGGGGAGGGAAGCAGCGTGTTTCGTATCAATACAATGGCGAATGCTCAGCATTTGCTGCCGAGACTTTAGACCTGAAGCCACCATAAGCACCTCCCTGTGAACCGGAGCCACATTGGGCTCGTCGTACACGTCGTATGCACAGCGGTTGGAACACTTGTGTGTTCACGATGGGGTCTTCATTCCATGACCTTGGGGGAGATCGAACGTCCGCGATCCCGAGCATCCAGCACGAGATGACAGTAGTACAGGGTTTGAAAACTTGCCAATGGGACTGGAAAGCGACCGGTCAGGATGGCTTTCTGCAGTCGAGGATTTCGCGGGTTTGCGCTTTCCCCTCATTGACTTTGTCGCGAAGCGTTAACAGGCCCTGGGTTACGGGCAAAGAAGCTGTCGTCGTTGATGTGGATGCCAACCCTGAGCGGACACTCGTCAATGTCCGTCAGGGTCGAAAGCTGCTTGCTCCGCTATTGAAGCGGAACATACACGTCAGTTTGCCATTGATCCTGCGGCGTCTCGGGATAGACGCTCAGGTAATTGAAGAACAGCGGGTGGTCACGGAGTTCCTCGCCACTGGCAGGAAGCCAATCGCGGTAAATCGGATAGATCGTTTCGCCGATGTGATCCGGTGACCCCGTATGTCGCACCACGACGCAGCGACCGCCAGGAATGACGATCTCGCGCACGCCGAACTCATTCGGCGCCACAGCCTCGTGAATCTCGCCGCAGATGGCGAAGCGGAATGCTTGTGCAGGTGTCGTGTCGGGGTTGCCATAGGGAATGCCAAAGCTGCGACTCGATGCCACCGGCGACTGTCCGCTCTGCATGCGCCACTCGATGAACTTGCGCACGCTCTCATTGACGAGCCCGGGTGGTCCGCAGTGCTCAAGCGCTGCGACCCTGACTTCTGGGAATTCCACGATTCGTACTTGCATGATGATAGTCCTGGAAAAATGAGGGATTGCGAATACCGCATTCCAGACCTGCCAGTTCGGTTCCTTCCTGAACGCACTCGGGGTCATACCGAACGCCCGCCTGAACGCCCTGCAAAATGCCTCGGGGCTTTCAAAGCCGGCACCGAGTGCCGCGTCCAGTACCGAGTGATCAGCGAGGGAGGCCAGGCGATGTGCCGCGCGTCGTAGCCGCATCAGTTGCACATAACGTGAGACCGGCACACCTGCGAACGCGCTGAATTGTCGATGGAAGTGAAACACCGAAAAGTTCGCCACATGACTCAACGTCTTCACCGACAAGTCACCTTCAAGATTGGCATCGATGTAGGCGAGTACGGCGTTGAAGCGTTTTGTGTAGGCGAAGTTGCTCGGCATGTCAGACACTGGGAAAAGGCTCCTGGAAGTACGGTCGGCAATAGAATCGACTATAGCGGTGTAAACGCGCCTAGCCGCGTTTGCTCAAGGTACGTTTTGGGTTGGCCAATGCGATCTCTTCCACCATGAGACACCGTATACCCAGTCCGATCACTTCTGATCGACTGTTGCTGTCGTTGTGAGGGCAGCAATTACCCCCAGGCAATCATCGAGAAGAGACCCGACAAGGGTGCGCTAAAGTTATGCGGGTCATCGATCAATTGTGATTCGCTGTTCGCGCTGCTTCCGTCCCTGGAGGGCCCAATGCCGCCCATCATCACATGTCTGGTGGCGCTGTCTGTTCTTGGCCTGACTCCTGTAGTACAAGCCCAGACTAACGCCTGCCCACCTGGCGAGAAACAAGTGTGCCTGAACGGCTGCATCTGCCTGCCAGATCTGGGGCAGGTGACTGATGGCGTCTACCAGGTCGCGGCACCTGCCCTGGCGCTGTGGCTGACCCAAGCCCGCGCTGAAGCAGCCAGCGCCGAGATCCAACCCATTCCACCGCACATCCGGGAGCAACTGCTGCGCTGGTACGACCCCAGCGTCCTTGATGCCGCGCACTACAAAGTGAGCGACAACGGCCAATTCAGCGCCGCCACTTCCATGCTGCAAAACCCCGACGTCGGTGCCGTGACGCTGATCGACATCATCCTCTTCCGGGACACTCAAACCGCAGAACAGGACATCGCGCTCTGGGCTCACGAACTGAAGCACGTGCAGCAGTTTCGGGAATGGGGGGTAGAAGGATTTGCCCAGCGCTATACACAAGATTTCAATGCTGTGGAGGCGCCGGCTTATGCCATACAGGCTGAAGTTCGACGGTCGGTGCGGGGAGGGACTCAATGAAGGGTAGCGAAGCCGCCTGACATTACAGGCATAAAGCAGTCATTATTGGCTGAAAGCAGCCTGTCAGTTAGGGAAGAGTTGAATGGTGTTCAGGGTGATGGTGGTCGGTGGCTACGGAAACTTCGGTAGCATCGTTTGCAGGCATTTGGCGGTAATGCCAGATGTGGAACTGGTGATCTCGGGCCGCGATCCACACAAGTTGCAGCGCAAAGTCGATGAGTTGAAAAGCCAATCGGGCACTGTCGCCGAAAGTTGGTGCGGCAATGCCATGGGCACTGAGTTCAAATCCGTTTTGCGCTCGATGGACATCCAGTTGGTCATCCATACTGGCGGCCCGTTTCAGGGGCAATCCTATGCGGTCGCCGAGAGCTGCATCGAGGCTGGCGTGAACTACTGCGACCTGTCTGACTGCCGAACCTTCGTCAACGGCGTTGGCGTACTCGATGCCTTGGCGAAACAGGCAGGAGTGGCGATCCTCAGTGGCTGCAGTTCGGTGCCGACGCTATCGTCAGCCATCATCGATCAGCAGCGCTATCGCTTCAGTCGTATCGACTCGATCGAGCATGGCATTTCCTCTTCGGCGAAGATGCCGGGATTGTCGACCGTCGAAGGCGTACTCGCCTACGCGGGTAAACCGATCAGGCAACTCAAGAATGGCAAGGTGCATGAAGTGTCGGGTTGGCAGGATCTGACGCTGCGCAAGATGCCGCATCTGGGCACTCGCGTGCTGGCCAATGTCGATGTGCCGGACATGGATATTTTCGCCAGCCGCTATGGCGCGCAAACCCTGAGCTTCAAGGCCGGCGCGGGCTTGAAGCTTGGTGGTGTCGCCAACTATCTGCTGGCTCAGGCGTTGAAGATCGGGCTGGTTCGCGACCATGCCCTTTGGGCCGCCAGACTGCATCGGCTGGGGACCCGGTTTGAACGTTTCGGCGATGGCAAAAGCGCGATGTACATCGACGTTCAGGGCAAGGGAGTTGATGGGAAACCGCTGGCCATGACGGTGCAACTGACGGCCACCAATGACAAAGGTCCGCAAATCCCAAGCTGCGCATCTGTAGCCTTGGCCGCAAAAATGGCCCAGGGCTATGTGCCGCATCCCGGTGCCAGGGCTTGCGTGGGCGAAATTACCGTCGATGAATACATGGCAGCGATCAACGATCCGGACAATTTGAGCCTGTCTGTGCAGTTCTCTGGCGAGCTGCGCTGACATGCTCTATCTATGCCTGAAGTACCTCCACATCATTGCCGCGATTTTCCTGTTCGGATTCGGCATGGGTTCCTACCTCTATCTGATCGCCGCCAGCCGCACGGCCAACCCTCAAGTGATCGCGCATGTGGCCCGGATGGTCGTGCGCTTCGACACCTGGATTACCACGCCGGCAGGCTTTGTTCAGATCATCACGGGCTACCTGCTGATGAGGCTCTCCGGACTACCCATGACCACGGAGTGGGTACTGACTTCGTTGATTATCTTCTTCTGCGTGGGTTCGCTTTGGCTGCCGGTGCTGGTGTTGCAGAAGCGGCTGTACCTGATGGCGTCGTGCGCAGTTGAGGCTGGAAGCGGACTCGATGATGAATACCGATCCGTGTACAAAAAATGGTGGTGGATGGGGGTAGTCGGTTTTGTCGGGATGTTTGTGATTGTGCTGATGATGGTGACGAAGATGACGCCGGTGCAACTGGTTGGGCTATTGGGATAGCAGGATCGGCTGGCTCAAGTCTTGGTGTTCCAGGCCACTGCGCACAGGGTAAGTCCCGCCACATTCAACGAGACTGGATTGAAGGCCTCCTTGAGCATTGATGGATTGAAAATTGCTACATCCAGCAGCAGGCCAAACAGCGCCGCCGCGGCGACGGCAAGAGGCCAGGCACTGCGCGGTGCGATCAGTATCCATAAGGCCAGCGCAATTTCTGCGACCCCGGCAATATTGGCGAACAGCTCAACCTGAGTGATCCCGTGAGACTGGATCATTGTTCGCTCGCCAGGGCTTAGCCACAGCAACTTGGGAATCAGACCGTGGTAGCCAAACATGAACGCCAGCCCCCCACGGGCGATCCAGTTAATACGTGTGAGGGCGTTCATAGGGGCGCTTTCAAAAAGCGTTGTTCATGATCAGGATCCGGCAGCAGGCACGTGTCGTATTTCCCGAAGAGCCGATAACGATTAAGCGCAATGCGGTCGTATGCCCAATCTCGAAGCATGCGAGGGAAGATGCGCAACAGGTTCACTGGGCGCCAGAGAGCGGGCAACTGGGCGATGACTTCGAAAAATGCATCCGAACGCTCCCAGAAGTGTCGGTCGCGGATCACCGCCATGGTGTCGAACTGATCCACGGGCAAACCTGCCCACGCGAGCAGGACTTGCCCCTCGGGTGACTGAACCGCCGCCAACCGCACGCGCTGCTGGCGGTCATGGCGAATCAAGAACCTCGCCCAACCATTGCACAGCTTGCAGACACCGTCGAACAAGACCACCGTCTCTCCTGGTTTGAGCAGCGGCGCGGGTGAGGGGCGGATTTTCGAGGTGGGCATAAGCGTGGATCCAAGGGAACCTGATTATCCCGGATCATAACCGCGTGCCAGCGTTAAAGTCTGCATTTCGCCGAAGGGGGGCTGCTCCTTGCCGGCAGCTGCAATATCATTGTTCCTTTAATATCAGCCAAGGAGGCATCCATGAGTGTGCGTGGTAAAGACCGGCAGATCGACAATATTGAATTTAATGTCGACGACATTGCTCGCAGCAAAGCTTTCTACGGCAGTGCGTTCGGCTGGACATTCGTCGACTACGGCCCGACCTATACGGAATTCAGTGATGGCCGCCTTACCGGTGGCTTCACTACGGGAGAGCCGGTTCGACCTGGTGGCCCTTTGATCATTTTGTATTCGGATGATCTCGATGAGGCGCAGCAACGGCTCAAAGCCTTGGGCGCTGTTATCAGCCGCGAAATATTTTCGTTCCCCGGTGGAAGCAGGTTCCACTTCATTGATCCGGATGGCTATGAACTGGCCGTTTGGACAGCTCGGCAGTAGGGCTCAGGTCGGCCCAAAGCGATCCATTACCAGGGCTCGCTTTGGGCCGATACTCAAGCGGCAGGTGCGGGTCGAGCCATGATCCTGGTCGCATAAATTTGAAATGCACAGCGTTGCTCGCCAGAATCGCGGGCCGATCCGGTCAAAGGTGCCGGACGTTCGTGGTGAAAAGGGGCAACAGTTGAACCAACAGACATTGTCCATGCGCCTGGAACGCGTGGCGGCACATGTGCCAGCAGGTGCGCGCCTGGCCGATATCGGCTCGGATCACGGCTACCTGCCTGTGGCATTGATGCGCCGTGGCGCCATCGTGGCGGCGGTGGCCGGCGAGGTGGCATTGACGCCATTTCGCTCGGCCGAACGCACCGTGCGCGAGAACGACCTGGACCAGTGGATCACCGTGCGCCTGGCCGATGGCCTGACGGCAATCGAGCCGGGAGACGGGATCACGGCAATCAGCATCTGCGGCATGGGCGGCGAGACGATCCGCGACATCCTCGACTGCGGCAAGGCACGTCTGAGCGGCCAGGAGCGCCTGATCCTTCAACCCAACGGCGGCGAGCAGCCACTGCGCCAATGGCTGATGGAAAATGGTTACTGCATCCTCTGCGAGGAAGTGCTGCGGGAAAACCGCTTCGACTACGAAATCATCGTCGCCGAGCGCACCGGGCCGGTGATGTACACCGCCGAGGAGCTGTATTTCGGTCCGCTGCAGATGCAGGCACGCAGCTCGGCATTCCTGATCAAGTGGCAGCGCCTGTTGCGCGAGAAGCAGCGGACCCTGAGCAGCTTCGCCAAGGCGCGGCAGGCCGTGCCCGAGGAGAAGGTGCAGGACGTCGCCCGGCAGGCCCGGTGGATCGCCGACCTGCTGGCTTGAGCCCTTGACTAAGTAATTGCAGGGGCAAATTTCAACCTGACGGTTGCTGCTCTTATAGGGTTTGCGGTTAGCGGCAGCACAGGCAACCGCTGATCAGCGGTTGATCGGGGTCGCTTTCGAGAAATGTAACCATGACTTCCATACCCGTTCGGGGGGGCGTCATTCCACAACTCCAATTGGAGGTCCCCCTCAGCCAACAACAACTCTTGTCGTCAAATCTACCTTCGCGGTCCCAGGGGAACTTGACCTTGACCCTTCCGAGGCGCCTATCACCCTGGATCTCCTCGTCTTCCAGAGCGATGATCACAGCGGTGTGGTTACTTGGTACCTGAGGTTTCTTGTGAGCCAAAGGTGGACGATAGGACACGTCCCACGGAAGAACGATAAAGCGGTTGCGGTAACCCTGATGAAAGTCATCCTCGTTGTCTGTGTTGCCACTGGCGACGTTCTCGCTCAATACCTGTGGTTGCTTGCCTTCGTGGATGATCTGAGTCAGTAACCATCGGTCGTTCCATTCCTGGCGCGGGTGGCCAGAGATCTCCAGAACATGGCCACTGACTAACCGGGTCTGGTCACCTTGCCCTTCGGCTTGACGATAAGCCGCATGGCGGCGCTCCATAGCACGCAGACTTATCTGCTTGCCGTGCTCATGGCTTGTGAAAGGCTTCAGCTTGTCATCGTTTTCCATGCCTGGCTGTTGCTCGTTTCTCCCCAGACGTAGGTTGAAGCGCTTGATCAGTGGCTCGTTGGCCACTCTATCGCTCTCTTGTCCATAAGCAGTGGGTTGCCCAATCCTGGGAAAAGCCGCCTGGTCATCGCCAAAGACCAGCACGTGGCCTTGAGCGCTGTGTTGGAAGTGGAAGTGGATACCTTCTTCTTCGCACAAGCGCTGAATAAAGTGCAAATCCGTTTCATCGTACTGGGTACAGTAGTCACGCTCGGGGTAGGTCGACCCCAGATGAAACCGATAAGCCTCACCCACAATCCCGTGTTCTTCCAGTATCAAGGCGACGATTTTCGGCACCGAGAACTGTTGATAGATCCTCTGGTTGATGCGGTGGCGCAAGTAGGACAGGTGCGGTACGAGGGCCAGATTGTAGTGCGTCAAACGCTGATGATTACCGCTTTGGGCGATGTGATAGATCCGTCCATGGACGCCGTTGCCCTTCGCGTCGAAGGTCAGAAAAGCCTCTACGTCGAAGAGGCTTTCGAGATCCAGGTCAGACCGCTCGCTAACAAGCTCCACGTTGAAGAGGTAAGGCCTGCTGATCGCCTCATCTCCGGTGAATGCGAGTACTTGAAAATCGTGCGCAAAACCGTCGATGGTCAAACTGAAAGACGTCTGATTGGCTGGGCTGAACATCCACTGTTCTCTTCTTGCATAAAGTGTTGAATCGGGGCTGTCGCAGATGTCAATGTCAGGAAGCCGGGTAAGTCCAGCTCAGGGCAAGAGCCTATAACAGGCACTAATCCACTAATTTGGCGCTCTTGTATATTGGCGTTTGCGTCTTACTTTCCGGACATAAATAGCCTCAACCTGCTGCTCAAGCACGTCCGCGTATAAAATAAAGACATGCATAGAGCAACAGGCGACAAATCAAGTCAGATCACACACCACTCTTCACTTTGGTCCAGATCCGCGTGCGGATTCGCTCCAGCTTCAATGGCAGTGGCTCAAGTGGGATAAGTGTGGCAATGGTCTTTTTGTCTGGATAAATCCAGGGGTTGTCTCGCAACTTCTGTTCGACAAACTCAGCGGCATCTTTGTTAGCGTTAGGGTAGAGAGTGTGGTTTGAGGTCTTGGCAATAACTTCTGGTCGCAACATGTAATTAATAAACGCCATACCTTCCTTTGGGTGGGGCGCGTCTTTTAGAAGAACCAGATTTTCCGACCAGACCAGCGCTCCTTCGCGAGGAAGGCTGTAGGTAATCTTGCGTCCAGTGTTGGTCTTCTCGTTGATGGCCTGCGCAGCAAGGGCACCATTAGCCCATCCCACGACTGCACAAATATTGCCGTCAGCCAGGTCAGCGTCAATTCGGGAGGAGTCGAAATAGAGGACGTAGGGGCGGATTTTTAACAGTAGGGCTTGAGCTTTCTGGTAATCATCCGGGTTCCTGCTGTTGCTGGGGAGCCCAAGGTAATGCAACGCAATCGAAATGATCTCACTTGGAGAGTCAAGCATTGCCACACCACACGACTGGAGCTTACTGATGTTTTCTTCTTTGAAGATCAAATCCCAGCTATTCACCGGAGCATTATCACCCAATGCCGCTTTGACTTTGTCAACGTCATAGCCAATGCCGGTAGTACCCCATAGATAGGGCACAGCGTAGCGATTACCAGGATCATTGACCGCGACCTGGGACAAGATATCAGGATCGATATGGGACAAATTACTCAGTTGATTACGATCCAGCGGCTGAAGTACTCCCGCCTGGATCAGGCTTGGCAACACATTGGAGGTGGCCACAACCACGTCATACCCCGTGCGCCCAGCCATTACTTTGCTCTGCATGATTTCGGCGCTGTCGAAAGCATCCATATGCACTCTGGTGCCAGTTGCCTGCTCAAACTCCTTTGGGGTCTCCGGTGCGAGAAGCCCGAACCAGTTGTACAGATGCACCCCAGGCTCTACAGCTCCCACTGATGTGCTCATCCCAGCACAGAGAAGCGAGGCCGAAAAAATGGTTCGCAAACGTGATTTTCTCATGCAACATCCTTATCAAGACGATGTGCCCTCATGGCCATCGTAAGTCCTGCCAGCGAATATACCGGGCGTTACCGAATAGTAAATACCTACGAATACTTACCTCTGACCTACGAATCCCTAACCCTAAAGGGGTAGAAAATGCCGTTCGACCTTCATAGCCTGGCTTGGCACCGATCGATTGGGAAGCTGATCATGCAGTTGAACCGTCCAGAATTCTGGAGTTCGCTTGTTCGTATATTAAACGAATACGTGCAAATCGATAATTGGGTTGTATTGATCTTTAGCAATCAACAAGTGCAAGTCGTTAGTCTTCCTGAAGTCGCAGATGTTGAAGAGGTAGACGCGTTCATTCATCGCTATGTGAAGGGGCTTTACCTGCTGGATCCATTTTATATAGCTAATCGAGAAAACCCCCAGAGCGGTTTCTTTCATTTGCTGGATATTGCGCCGGAATACTTTCTTGAAACTGAGTATTATCATCAATATTTTGCACAATATATCTCTGTTGATGAGGCTCAGTACAATGTTCAGCTCGACGCCGATAGAACGTTATGTATTTCCGTTGGTAGCAAAGTCCGTTTTAATCAAGAACAAATAACAATGCTTGATATTATCAAGCCATGGGTGACTGCATTAATGCATCAGCGCATGTGTTTTGAAATTGATGTAGAGAAAAATCTCGCTGAGCCACCTCTATGGCCAGAAACGATTACCCAGCTGGGCACGCAAATAACAGCGCGCGAAAGTGATGTGCTCAGATTGTTGCTCAGTGGCTTCTCTAATAAAGAGATAGCCGGAAAGCTTTCCCTCTCGGTGGAAACGATAAAGGTTCATCGGCGCAATATTTATGCCAAATTAAATATCAAGTCACAATCCGAGCTGTTTGCTCGATTTTTTATGCCCAAACAAGATGTTTTCTCTACAAGTTGAAGTCGGTGTTTTAGTCTGAATATTACCGTTAAATGGGTTCACGGCTTCAGGTACGAACCTGGCCTGACCTCTATATCCCGGCTCGGGACGAGGGCATCACGCTAATTTGCGCGGGTCATCGGAGTCATGTTCCTGCAAGCATCAAATCCAGATTCTGCACTGCAGCTCCAGCTGCTCCCTTCCCAAGATTGTCAAACACCGCAGCCAACAAAACCTGGCCCGTTTCGTCATTCTCAAACACAGACAGTCGCAGATCATCAGTCCCGTTAAGTGCCTGAGGATCAAGGGACGTCAGCCCTTTAGCCTCCAGCATCGACATCACCTGTACATGGCTCGTATCGGCGTAGTGCTGCATCAGACACGCATGTAACTGCACCGCACCCACACTTGGCGCCAACAACCGGGTTTGCAAGGGGATGGTCAGCACGATCCCCTGCCGAAAAGCGCCATAGGCCGGCACAAACATCGGCCGCTCCGTCAGACCGCTTTGTTGTTGAATCTCTGGAATATGTTTGTGTGCCAACCCCAGCCCATAGACCTGAAACGCCGACGCCTGTGCTGCGTCTTCTCCCTCATGCTCTTCCACCCCGACACGTCCTTTCCCGGAATAACCCGACACGGCATGAATGTTCATCGGGTAATCCTTGGGCAGTAATCCGGCCTCCAGTAAAGGGCGCAGCAACCCTATGGCCCCCGTTGGATAGCAACCGGGATTGCTGACCCGTCGTGCGGCGGCGATGCGTTGGCTCTGCTGCGGATTCATCTCCGCGAAACCATAGGTCCAGTCTGGATGGGTGCGGTGCGCCGAACTCGCATCGATCACCCGCACGGCGGGGTTTTCAATGGTCGCTACAGCGTCGCGCGCGGCTTGGTCGGGCAAGCACAGAATCGCGATGTCGCAGTTATTGATGGCTTCGGCGCGACGTTGCGGATCCTTGCGATAGTCGGGGCTGAGTGTGATAAGCCGCAGATCGCTGCGGTCGCGTAGGCGTTGATGGATTTGCAACCCGGTGGTGCCTTGGTCGCCATCGATGAATACAAGGGGACTTGCCATGGAATGCTCTCGGACATAGGAAATCAGGAGTTCCAATCTTCAGTGAGGCGCTAAGATAGGAAAAGTTGAATTTATAAACGATGAAATTCAGTTTTTCTGAACGAGGAGTCACTCATGCGCGAAATCAGCCTGGACCGTCTGCGCACGCTGGTGGCGATTGCCGACCTGGGTTCGTTTGCCGAGGCGGCCCGCGTGCTGCACTTGGCGCCACCCACGGTCAGTTTGCATATCGCCGACCTGGAGGCGCGCGTGGGCGGCAAGCTGTTGTCGCGCACGCGTGGGCGCGTTCAGCCTTCGGCGATTGGGAACACACTGGTGGAACGTGCGCGGCGTCTGTTGGCGGATGCGGAGCAGGCGCTTGAGGACGTGGAACGTCAGGTACAGGGATTGGCCGGGCGTGTGCGGCTAGGCGCCTCCACGGGGGCCATCGCACAGTTGATGCCGCACGCTTTGGAGACGTTGAGCCAGCGCCATCCCGCTATCGATGTGCAGGTCGCGGTGCTCACGTCGCAGGAAACTCTGAAGAAGCTTGCCGAGGGCTCGTTGGAAATCGGTTTGGTCGCGCTGCCGCAGTCCCCGGTGAAGGGCTTGCGGATCGAGCCATGGCGACGGGACCCGGTCATGGCCTTCCTGCCGGCTCGCTGGGAATCCCCGGAGGTTGTGACCCCCGACTGGCTGTCCACTCAGCCATTGATTCTGAATGACAACACCACTCGTCTTTCGCGTTTGACTGCGGAGTGGTTCGCCAGTGGTGGGCCGCAGCCTGCGCCGCGTATTCAACTCAACTACAACGATGCGATCAAAAGCCTGGTGGCGGCTGGCTATGGTGCGACGTTGTTGCCGCATGAAGCCTCCACGCCATTGCCCGATACCAGGATCGTCATGCGGCCATTAAAGCCCTTATTGTGGCGGCAACTGGGTATTGCCCACCGTAGTCGAGACATCGAACGGCCTACGCAACATGTGCTGGATGTGCTGTGGGAATTGAGTGCGGGGTAGGGGATTTTGTCAGAGGAGGGACAGCTTCTGGCCGGTTCCGGCCTGTCTCGACCGCAATAAAACGGCAAAGAAGCAGATGCTTGATTATGAAGCAGTTAAATCCAAAATTTTTACTAAAAGAAAATGTACATGAAGAAGCTTAGTAATGATTTCAGTGGAGCACTCCGAACGTTTGCATACTTCATGGCAAGTGGAAGCCATTACATGCTTGAAAACGTTGAGTACCTCGACATTTATGGCTCTGAGCCGAGTGCAATTGAGATGGTTTTCGCGATATTCGCGAACGTGATAGAGATGGACAGTGAAGGCAGCGTGCTCAATTTCACCTACGCCCAAAGGAGAGCGACTGACTACTTAAGGTCATACTGCGACCCATCTTTCAAAGTAACGCCACCTCTTGAAGACTGGGAAACTGAGCTCTATGGGCCGCCCTCACTCGGACGCTAAGAAATGGCGTTAGCTCGCAGACACGAGGAACCGGAAGGGTCGAAAGTATCTAGCCGAATGGCTGCTTTTGGCCGTTATCTACCTGATGCAAAAGCCAGTTTTCCCTGACAACGCAGCCGGCTATCGGTCCTGCAGAGGTGCCAGCAGTGCCGCGCCAGTGCGAACCTCCCAGTAAATCCGTTGGCGGGCGTCGCAGCGCAGGAAGTGCGAATCAATCGTGGGATTGCTAAACCAACTGGCGGACCCCCAGAGACAAAATCAAACCGCCGCACAGTCGATCGATAGCTTTTTTCCTCCCTTGATACGCGGACGCAATCTTGGGTTGCGAAAGAGTGATTGCAACCATTCCATACCAGGTCATTGAAATCACCACGACAACTGCCAGCATCGACAAAAACGTGCCTGGTGAAACGTGGGCGGGGGCTGCGGCTGAAAAGACAGCGGCATAGAAAGCCATGGACTTGGGGTTGCCAATATTGGTAAC